>JAODNA010000148.1 GCA_025465135.1 Frankiales bacterium | reverse complement strand
TTCTCGGCATGCTCACGTCTGACAGCGACCTGGCACTGGTGCGCACCACGGTGCAGCTCGCCCACAGCCTCGGGGCACGCGCGGTGGCGGAGGGCGTGGAGGACGCAGCCCTCGCCGAGGCGCTGCGTGGGCTTGGCTGTGACATGGCGCAGGGCTACTGGCTGTCGCGCCCCGTGCCGGCGGAGGACCTGCGCGTGCTGCTCGGTGTCGACGAGGTCGGCGAGCAACCGCCGTACCTGCTGCCGGAGCCCCGTCAGGAGCAGGGGCTGCCGGTCAAGCACCTGCGCGCCGTCGAGGGCTGACCTAGAATCGACCTGTACGACAGCCCACGAAGGGGGTGACAGGTCTCGACTCCGGACGTCGAGGCAGGGGAAGCGGGTCGAGGAAGGCGACGATGATCTCGTAAACCACGAAACGTCGCAAAAAAAACAAGCGCCGACAACAGTCCGCGTGCTTTCGCACTCGCTGCCTAGCAGCTAGTGCGTAGCTGTCAGCCCGGGAGTGCCTCCGGCCCGGGACCTGGCATCGACAGGAGGATCACCGTCCGAGCCGGTCACGGGGTCGGACGGGAAATCTCACAGTGACTGGGCCCGGCACCGTCTCGCTCGCGTGAACGGTGGGGCCGAGAAAACCACAGCGAGCTGCACCCGGAGAAGCCCTGCATTGCCGCCGGAGGACCCGGGTTCGATTCCCGGCACCTCCACCGCACGCACGACACGCCCCCGACCTGCGCAGCAGGCCGGGGGCCTCGTCGTTGTGGCCCGGGTCCCCCTCGACGTAGCTCGCACGTATCACGTCCGATCAGCAACGAAGGTGACAGTTTCAGACTGTTTGCGCCGTCCGCGCTTCAGCCCGTGCCTCGACGGCGTCGAAGGGCTCCACGTACACGACCGGCAAACCCGGGGAGCACCAGCGCATGCAGGCAGACGCGGAGTCTGGCAGGAAGAGTGCCTGTCTCGCTTCGCCGCGCCCGCGCGACATGGCCGACGTTCCCTACAGCAGCCGATCTGACAAGGCACTATCCGGGCATGTCCGACACGGTGCTCTGCGGGAACGAGGGTCAGGCTCGTCCGACCTGAAGGCTCCTTCCCAGGCACTTCCGCGGCGCGCTGACGCGCGAGACTTGGGGCGAGAAGGTGGCTGACTGGTACGACGAGGAGCTGTTCCAGGCCCTCGATGCCGTTGTCGAGGTGCTCGAGGGCGGGCGCGATCGCCTCGCCGTCGTCGCCGCCCGCGCGGCCGAGCTGAGAGCGGGGCGATCCCGCGGACTCAGCTACGCCGAGCTCCTCACCGGCGCCCGCCATCCGATCGTGCTCGACGTCCTGTCCGAGCTGCTCGACGGTCTGTTCGACGCCGGCAGCCGGCTGCGTCGCGCCGAAGCAAGGGCCATGTACGCCGACGGCTTGAGCATGGAGAAGATCGCATCGCTACTGGGCGTCAGTCGACAACGTGTGTCGGCCATCATCAACAGTCCCTTCGGAAGACGCGAACCCGAGCATCGTGACGTTCGCGAACCGCGGTCGGCGCTGTCGTTGACCGATCCGGAGTTCCGGCTGATCGCCGACTCGTTGCCGCTGCTCGTCGGGGTGACGGATGCCGACGGCACAACGGAGTACGTCAACCAGCAAACGGTGGATTACACGGGCTTGCGGCGCCCGACCAATGAAGAGTGGGCCTGGCCCTCCGTCCTTCATCCGGACGACCGCGAAGCGGCTCAGACCAGTTGGCGCCACGCGGTTGTAACCGGCTCGCCGTACGAGATCGAGTCGCGCATCCGGCGCGCCGACGGGGAGTACCGCTGGCACCTGTGCAGGAGCCTGCCGGTGCGCGGGCCCGACGGCCGCCCGCTCAAGTGGATCGGCACGGGCACTGACATCGACGACTTCAAGCGCGTCGAAAGCGAGCTGGCTCGGCTGCGGGCCGCGGTCGCCGAGGCAGCACCGGAGCTCGCTGCGTCAACGCCCGCGGAGAGGGCCTTGCCGCAACGGCCGTAGCAGTACGTAACGTCCGCTGTGGACACAGGTCAACCGACAGCCTCTGCGCTGCCTGACGAACCCGACGCGTCCGGCGAGGTCGCCCAGTTCCGGTCCACGCTGTTTAAGGCCATGGATCAGGCCGTCATCGTCAGCGACCTGGCCGGCCGCGTTCGGTTCTGGAACGCCGCCGCCGAGCAGATGTATGGGTGGACTGCCGTCGAGATCACCGGGGAGCTCGTGAGCCGGCTCGTCCCGCCCGGGTCCGTGGATCAGGTGCAAGCGATGCGGGCCACGGTCCTGAGTGGAGGGACCTGGAAGGGCGACTTCGAGATGGCCCGCCAGGACGGCACGACGTTTCCTGCCCTTGTCACTGGCGTGCCGATGCTCAACAGTGCGGGCGCCGTCACCGGGATCATCGGGCTCTCCCGAGACCTCACCGAGAGGAAGGAAGCAGAGCAGGCAGCCCAGACCTTCCTCGCGGTCATCACGTCGTCGGCCGACGCGGTGTTCACCAAGCGCCTCGACGGGATCATCCTGACCTGGAACCGCGGCGCCGAGCGGCTGTACGGCTATCTCGCCGCCGATGTGATCGGGCGGCATGTCGACCTGCTGGACCCGCAGCACGCGGGCGTCGAGATCCAGTACCTCCTGCGCGTCCTTTCTGCCGGCGAGTCCGTGCTCGGACTCGAGACGGTGCGCCGCCGGCGCGACGGGGCGATGCTCGACGTGTCCCTCACCATCTCCCCGATCTTCAATGAGCTGGATGAGGTCATCGCCGCCTCGGTGATCGGCCGCGACATCAGCGACCGCAAACGACTCGAGCGCCAACTTGCCGCGCAGTCGACGTACGACGACGTGACCGGTCTACCGAACCGAGCGCTTCTCGACGACCGGCTGGCGCTGGGGCTTGCACGCTCGGTACGGCGCGGCCGTCCACTCGCCGTCCTCTTCGTCGATATCGACCGGTTCAATGCGATCAACGCGAGGCACGGCTACGTGGTCGGCGATCAGGTGCTCGCCGAGGTTGCGGCGCGGCTGCACGCGACCGCGGGCTTGGGCGACACGGTCGCCCGGTTCGGCGGAGACGAGTTCGTGGTGCTCAGCGATGAGACCAGCAAGGGCGAGGTCGCCGACCTGGCCGAGCGGATCGGCGCGATCCTGGCCGAGCCGATGGACATCTCGGGGGTGCAGCTGACCATTTCGGCGAGTCTCGGCATCGCCGTCTCACCGCCGCTGGCACCGGACGACGATGCGCTGCTGCGCTATGCGCAAGCGGCGATGTACCACGCGAAATCGCTCGGGCGAGGGCGCTGGCAGGTCTTCGACACCTCAAATGAGCAGCGGTGGAACGAGCGGATCGAGCTCGGCCGGGAGCTGTCCGAGGCGGTGACGAAGAACGGCCTGAAGGTCCATTACCAACCGGTCGTCGAGCTCGTCACCGGTCGGCTGCTCGGCATCGAGGCGCTACTGCGCTGGGACCACCCGACTCGCGGTTGGGTTCCTCCTGCCCTGTTCGTGCCGCTCGCTGAGGACACCGGCCTGATCGCGGCTCTCGACGACTGGGTTCTTCGCCGGGCCTGCCGCGACGCAGCCGCGCTGCGCCGAGAAGGAAGCCTGCCTGAGAAGGCGTACTTGGCCGTCAACGTGTCGGCGCGCAATGTCAGCGATCCGGCGCTGGTCGCGCGGGTGCGCGACGCCGCCGAGGTCGGTGGAATCCCGCTGGCCGCGCTGGAGCTCGAGGTGACAGAAACCGGCCTGCTCGCCGATGCCCGCTCCGCGCGTCGGGTGCTGCGGTCTCTGCGTGACCTCGGCGTGGGGGTGGCCCTTGATGACTTCGGGACGGGTTACTCGTCGCTGACCTACCTGCGACAGCTGCCCATCAGCACGCTGAAAGTGGATCGCGAGTTCGTGCAGCACATCGCTACTCGCGCCGATGACCTCGCCATCGCCATCTCCGTCGTCGACCTTGGTCGCGCGGTCGGCCTGCGCACGGTGGCTGAAGGGGTCGAGACACCGGAGCAGCTGGCGATCCTGCACCGCATGGGCTGTCAGGCCGGACAGGGCTACCTCTGGAGCCCAGCGCTGCCCGTGGGCGAGCTCGCCACGCTGCTGGGGGCGCAGGACGGCTTCACCGTGGCTTCTGCGACCGGCGCCTTCAAGCGGACGGGGAGGTCGCGGCCCGAGCCCGTCACGAACCAGCACGGTCTGCACCGCATCACCCGGCTCCACGGCGAGGGGGCGTCGCTGGCGACGATCGCCGCCGCGCTCAACGCCGAGCAATTCCAGAGCCCGACCGACCAGCGCTGGCACCCCGCGAGCGTTGCGCGAGTCATCGCCGACGTGGCCTATCGCACGCAGCGGAACAAGCAACCCCTCGAGGCCTGACTGCGCACAGCGGCACCATTTGCTCTGGCGGCTGTCCGTTCGGATCAGATGAGTGCCATGAAGGAGCGACATGACGTCGCACGTTCAAGCGGTTTCCGGCGTCGTCTGTCACGTCGGCACCCCTCAGCGTCGACGCTTGCGTCTGTGGCCCGAGCCTTCGTGCCCGCCCTAGACCCCGGGGGAACGACCATGACCAATCGCCTGCGCCGTCCGTCTCATCCCGGCATCGGCATCACTGTGCGCCTCGTCACCCTGGTCCTGCTCCCGGTGACCGTTCTGTGTGCCTTCGCCGGCACGATGGTGCTCTCCCGGCAGGCGACGGCGACCCAGGGCGACGCGGTAGAGCGGGAGCTCAGCTATCTCAGTCGTCTGGTCGACCTCCGGGACGCGGTGCGCACGGAGCAGTCCCTTCAGGCGATGACGGTGCGCCTCGCGCAACTGGGGGTCACCCCCTCCGTCGCGTCGCGGTTCTTGGGGATCGATCTTGCCGCGGAGGCAGCCAAGGCGCGTACCCGGGCAAACGCTGCCGTGACCGCTCTCGGGGCGGGCTCTCCGCTCCACGGCACCGACCTCCGCGCGCTCGCCCACGACATCGACTTGGGGACGGTGCCGCCGGCCGACGCGCTCCTGCGCCTGACGGGCAACGTCGACGTCGCGAGCGCCGCCGTCAAGGACACGCTGTCCGGACTGGACCTGGCCGGGCGAGAGTCGCGGATTGTCGGTCCGATCCAGGCCCTCGAAGTCGTCACGCTCTTCGAAGGCGTTGCCACCGCTCAGGGCCTCGACCTCAGCGCAGTGTGGTTCCCGTCGCCGGGTGGGACGCGCAAGTCCGCGGCGGTCGTGTTCGCCAGCCTGGCCCGCGACACAGCGGTCTACGACGCGACGGTGACCTACGTGCACGACCTCGCAGTCCGCCACGTCGTCGACCGCCTTGACCGGGTTGGCGCGAATGCCGCAGTGAGGCGCTTCACGCAGGCCGTGGCCGCCGAGCTGCTGGCCGCACCCGTGGTCAACCCGTTGTCGCATGCGGACGCGCCCAAGGTCGCCGCTGTCTTCCGTGGGTTCCTTCTCAGGAGTGCCCTGCTGCGCGACGTCGTCGCGGCTGCCGCCCGGGAGGTCCGCGACGTCGCCCGCAAGCTGGCGCGTGACGGCCGGTCCGGCCTGCTGCTGTGGGGGCTCGGCACCGCGATCCTCGCCATGGCCTCGATCGGTGTCGCGTTGCTCCTCGGCCGATCGGTCTCCCGGCCGCTCAAGCAGCTAGCCGCGTATGCCCACGCCGTGAACGAGGGCGAGCTCGAAGGTGCGCCGGCTGTGCGGACCAACCACGGTCCTCGGGAGACGAGGCTGGCCTTCCGCGCCTTTGGCGATCTCGTCGACAGCCTCCGGTTGCTGGACGCGAAGGCACACGCTCTCGCGCACTGCGCTTTCGACGACCCGGTCCTCGAGGCGGCGCTGCCCGGCCGCCTCGGGCAGTCACTCGAGAGCTCGGTGACCGTCCTCTCGAAGTCGATCATCGAGCGGGACGAGCTGCAGGCCCACCTGAGCCACCAGGCGACCCATGACTCGTTGACGGGCATCTACAACCGGGCTGCAGCCGTCATGGGGATCCAGGCTGCGATGAGCAGGGCAACCCGCACCGGCGCGGCGACAGGAGTGCTGTTCGTGGACCTGGACGAGTTCAAGGCCATCAACGACCGTCACGGTCACGAGCGCGGTGACGAGGTGCTTCGTCAGGTTGCCTCGCGGATGGTTCAGGCCCTGCGCGGAGGGGACTTCGTTGCGCGCTTCGGTGGGGACGAGTTCGTCGTCGTCGCGCAGACCACGGATGTCGGAGAGATGACTGAGCTGGCCCGTCGCCTCATCGATGTCATCAGCGAGCCCATCACCGTCGGACACGAGAAGCTCAGCGTCGGGGCGTCGATCGGCATCTCGCTCAGCCTCGACGGACCCGAGGACCCGGCCCAGCTGCTCGCGCGAGCCGATGCCGCGATGTACCGGGCCAAGCAGCACAACGGCTCGGCCATCGAGCTGTTCGATGCGGAGCTGCAGGCCGAGCTGCTTCAGCGCGTGGACGTCGAGGCGGCCCTCGGGGACGCTCTTGCCCAGCCTGACGGGGGTGGGCTGCGTCTGAACTACCAGCCCATCGTCGATGCGGCGACGGAACGCCTCGTCGGGCTCGAGGCGCTCGTTCGCTGGGACCGTCCGGGCCACGGCATCCTGCCGCCGGACGCGTTCATCCCGATCGCGGAGTCCACGGACCTGATCGTCGACCTGGACTGCTGGGTGCTGGACGAGGTCGCACGGCAGCTCGTGGTCTGGGACGAGGACCCCGTTCTTGTGGGCATCCCGGTGTCGGTGAACATCAGCGGACGGCACCTGCTCAGCCGCCGACTGCCCGGCCACATCAGCAGCGTGCTGGCCCGCACCGGCATCGACCCCCGGCGCATAGCGGTGGAGATCACCGAGACGGTCGTGCTCGACGACCTGCTCGGTGCCGCGGACGAGCTGGAGGCCGTACGGGCGCTCGGTGTGAAGGTGGCCATCGACGACTTCGGCACGGGCTACACGTCACTGGCGCACCTGCAGCAGCTGCCCATCGACACGATCAAGATCGACCGGTCCTTCGTCAGCCAGCTCGACGCCAAGCGTGGGCGGGCACTCGTCCGCATGGTGACGGTCTTCGGGAAGTCCATGAACATCACCGTCGTCGCAGAGGGTGTGGAGACGAGCGCGGAGCTATCGGCTCTGCAGGCGATGGGCGCCGACCACGTGCAGGGCTATCTGCTCAGCCGCCCGCTCGGGGCTGAGGCGCTCGCGACGTGGGCAGCTCACGTCGCGCGGACGCGGACGTCGAGCAGCGCGTAGACGAGATCGACGACGAGGTTGCCGACGACGACGAAGAACGCGGCGAACATCACGGTCCCGAAGATGATGGGCAGGTCACCTGTCGTCACCGCCTGCACCGCGGTCTGGCCGATGCCCTGCAGGCCGAAGACAGCCTCGGTGACGATCGCACCACCGAGCAGCGAGCCGAGGTCGATGCCGAGCAGCGTGACGACCGGCGTGAGCGCGCTGCGAAGCCCGTGGCGTAACACGACCCGGCGCTCCGACAGCCCCTTCGCCCGGGCGGTGCGGATGTAGTCCTCGCCGAGCACCTCTAGGAGCGAACCCCGGACCAGGCGGGAGTACGACGCGGCGTAGGTGATCGCGAGCGTCACCCACGGCAGCAGCAGGTGACGGGCCCATCCGATCGGATCGCTAGTGAGCGGCACGTAGCCGTTGCCCGGGAACACGTGCCAGCCCAGCAGGGTCAGCCGGAAGAACAGCACGTAGAGCATGAGGAGCCCCACGACGAAGCTCGGTGCCGACAGCCCGCCCAGCGAGAAGATGGTCGCGGCGCGGTCGCGGAAGCTGCGGGGCCGGGTCGCAGCGAGGATCCCGACGGGGATCCCGATCGAGAGCCAGAGCACTGCCGACCCGACTGCCAGCGAGGCGGTTGCCGGCAGTCGGGTCAGCAGGGTCTTGGTGACCGGCTCCGCGTTGCGAAAGCTGAAGCCGAGGTCGCCGTGCAGCAGGCCGCCGGCGTACTTCAGGTACTGCACGTACGCCGGCTGGTCGAGCCCGTAGCGGACTCGCGCCATCTGGATCTGCTGAGGCGTCGCACCCTTGCCGACGAAGTTCGCTGCTGGGTCCCCGGGCGCCAGCACGAAGAACAGGACGAAGACCGCGACGCTGATGATGAAGAGCACAACCGCGCCGGCCAGCAGACGGCGGGCGAGGAAGCGGACCATGTGGCGCTCAGCGCCCCGTCTTCAGGTAGACGTTGGTGATGTCGCCGTTGTTCGACAGCCCGAAGTAGTGCCAGCCGCCGACGCGCGACGAGTGGTACAGCGGGTTGAGGCTCGTTGTCACGGGCACCCACGGCGCGTCGGCCATGACGAGCACGTCGGCCTGATGCCACAGGTTCGCGACCTTCGTCGGGTCGCTCTCGGCCAGCGCCTTGTCGATCAGCGTGTTGACGGCCGGGTTGTTGTAGCAGTTGTAGTTGGTCGTGCCCTCGTCGCAGTGACGTCCGTCGAGCAGCGGCACCAGGAACGACCGTGCCGCGTTGCCTTGCCAGTCCGGGTTCCAGCCGGGTGCGGCGAGGTCCCAGTCGCCCGCCCTCGTCGCCGCCGGGTGTGACAGATGCTGGGTGTAGAAGTCGGCGTTGGGCACGACCTTGAGCTTCAACCGGATCCCGGCCTTCTTCAGCTCGGCCTGCATCGTCGCCGCGATCGCGGGCGCCTTTCCCTTGTTGCGGTAGAGGTAGATCAGGTCGAGCCCGTTGGGGTAGCCGGCCTCGGCGAGGAGCGCCTTCGCCTTCACCGGGTCACCGACGCTGTCGGGCGTGGCGTAGGGGTCGAACTTCTTGTAGCCGAGGATCGGCGGCGTGAGGATCTGTCCGAGAGGCTCGTTCAGCGTCGGCCCCCCGAGCACCTGGATCACGGCCTTCTTGTTGACGGCGTAGTTCAGCGCCTGCCGGACCTTCAGCTTCTTCAGCGCGCCGGAGGCGTTGGGGCTCAGGGTGTTGATCACCACGTAGGGGTTGGTGTTGCCGTTGCTGACCAGCGCGAGGTTCGGGTCCTTGCGCGCCCGAAGTCCCGGGATCTCGGCCGTCGGCACGTAGGTGTCCCAGCTCATGTCGGCGGTACCGGCCACCAGCTGCTGCTGGATCGGCCCTTCGTCCGAGCCCTCGGTGATCGTGATCGCGTCGACGTGGGCGCCGCGGAGCTTGTCGGTGCTCTTCTTCCACGCGGGGTTGCGCGCGAGCTCTATCGACTTCTCCGCGACGTACTTCACGATCTTGTAGGGACCGTCGGAGAGGAAGTTCTGCCGGAACTGCGGGGAGTCGGGGAGGTAGTCGAGCGTCTCGACCGGTGCGGGGGAGGAGAACGGCAGGGCCAGGATGTTCACGAAGTCACCCGCGGGCTGGACCAGCCTGATGGTGATGGTGTTGCCGGTCGCGGAGATGCCGGAGATCTCGTGGCCGGTCGCGTAGGCCTTGATGGCCGGGATGCTGGCCGGGACCTTCGCGAACCCGTCGCAGAACTCCTGCATCCCCTCGATGACGCCGGCGTAGTAACCCATCGCGCCGGTCGGCTGCACCGGGTTGCACAGCCGCTTGAACCCGAGGACCGCGTCCGCGCCGGTGACCTGACGCGGACCCGCCTTCGCGTCCCACTGCACGCCGTCCTGGATGGTCAACGTGTAGGTCTTGCCGTCGGCTGAGATCTTCGGCATGGCGGTCGCCATGTCGGGTGCGACGGCGTTGGCCGTCTTGTCGTCCGCGGCGTTCGGGTAGCTCAGCAGCTGGCGGGAGACCGCGCGCAGCAGGCTGTAGCCGACCGTGTAGTAGGAGCTCGCCGTGTCCATGTGGTCGATGTCGCCGCCGCCGAGGACGCGCAACGTGCCGCCGTTGACGGGCTGGTCGCCCGTCGACGCGGATCCCGTCGAGCCGCTGCCGCCGCCGCAGGCGGCAGCGAGGGTCAGTGCGCAGATGCCTGCCAAGAGGTTCTTCGTCATGCGCCGGAAGGTAAAGACGTCGTCGCACGACGGATACCACGATCGTGCGAACACCTCGATCGTTGCCGTCCTGTGACGTCTCAGGCGAAGCGCGCGTAGTCCAGACGCCAGAGCAGCTGCCAGTCCTCGACGTCGCCGGTGGTCCGCAACCACTGCCACACAAGGGAATCCTCGGCGATCTGCGTCCAGGTCATGCGCTGTCGCACGGGCTCACCCTCGACCACCGCGCGCCGCTCGAGGGCCATGCCGTCGTCGTTCACCCCGCCGACGAAGTCGAGGTACAGCCCAGCGCTGTCGACCCACGTCTGGCACCAGCCGCGCTGCTCGACGTGCACGGTGTGGCTGCGGCCCCGGTAGGGCTTGCCGTCGGGTCCGGGGAAGTGGAACCGCTCCTCGATCACCTTGCCGGCGAGCACGCGGCGAATCGTGTTCGAACCCGTGCTGCCGTCGCTGGGGTCCGTCACCTGCCAGCGGCCGACCCAGAAGTCGAACTCCGCGTTCACGCGGCGAGGTCGGCCCGCGCCGCCGACGGCGTCACGCCGAACTGCCGGTGGAACGCCATCGTGAGGTGACTGTGGTTGGCGAAGCCGGTCTCCCTGGCCAGCGCTGCGAGGTCGGTGGCGGGATCGGCCAGGACGTCGAGGACCGCGCGCAGCCGCAGGCTCGTTCGATAGCCGTGCAGGGACCAGCCGGTCGCGGTGCGGAAGCTGCGGGCCAGGTGGTAGGGCGAGACGTTGAGGAGCCGCGCGAGCTCGGACAGCCGGTGGGAGCCGGCGTACTCGACGGCGAGGAGCTCCTTCGCCCGCTCGGCCAGCGCCCGCAGGTGCGGCGACTCCTCCCGGGTCGCGCAGCCGGCCTGCTGTCGCGACGCGAGCGCCGCGGTCGCCAGCTCGATGGCGCGCTCCTCGAGGTCGAGCAGGTCGGCAGACCCGGAGCGGATCCGCGCCACGAGCCGGCGCTGCTGCAAGAAGAGGTCCGGCGGTACGTCGGCGAGCCCGCGCGCGCCCACCGGTGGCCCGAGCCGCTCGGCGAGCTCGGGGGACAGCGCGAGGAAGTAGCAGCTGTCACCGCCCGTCCCGACCCGGCGGCGCTGGTACTCGTCGCCGCCGGCGTAGACCACGACGTGGTTGGGCGTGGTCACGAACTCCTCGGCGCCCGCCTGCCGGATCCGGACCGGCACCCGGGGGAACACGACGTGCGGCTCGGGCCCGATCCAGTTGACACCTGCCCACATCGGGTCGCCCGGCGGGCAGCGGAACTCACCGATGCGCACCGACCCGACGTCCAACGAGGGCATCACGAGATCACTGTGGCACCGGTGCAGGCGCGCGGCTGTCACGATCGTGCTGCTCGTCCTTGTCGGCCGTGTTTCAGCCCGCCGGCAGGTACGCGCCCACACGCGTCGAATCCCTGCGCACCGTCCGCTGAGATCCGAGGTCATCCCGCGTGCCCAGGCGTCCCGTTCTGCGTGTTCTGTCCCTTCTGACCGCGTGCGCGGTCGTCGTCCTCGGGGCGCCGCTGGCCGCCTCCGCCGCCCCGCGCGCCGTGGCCGCCCCAGCCGCCGTGGCCGCCCCAGCCGCCGCAGCCGGATGCGCGTCCGGCGTCTTCTGCGCGGGTGCGGCTACCGGCGACATCACGCCGCCGGTGACGTCGCCGCAGTGGGCCTACACGGCCAGGAACTGCGCCGAGGCCGTCGCGGCCGAGTCCAGCGGCTACTCGGTGGACCCCTCGAACCACCTGGAGGAGGGCGCTGCGTTCCTGCTGGGCGGGGGCCCCGCCTGCACCGCCAACAAGGCCGCTCCTGACACCGAGCTCTACGCCAAGACGTGGCCGCCCTCGCAGGGCACCTACGGGCGCCTGCAGGCCAACGCCTACGTCCTCGATGACGGCAAGGGCCAGCGGGTCGCGATCGTGCAGGCCGATCTCGGCGGCATCCCGGGCGAGGTCGACACGTACGTCGCCGACCACCTGACTGCTCTCGGCATCGACCGGGCCCACCTGCTCATCTCCGCCACGCACACGCACGGCTCGGTCGGCGCCATGTGGCAGAACGGCGGCTACGCCGCGCTCGGTGGCGACGAGTACGACCCGCGCGTGTTCTACGCCGTCGCCAACGGCCTGATCAACGCGATCACCAAGGCCGCCAGCCGGCTTGCGCCCGCCAAGCTGGCCGTCGCCACGGGGCAGATCACCAACGCCAACCACAACCGTCGCGGCGGCGCATGGAACCTCAACCCGGAGGCGAAGCTCGGCGTCGACACGCAGAACGCCTACCGGTTCGTCGCGATCCGCATCGACACCCTCGCCGGCGTGCCCCTCGGGCTCATCACGAATTTCTCCAACCACGGCGTCATCGTCGAGACCTTCAACTACTACCTCAACGGCGACCAGGCCTCGGAGACAACGCGATCGGTCAGTCAGGCCATCCGCGCCGCGGCCGAGGCAGACGGCGTGACGTTCCCGGCCAACTGGCAGGTCGTCGACGCGCTGACCAACGGCGCCCAGGGCGACATCACCCCCGAAGCCGACAACGGCAACTGGCCCGATGGCACCTACGACGCCTACGGCTACGACAGCAGCCTGGACCGCTCGCCCCCGTTCGGGCAGTTCGCCAAGATGGAGAACGGCGGCATGCGGCAGACGCCGGAGGCTGTGCAGCTCTGGCGCGATCTCGGACCGCAGCTGTCCAGCGACGTCACCCTCGATGCGCGGATGGACTTCATCTGCTACTGCGGGCAGGCCGTTGCCGACGACCCGTATGACCCGTACGACGACGACACCGCGACGACTGTGGCCTATGACGACCCTGCCTATCACTCGACCTCGCGCGAGGCGATCCTCGGAACCGGCGATGGCACGACCACTCCCGCGACCGTCTTTCCCAGCCACCACCTGGAGAAGCCCGAGGTCATCGGCGTGCCCGGCGTCAGCCCGCACAACTCGCGGGTTCAGATCATGCGCATCAACGACATCGGCCTCGCGTCGATCCCGGGGGAGCCGACGATCCAGATGGGCCGGCGCATCGAGCGCTCGGTGAAGGCCGCCGCCGGCGGCCTGTTCAAGGACGTGTTCGCCGTGGGTCTGGCCAACGACTACACGTCGTACATGGCGACGACCCAGGAGTTCGAGGCCTACCAGTACGAAGGGTCGTTCTCGCTGTTCGGGCAGCAGACAGGCAACCTGCTGAAGAACCGCCTGGTGGACCTCGCCAAGCTGATGAAGGCGGGCCAGCCCGTCGCGCCGTGCACCCTCGACCGCGACTGCCTCGAGCCGCCGCCCACCACCGAGCTCGCGGTCGCGCCGGTGGCGACGTCGCCCGACGTGCTCGCGGGCACGGCCGAGGTGCAGCCCGTCGACGTCCAGCGCTTCACCGGCACGTCGTTCTCCTGGATCGGCGGCGGACCGACGGCCGAGTGGAAGCAGAACGACGCGATGGTCGAGCTGCAGCGCCAGAGCGGGGGCACCTGGCAGACCGTCACGAGCGATCTCGACTCGACGCTGCCGGTGCACTACGACAAGTGCGGGTCGGAGAACCACTGGACCGCGTTCATGGACCCCACGGTCGACGCGCCCGTCGGCACCTACCGCTTCCACGTGACCGGCAACACGGCCACCGCCCCGGGGGTGGTCGTGCCCTACGTCCTCGACTCGGCGTCGTTCGCGGTTTCGCCGTACACCTTTGCCACCGTGGTGCCGACGGGCAACGGGACCTACGCCGTCGGCAACCCGGCGCCCGCCGCGCTGGCCAACTTCCGCTACCGGCCGAGGACCAACGCCGCGGCGTCGATCGACGGAGCGGGTGCGACCTTCACGCTGGCGGCGGGTGAGACCCGCGTGATCCAGCCCGGTGGCATCACCGACACCTACGGCAACACCAACGCGCAGACCATCACCGTGACGTCCGCCGGCGTCCAGGCTCTTCCGGCCCGGCCGGCCACGACGCCGACGGCGCCGCAGCTGGTCTGCGCGACGGCGGCCACGCCGTCAGCCGCCGTGCCGGAGACGCCGTGGACGCCAGGCTTCGCGCTGCTCGCGATGGCGATGGCGGGGCTCGTCGTGCGGCGCGCCCGGCGGGTTCGGGCCTAGGCCCTACTTGCGGCCGATGGCCTTGCGGAAGCCCTTCTTGGCGACCGACTTGGCGCCGTCGGCCGCAGCAGCAGTCGGGCCGGCGACGAGGTTGCCGGGCGGGGTGTCGGGTGCCTTCGGGTGCGGCTGCTTCGGCGAGATGACCTTGGCCTTCTCCATGGTCTCGCCGAGGGCCTGGAGGTCCTTGCGTCCCATGGCCTCGCGGACCTTGGGGAACATCTCGCCCTCTTCTTCCTCCACGTGGTGGCGCACCATCTCGATCAGCACCGTGACCTTGGCGTCGAAGCGCTCGGCCTGCGGCGACATGCCCTTGAGCTCCGAGAGCGTCCACTTCACGATGTGGTGCTCCTCGAGCCCCTCCAGGACGTCGTCGGCGATGTCGGGGGCCTTCTCGCGGATCGTCGGGTAGAAGTGCTGCTCCTCGATCGCGGCATGGATGCTGAGCTCTTCGATGATCTTGTCGACCACGTCTCGCTTGGTCTTGTGCGCGCCGTCGCCGAGCTTCTCGAACTGCTTGAACAGCTTCTCGACGGTCTTGTGGTCGTTCTTCAGCAGGACGATGGCGTCGGGCAAGGGGGTCCTCCGGGGTCGGTCGGGTGGACCGGTCCCTACCCCGTTGTGAGCGACTTGATCATCGGGTCTTCAGCCGCGCTGGCGAGGCCGTCGGCGAGCACGCCGATGAGCCGGGCGGCCTCGTCCGGCGTGAGCCGGGTCGTCGACACGCAGCCCCCGTCGCGCCAGGTGCTGAGCACGACGCAGCCCATCTCCAGGTGCCAGGAGACCCGTAGGGCCCGGTCACCGGGGCGGGCGTCCACGAACCACTCACCGCGGGGAGGCAACGGCGTGACGGTCACGTCCGAAGCCTCGCGCGTGCTTGCCCCGCTGTCGAGGGCCGTTCGGGGTACGTGGCACCGTGAACACGCTGTACGACGGAACAGGAGCCTGTCCAACGTGGTCGACCTCGCCGCTGCCCGTGTCCTCGCCCAGTCGGGGCTGCTCAAGCCGGCCCGTCCCGACCAGCTCATCGGCATGGCCCTCGCCGTTGCCCGCTGGGGCCTCACGCCCGCAACGGGGTACGCAGCGGGCGCGGCACGTCACGGTCAGAAGCCCGCCCTGTTCGACGACGAGGGCATGCTGACCTGGCGCGAGATCGACGCGCGCACCGACCGCATCGCCGGAGAGCTGCGCGCCCGGGGGGTCGCCGAGGGCGACGCGGTGGGACTGCTCGCCCGCAACGGCCGCGGGTTCGTCGAGGCCTCGACCGCCTTGTCGAAGTGCGGCGCCGACGTGCTCTACCTCAACACCGGGTCGGCTGGGGGCCAGATCGACGAGGTGCTGACGCGCGAGAAGGCGACAGCGGTGGTGCACGACGCCGAGTTCGCCGGCCTGCTCGCCGAGGCCGCAGCGGGCCGGCTCGAGATCACCACTGAGAAGCTGACCGCCCTCGCGACGGAGCCCGGGCCGGGTGCGCCGCGCAAGCCCGAGCACACCTCACGCCAGGTGATCCTCACGAGCGGCACGACGGGTGCGCCCCGCGGGGCCGCGCGCAGCGGGGCGGGCATCGACGACCTGGTGTCGTTCCTGTCGCGGATCCCGCTGAAGGCGGGCGAGGTGACGGTCATCCCGTCGCCGGTCTTCCACGCGTGGGGGCTCGGTCACCTCTCCCTCGCGATGGTGCTCGGGTCGACCGTCGTGCTGCGCCGCAAGTTCGACCCGGCGCAGGTGCTGGCCGACATTCAGGAGCACCGGGCGACAACGCTGGTCGTCGTACCGGTGATGCTCGAGAAGCTGCTGCAGGCCGATCCGTCGGCCTACGACCTGTCGTCGTTGCGCGTGATCGCCTCGAGTGGGAGTGCGCTGCCGGGAGAGCTCGCGGAGAAGACGCTCGCGGCGTTCGGGCCGGTGCTCTACAACCTCTACGGCTCCACGGAGGTCGCCTACGCCGCGGTCGCGACACCCGAGGACCTGGCGGCTGACCCGCGGACCGCGGGGAAGGCGCCGCACGGCGTCACGCTGCGGATCGTCGACGAGGCGGGCAAGGACGTCGCGCCGGGAGAGTCGGGCCGGATCTTCGCCGGCAGCGGCCTGTCGTTCGAGGGCTACACCGACGGGTCCGACAAGGACCGCCTCGATGGCCTCATCGCGACGGGTGACCTCGGGATCCTCGACGGTGAGGGCCGGCTGACGGTGCTCGGTCGCGACGACGACATGGTGGTCATCGGCGGCGAGAACGTCTTCGTCGGCCAGGTCGAGGACGTCCTGCTCGCTCACTCCGCCGTCGCCGAAGCGGCGGTCGTGGGAGTCGAGGACCCGTCGTACGGCACCAAGCTCGTCGCCCACGTCGTGCTGTCCGGGAAGGCGGGCGAGAAGGAGCTGCAGGACTGGGTGCGGTCCAAGCTGGCGCGGTTCGCGGTGCCGCGCGAGGTGCAGGTGCATGACGAGCTGCCGCGCAACACGACCGGGAAGGTCGTGAAGCGGGAGCTCAGCTCTTGACCGCGCCCGCGCAGCTGGACCGGCCCGAGACGGACGAGGACGTCACGCCGGACCGGCCGTGGATCACGATCGTGTGGAACGACCCCGTCAACCTGATGAGCTACGTGACCTTCGTGCTGATGGAGCTGTTCGGCTACGCCAGGGAGAAGGCCGAGGCGCTGATGCTGGACGTCCATCAGAAGGGCAAAGCCGTGGTGTCGAACGGGACGCGGGAGCAGATGGAGCACGACGTCGCCCGGCTGCACGCCCGCGGGCTCTGGGCGACCGTGCAGCAGGACTGACGTGCGCTTCAAGCGTTCGCGCCGCGGCGTCGAAGCCAAGCTCGAGCCGGTCGAGGCCGCGGTGCTCGCGCAGTGCGCCGGTGAGCTGCTGGCGCTGCTCGGGGAGTCGGAGGAGCCGTCGGGCGATCCGCTCGAGGCGCTGGTCGGGCTCCCCCCTGGTCAGGTCACGACCCCCGACGACCCGGCGCTCGCACGGCTGTTCCCGGATGCGTACGGCGACGACGAGGCGGCCGCGACCGAGTTCCGGCGCTACACGGAGTCCGACCTGCGCGCCGGGAAGCGGGCAGCCGCGACCGGCGGCCTCGCGAAGCTCCTCCCGCTGACCGCCGCCGGCGGCAAGCTCGTCCTCGACCGTGACGAGGCCGACGCCTGGCTGTCCTGGCTCAACGACATCAGGCTCGTCCTCGGGACGCGCCTCGACATCACCGAGGACACCTACGAGGACGACCTCGACCCCGAGGACCCGCACTGGGACGTCATGCAGGTCTACAGCTGGCTCGGGTGGCTGCAGGAGTCGCTGCTGTCCTGCCTGGATCCGCGCCCTTCCGGTTGAGATCGGTAGCCTGAAGCGCGTGCTGTCCCTGCCCCGCGAGATGGTCGACGCGATCGTCGCGCACGCCCGGCGCGACCACCCCGACGAGTGCTGCGGTGTCATCGCCGGACGCGACGGCGTGGCCACCCGGCTGTTCGCGATGGAGAACGCCGAGCGGTCCCCGACGGGGTTCACCTTCGACAGCGCCGAGTGGCTTCGCGTCTACCGGGACATCGACGACGCCGACGAGGACCTGCTCGTCGTCTACCACTCGCACACGGCCACGGAGGCCTACCCGTCGAGGACCGACATCCGCTGGTCCGTGAACACCCCGGGGGCGTCCTGGCTCCTGGTCTCGACCCGGGAGCCGTCGTACGACGAGGTCCGGTCCTACCGGATCACCGACGGGGAGGTCGCGGAGGAGGAGATCCGGGTCACCTGACCCGGAATGCAGGCGTCCCGGGCGTCTGTTGGACGATGTGAGCCACACACCACACGCTGAGGAAGGCCCAACCACCCCATGGCCATCGAGGTCCGGATCCCGACGATCCTGCGCACGTACACCGACGGCCAGAAGGCCGTCGAGGGCAAGGGCGACACCCTCTCCGGGCTGCTCGAGGACCTCGACGGCCGCCACCCCGGCTTGCGCGGGCGGCTGGTGACCGAGGACGGCGGCCTGCACCGCTTCGTCAACGTCTATGTCAACGACGAGGACGTCCGGTTCCTCGGCGGGCTCGAGACCGCGCTCAACGACGGTGACAGCGTGACGGTGCTCCCGGCGGTCGCAGGGGGGTGACCCGCTTCGACTCGTTGCTCGAGTCCGTCGGGCGCACGCCGCTCGTCGGGCTCCCGCGCCTGTCGCCGTCCCCCGACGTACGCCTCTGGGCGAAGCTCGAGCAGGACAACCCGACCGGGTCCATCAAGGACCGGGCCGCGCTCTACATGGTGGCCCAGGCCGAGAAGGAGGGGCTGCTGCGGCCGGGCGTCACGGTGCTCGAGCCGACCAGCGGCAACACCGGCATCTCGCTGGCGATGGTCTGCAAGCTGCGTGGCTACCGCCTCATCTGCGTCATGCCGGAGAACACCTCGGTCGAGCGGCGGCAGCTGCTGACGATGTACGGCGCGGAGATCGTCACGTCGCCCGCGGCCGGCGGCTCCAACCAGGCCGTCGCTGTCGCGAAGCAGCTCGCCGCGGAGAACCCCGACTGGGTGATGCTCTACCAGTACGGCAACCCGGCCAACGCCCTCGCGCACTACGAGACCACCGGCCCGGAGATCCTCGAGGACCTGCCGACGATCACCCACTTCGTCGCCGGCCTCGGCACGACCGGGACGCTCATGGGAACGGGCCGCTTCCTGCGCGAGAACCGGCCGGACGTGCGGATCATCGCCGCCGAGCCGCGCTACGGCGAGCTGGTCTACGGCCTGCGCAACATCGACGAGGGCTTCATCCCGGAGCTGTACGACGGGACGGTCCTGACCTCGCGGTTCTCGGTCGGGCCGCGCGAGGCCCTTCGTCGTACCCGCCAGCTCGTCGAGGAGGAGGGGATCTTCGCCGGCATCTCGACCGGCGCGATCCTGCACGCGGCGATGGGCGAGGCGATGAAGTGCGTGCAGGCCGGTCAGCGCGCCGACATCGCGTTCGTCGTCTGCGACGGCGGCTGGAAGTACCTCTCGACCGGTGCCTACGCCGGCACCCTCGAGGAGGCCGAGCAAGCCCTCGAAGGCCAGCTCTGGGCCTGATCGATCAGGTTGGAGAGCCCGCCGCCCTCGTTTTGGCTCGTCTGCTCTCCAGCCTGATCGTCTAGCCCTCCCACCCACCCGCGCGGAGGGCCCGCCGCAGGAGATCGAGGACCAGCTCCGGGCGATCCCGTACCCACCACGAGAGCAGCCGGAGGACCCGGTCGCCCCCGATCATGAGCTCGTCCTGGCGCAGTACGTCCGCTTCCCACTGGCCTGCGTCCCGGTGATGGGACCCGTCGATCTCCCCGACCAGGTCGTAGTCGTCCCACGCGACGTCGAGGTAGTAGCGCCCATCCGCTCGCCGTCGGGCCGCTTGCCGCGTCGGCTCCGGAAGATGCGCCTGGCGCAGCAGACCCGTGAAGCGCAGCTCCGGGAGCGACTGCGCTCCGCCTTCCACGTCCGCCAGCGTCAGGCGCAGGAGCACGTCCTGTCGCACCGGCACGAGTCTGTCCAGGACCTTGCGGATCTCGGCCGGGGTGGTCTTGCGTTGCTGGACCGTCATCGCGACGAGAGTCCTGGCGCGGTCGGGCGTGGCCCGCGAGGCGGAGTCGACGACGGCCCGGGCCGCTGTGGTCCGCGGTGGCTGGGCCATCGCCACGAGATCGGCGGCTGCGAGGTGGCGGCTCTGGACGTACAGCACCCCGGTGACCGCTGGCGGCCGGCGGCCCCACTCAGTCAGGACGCAGAGCTCGCCGCTCGGGACGCCACGGACGCCCGCCATGGTCAGGGCCGACTCGCGCGCGACGGCAGTGCGTCCCAACGGCGAGAAGACGGCCACCCAGAGTCGCTGGTCGTCCGTCAGAGGTCCGCTGTGCATGACGACGCACCTGCCGGCTCGCTGCCAGCGCTGGCTCCGCAGCTTGCGTCGCACCTCGGTCCGCCGCTCCCCCACGCGCGTGGGGCTGAGCACGCCCAGCTCCTCGGCGATGCGCTCGGCGTACAGCTGTTCGAGCTGGGCAGGGTCCGGACGCATCCAGGGAGCCTGTACGCGACGACGGTCACGCAGGCTCGCACCCGGCCGGGTGTGCACAGGTCCCTCGGCTGTGGATCAGGTCGGAGACTCAGCCGCCCCGAACCGCGTCCACGCGCTCTCCGACCTGATCGCGACCGCGACGGAGAGGCCCTCAGTGGTCGGCGAAGAGCTCGCGGCGGAAGGGGTCGGGCACGGGCGCGGGGGCGAGGTCGGCTCGCGGGCAGGTCGCCAGGGTCAGGCCGGCGTGCTTGAGCAGCTCGTTGCAGACGCCCTCGACGGTCATCCCGCGGGCGACGCCCTCCTCGGTGATGCTCACCCGGAAGATCGTGACGTCGTACTTGTCCCAGGTGACGTGGATGGAGCCGAGCAGTACGGCGGATCCGCGCATCCCGGCCGGCCCGTTGAACGGCCCGCTGAACCGCTTGAAGTAGCCGACGTCGTGCGCCCAGACCCCGCCGTGGGTCACGTCGTGGACCGCCACCCACGCCAGCAGCAGCCGGGCGGCGCGCTCCGGGACGATCGCCGCCGGCCGGATGACCCGGTCGGTGTCGGCGGTGGGCATGCCTGCTTCATCGGCATGCGGCACCGGTGATCTTCACCGGACCGGACCACGACTTACTGTGTGACGCGTGGGAAACGATGCGCCGATCGGGGTCTTCGACTCCGGCGTCGGCGGCCTCACGGTTGCCCGGGCCCTGCTCGACCAGCTCCCCGGCGAGCCGATCCTGTACGTCGGAGACACCGCCCACGGCCCCTACGGACCGCTCCCGATCGCCGACGTACGGCGGCACGCGCTGGCAGCCATGGACGCTCTGGTGGCCCAGGGCGTCAAGCTGCTCGTGATCGCCTGCAACAGCGCCAGCAGCGCCTGCCTGCGCGATGCCCGCGAGCGCTACGACGTGCCGGTCGTCGAGGTCATCCAGCCGGCGGTACGCCGGGCGGTCGCCGCGACCCGCAACGGCCGGGTCGGCCTCATCGCCACGGCGGTCACGGTCGCGAGCCGGGCGTACGACGACGCGTTCGCCGCCGCGCCGCAGGTGACCCTGACGAGCGCCGCCTGCCCGCGGTTCGTCGACTTCGTCGAGCGGGGCGTGACGACCGGCCGCCAGCTGCTGCAGCTCGCCACCCACTACCTCGAGCCGGTGGTGGCCGCCGACGTCGACACCCTCGTCCTGGGCTGCACCCACTACCCGTTGCTGACCGGCATGATCAGCCTCGTCGTCGGCGAGGAGGTGACCCTGGTGAGCAGCGCGGAGGAAACCGCGAAGGACGTCTACCGCGTGCTGGCCCGGGAAGGGCTGGGCCGCGACGAGGACGCGCCGCCCCCGGTCCACCGGTTCCTGTCGACGGGTGACGCCGAGCCCTTCGCCCGGCTCGGACGGCGCTTCCTCGGCCCCGAGGTGGGCACCGTCGGACGGCTGGAGGAGCGTCTGTGCAGCTGACCGTGCTCGGCTGCGCCGGCACCTTCCCCGGACCCGACTCGCCGTGCTCGAGCTACCTCGTCGAGCACGACGGCTTCCGGCTCGTCATCGACCTCGGCGCCGGCTCGCTCGGGCAGCTGCAGAAGCACATCGGCCTGCTCGACGTCGACGCCGTCTACATCTCGCACCTGCACGCCGACCACTGCATCGACCTGGTCGCCTACTCCTACGCGCGCCGCTACCACCCCGGCGGGGTGCCCGCGCGGCTCCCGGTCTACGGCCCGGAAGGGACCTGTGCCCGGATCTGCGGCTCCTTCGAGGCGCCTCCGGTCGGTGGCCTCCTCGACGTCTACGACTTCCACGAGGTGCCGGCGGGCACGACGGCGATCGGGCCCTTCGAGGTGACGAGCGCCCTCACCAACCACCCGGTGGAGTGCCACGCGCTGCGCATCTCCGCGGGCGGCCGCGCGCTGGCCTACTCCGCCGACACCGGTCGCAGTGATGCCGTCGTCGAGCTGGCCCGCGAGGCGGACCTGTTCCTCTGCGAGGCGTCCTGGGAGGACCGGCCCGGCAACCCTCCGAACGTCCACCTGTCGGGCCGCGAGGCGGGCGAGCACGCGACCCGGGCCGGCGCCAGGCGCCTGCTGCTGACGCACGTGGTGGCCTGGTCCGACGCCGAGGCCATCCAGGCCGAGGCCAAGGCGGCGTACGACGGCGACCTTGCTGTCGCCGAGTGCGGCCGCAGCTACGACATCTAGGCAGGAACCTCCGGATCGGCGCCGAAGACTGCGCCGTGCGCAGACTCGTCACCGCCCTGCTCCTGGTCCTCACCGCGTTCGCCGTGCCCGGCAGCGGGCAGGCCCTGCCGCCGCCCGGTTTCGCCAGCGACAACATCGAGTGGCTGGGCAACGTGCCCCTGCACGCCGACACGGCCGGGGCCCGCATCCACGACCACTACCTCTACGTCACGAGCTCGCACGAGCTGACGATCTACGACATCGCCGACCCGGTGAACCCGGCGCTGCTGTCGACGCTGCCGATCCCCCAGCAGCCGTACTTCGCCGAGGAGGACGTCGACACCAACGGCAAGGTGCTGCTCATCGGCACGCTGCAGTCGCTGCTGGTCTTCGACGTGCGCGACAAGGCGCACCCGGCGCTGAGCGGCATCCTGCAGGGCGGTGACAGCCACACCATCACCTGCGTCCTGGACTGCACCTGGTCCTACGCGTCGTACGGCCAGATCGTCGACCTGCGCGACCCGGCCAACCCCAAGGCAGCGGGCAACTGGCTGACCGCGAAGGCCGGCGGGCCGGGGACCCAGCACGACGTCACCGAGGTCTCGCCCGGGATCATCGTCACGAGCAGCGTCCAGATGTGGGTGCTGGACGCGCGCAAGGACCCGGCGCACCCCAAGGTGCTCGCGACGGGTGACTCGGGCGACAAGCGGTTCATCCACGCCAACCTCTGGCCGCGGGGTGGCAAGGACCGGCTGCTGCTCGTCGGCGGCGAGACGGCGGAGGCCGGGACCGGCACGTCGTGCTCAGACCCTGCCGCCGGTGCCTTCATGACGTGGGACACGAAGGGCTGGGAGACGTCGAAGAAGCTGACGCTGCTGGACTCCTACCGGCCCGAGACGGTCACGCCGACGACCGGTGGCGCGCTCGCCTACGAGACCTACTGCTCGCACTGGTTCACGCCGCGCCCCGGCTGGAAGGACGGCGGCCAGGTCGCCGTCGGGTGGTACGAGCACGGGACCCGGCTCCTGAAGGTCAGCCCCGCCGGCAAGATCAAGGAGATCGGCTACTTCGTGCCGGCCGCGACCACCGCCTCCGCGGCGTACTGGGTCACCAAGGACCTGCTCTACGTCCTCGACTACCAGCGCGGCCTCGACATCCTGCGCGTGCACGACGGCAAGGTCGCGTCGTCGATCGCCCCGCACGCGACGGGGCTTCGGCCGGACCAGGCGCCCGCGCACCTGCGGAGGGTCCTGCCCGGCTCGGTCATGGGCGACAAGTGGCGCTGCGGCGGTCTGACACTCTGAGCGGGTGAGCCTTCAGGACCACGTCCTCGAAGACCTCGCGGAAGCGGTCAACTACCGGCGGTGGCTCGCCGGGCTCGCCCTGCCCCACCTCGGTGACGACCCGCTCGAGATCGGCAGCGGCACCGGGGACTACGCAGCTTTGTGGCGTACGACGGGTGTTTCGCGGCTGACCCTGAGCGAGGCCGACCCGGGCCGGCTGGCGGCGCTGCGGGAGCGCTTCTCCGACGACGTCGGCATCGTGGTGCGCGAGCTGCGCGTGCCGGTGGTCGAGCAGTCGTCGTACTCCTCGGTCGTCGCGTTCAACGTGCTGGAGCACATCGCCGACGACCGGGCGGCGCTCGCCGGCTTCCACGGGCTGCTGCGACCTGATGGCTGCGTCGTGCTGGTCGTGCCGGCCTTCCCCTCCGCGATGAGCGGCTTCGACCGCGCGATCGGCCACCACCGGCGCTACCGGGCTGCGTCCCTGCGCGCGGCTGTCGAGGACGCGGGCCTCACGGTCGAGGTGCTGACGCACGTCAACTGCGTGGGTCTGCTCGGCTGGTACGTCGTCGTGAAGCTGCTGCGCGGTCGGCCGCGAGCCGGGCTGCTGCTCAGCGCCTACGACCGCGGAGTCGTGCCGTGGCTGCGCAGGCTCGAGGCGCGATGGCATCCGCCGTTCGGGCAGTCGCTCTTCCTCGTCGCACGCCGCCGCTGACCGCCCGCCGGTAGCCTCCCTCGGGTGACCCGCCCCGACGGCCGTGCGGCCGACCAGCTCCGTCCGGTCTCCATCACCCGTGGCTGGCTCGACCACGCCGAAGGGTCGTGCCTGGTGGAGTTCGGCGCGACCCGTGTCCTCGTCGCGGCGAGCGTCACCGAAGGCGTGCCGCGCTGGCGCAAGGGCTCCGGCCTCGGCTGGGTGACGGCGGAGTACGCGATGCTGCCGCGCGCCACGCACACGCGCAGCGACCGCGAGTCCGTGCGCGGCAAGATCGGTGGCCGCACGCACGAGATCAGCCGGCTCATCGGACGGAGCCTGCGGGCCGCGATCGACCTGAAGCTGCTCGGCGAGAACACCATCGCGATCGACTGCGACGTGCTGCAGGCCGATGGCGGGACGCGCACGGCGGCGATCACCGGGGCCTATGTCGCACTGGCCGACGCCTGCTCCTACCTCCAGCGGCCGCAGGCGATCGTGCGGAGCGTCGCGGCCGTCAGCGTCGGCATCATCGACGGTGAGCCGCGACTGGACCTGCCCTACGTCGAGGACGTCGCGGCCGACACCGACATGAACGTCGTCGCGACCGGCGACGGCGAGCTCATCGAGGTGCAGGGCACCGCCGAGGGCGAGCCGTTCTCGCGCGCCGAGCTCGATGCGCTGCTCGACCTCGCGCTCGCCGGCTGCGCGTCACTCGCGGCGCTGCAGAAGTCAGCCCTGGCCGAGCCGCTGCGCGTGAAGCACACGGGCGACGCCGACAAGCTGTGAAGGTCGTTCTCGCCACCCGCAACGCTGGGAAGATCGCGGAGCTGCAGCGGATCCTCGCGCCGTCGGGGGTGGAGCTGATCGGGCTGGATCCCGACTTCGAGCCGGGGCCCGAGACCGCGCCCGACTTCACCGGCAACGCGCTGGCGAAGGCGCGGGAGGCCGCCGCGCACACCGGCTTGCCGAGCGTCGCGGACGACAGCGGCCTGGCCGTCGATGCGCTGAACGGGATGCCGGGCATCCTGTCGGCGCGTTGGGCCGGCCGGCACGGCGACGACGTCGCCAACCTCGAGCTGCTGCTCGGGCAGATCGCGGACGTGCCGGCCGACCGTCGTACGGCCCGGTTCATCTGCGCCGCCGCGGCGGTGCTGCCCGACGGCCGAGAGCTGGTCGTCGAGCAGGCCCTGCCGGGGCGCATCATCGACGCGCCGCGCGGGACCAACGGCTTCGGCTACGACCCGGTCTTCGTCCCGGACGGCGAGAGCCGTACGACGGCCGAGATGCCCTCCGACGAGAAGGACGCGATCAGCCATCGGGGCAAGGCCTTCCGTGCCCTCGCCCCGCTGCTGGTCGACGCGCTGCGCGGCTAGCGCCTTCGGCGGCGCGGCATGCTCAGCATCATCACCACGCCGGTCGCGGTGTAGCCGGTCACCAGGAACGCGCCGAGTCGCAGCAGCTTCATGCCTGGACGGTAGGCGGGCCGGATTTCCGTCAGGTGAGCGTTCTCATGACGTCGGCGTGAACGCCACGCCGCGCGCGTCGGGGTCGAACTCGAACATGACCAGGTGACAGGTGAGGCAGCGGAGCGCCTCCGCGCGCTGCCGGCCCCACACCCACGGCCTGTCGACGAGGAGCTCGCCGCCGAAGATGGTCGTCTGGGGCTCGTCGTCGTTCCAGCGCAGCGGCCCCTTGCCGGCGTTGATGAAGCCGGCTTCCAGCGGTTGCCGGCAGCGGGGGCAGTCGGTGAGGTCGAGGGCCATCCGCGCAGTCTGCCGCGTCAGCGGGTGGAGCGGACGACGGACAGACAGCGCTCGGGGTTGCTGGGCACGGTCGGCGTTGCCGTCTGGGGACCGGACGCGGGGTCGAAGAGGTAGGCGTCGGCCGACGTGTCGTGCAGGTGACGGGCCTCATGGCTCACGGTGCGGATCCGGGCGAGCATGTCCTCGAGGGTGCCGAGGCGCGCCTTGGCAGCGAGCCGGTGGCTCGACACGACCCACACCCGGTCGGTGAAGAACCGCCCGGTCTCCAGCGCGGGCCGGTCGTTGCACGGGCCGGTCCCGGCCCGGGACGCGAAGAGGATGACACCGTCCCGGCTGACCCCGACCTGCCGGGCGTAGTAGTCGAAGGGGCCCTGCGACCCGATCTCGACCAGGACGATGTCGGAGAGCTGTCTTTGGGTCGCGAGCTGGCGCAGCAGCGGCTCGAGCTCCTCGACCTCCTGCACCTGCACGGTCCGCAGCAGGCCGGTGCCGACGGCGGGACCGAAGGTCACGGTGAGCAGTGCGCTGCCGACGAGCAGCCACGCGAGCGCACCCTGGTCGAGGCGGTGGGGAAGGGTCGCGGCAAGCGCCAGGGCGACGAGCGGAACGACCCAGAGCGCGAGCCGGTCGGCGAAGGGGTAGACGTGCAGGGCCGCGGCCAACAGGGCCATGGGTACGGCGGCCCAGGTGAGGGCGGCCCAGCGCCGCCCGAACCAGCCGAGCCGGAGGACGCCCATGAGGAGCAGCGGCAGACCGATCCCGCGCAGGGTCATGTGGATCGGGGTGGCCGCGACGGCGTACCAGCGTGAGACGAACCACCCGGGCAACCCGAGGAACGAGTGCGGGTAGGTGTGGCGCCAGAAGTTGGACACCTCGGTGCTGCTCTCGACGGAGTGCAGCGTGACGGCGTACGACGCGAGGAAGGACACGAGCCAGGGCGTGAGCACCAGTCCGACGCGGAGAGCGCGGCGCGGGTCGCGTGACACCAGCGGGCGCACGACCAGCAGCAGGGTGACGCCCGCGAGGGCGAGCACCGCGACGTGCGACAGCCAGACCGCCACCACCCCCGCGAGGGTCAGCCGACGCAGCGCCGGACCGTCGGAGACGCGGCTGCCGACGTGCTGCGCGAGCAGTCCGATGCCGAGGACGACGAGTGCGTCGGTGGAGTACTGCTTCACCTCGTTCGAGTAGTAGATGAGCGCCGGGTGCAGTGCCACCAGTAGCACCGCGACGGGCACGAGCACGTCCGGCAGCAGCCGCCGGGCCACCACCCAGGTGAGCCACACGACGCCGATCCCGGCGAGCAGCGGCACCAAGCGCAGGGCGCGCTCGCCCGATCCGAACAGCGTGACCGAGACCCGCTCCAGCTCCAGCCACAGCAGCGGCGCGACCTGGAAGTGCTGCAGGGGCCTGGTCGCCAGCTCGCCGTAGCCGCGATGCACGAGGTTGTCGGCGATGAGCACCTCGTCGAGCCACAGCGAGCGGCCGCCGAGCCACTGCCGCACGCGCGCGGTGACCCCGAGGCCGAACAGGATCGGAGGCAACCACCGGACCCAGGCGGTCCGCAGGCCAACCGGGGCCGAGCGGCCGGGCGCGCGGTGGCGGGCCTCGCGGGTCGTCCGGGGTGGGCGTCCTCCGACGATGGCGGAGGGCGCGGTCGTCATGCCTTGCGGGCCCGCGCCCGCTCCCGGGCGAGGATCCAGACGGCCTCGACGCCGTCCTTCCAGGTCAGCTTCTTGCCCTCCTCGCGGGTGCGCGCCTTGTAGCTGATCGGCACCTCGTGGGGCCGATGGCCGCGGCCGAGCAGCTTGCCCGTCACCTCGGCCTCCATGCCGAAGCCCTGTGCGCGGATGTCTAGCTCGCGGTAGAGCGGCAGCGGCATCAGCTTGAAGCAGGTCTCGAGGTCACTGATCCAGCAGTCGAAGATGGCGCAGGCGAACAGCGTCACCATCTTGTTGCCGACGACGTACCAGAAGCTGTACGACGTGTGAGCGCCGAAGCTGCGCGTGCCGTAGACCACCTCCGCCTCGCCCGCGAGGATCGGCTGGAGGAGCATCGGGATCTCCTCCGGGGAGTACTCCAGGTCTGCGTCGCAGATGACCAGGTAGTCGCCCGTCGCCGTGTCGGCGGCGGTCCGGATCGCCGCGCCCTTGCCGCGGTTGTGCGCGTGGTGCAGCACGGTGACCCGACGGTCGCTGACGGCCGTCAGGAGCTCGCGGGTGCCATCGGTGCTGCCGTCGTCGACGACGATGAACTCCACCTCGACCGGGTAGTCGACGTCGAGGATCCGCTTGAGGGCGACGACGACCGTGGGCGCCTCGTTGTAGACCGGCACGAGGACCGACAGCTTCACGCCATCGACGCTAGCCCACCAGCTCCGGATGGCTGCGGAACCAGGCGATGGTGCGCGCGAGCCCCTCGTCGAGGGCGACCTGCGGCGCCCAGCCCAGCTCCCTGCTGGCGAGGCTGATGTCGGGCTGGCGGATCGTCGGGTCGTCTTCGGGACGCGGGACGAACGCGATGGTGCTGCTGCTCCCCGCCAGCGCGCGGATCCGCTCGGCCAGGTCGAGCATCGAGAGCTCGTGCGGGTTGCCGATGTTGACCGGACCGGCGAGGTCGCTGCGCAGCAGCAGGAGGATGCCCGCGACCAGGTCGTCGACGTAGCAGACGCTGCGGGTCTGGGACCCGTCGCCCGCCACGGTGATGGGCTCGCCGCGGAGCGCCTGGCGGATGAAGGTCGGGATGGCCCGCCCGTCGTTCGGGCGCATCCGCTCGCCGTACGTGTTGAAGATGCGGACGATGGCCGTGTCGACGGCGTGCGTGCGGCGGTAGGCCATCGTCAGGGCCTCGGCGTAGCGCTTCGCCTCGTCGTACACGCCTCTCGGTCCGACCGGGTTGACGTGGCCCCAGTAGGTCTCGGGCTGCGGGTGCACCTGCGGGTCGCCGTACGTCTCGCTCGTGCTGGCGAGGAGGAACCGCGCGCCCTTCTCCTTCGCGAGGCCGAGGATGTGGAGGGTGCCGATGGAGCCGACCTTCAGCGTCTCGATGGGCAGCTGCAGGTAGTCGATCGGGCTGGCCGGGCTCGCGAAGTGCAGGATCAGGTCGACCGGGCCGGGGACGTGGACGTAGTCCGTGATGTCGGTCTTGAGGAGCCGGAACCGGTCGTTCTCCGCGAGGTGACCAACGTTGGTCGGGGAGCCGGTCAGGAAGTTGTCGAGGGCCAGGACCTCGCAGCCGTCGGCGAGCAGCTGCTCGCACAGGTGCGACCCGAGAAACCCAGCGCCTCCCGTCACCACAACACGCGTCATGCCGGCAGGCTAGTGGGGCCGGTGAGAGTCGAACTCACACTGTCACGGACCTAAACCGTGCGCCTCTGCCATTGGGCTACGGCCCCGGACGCCAGGCTATAGACCGGGCCGTCCTGTCGACGATCTCCTGCTGGACGCGCTCTGACTCGACACGCCCGGCGTGTTGCCGCGGGTGACGTCCCGCAGAAGATCGCGAGGGTGAGTGCGGTCAGATCCCGAGGTCCCGGCGAAGCTTGGCGACGTGGCCCTTGGCCTTGACGGCGTACGACGCGGTGACGACGCGGCCCTCCTCGTCGATGACGAAGGTGGAGCGGATCACCCCGACGACGGTCTTGCCGTAGAGCTGCTTCTCCCCGAAGGCGCCGTAGGCCGTCAGCACCTCCCGCGAGGGATCCGACAGCAGGGGGAACGTGAGGCCCTCCGCGTCACGGAACTTCGCGAGCTTGGCCGGGGCATCAGGGGACAGCCCGACGACCGCGTAGCCCGCTGCGGCCAGTGCGGACAGGCTGTCGCGGAAGTCGCAGGCCTGCGTCGTGCAACCGGGCGTCGAGGCCGCGGGGTAGACGTAGAGCACGACCTTGCGGCCGAGGAAGTCCGTCAGCGACACCGGCTTGCCCTCAGCGTCGTCGAGGGTGAAGGCGGGCGCGGGGTCGCCGGGGGACAGGCGCGGGGCAGGAGGCATGCAGGCACCGTACGACGACAGGGCAGGATGCGTCTGTGACCCGTGAGCCGGAGCTGGGCCAGCTCATCGAGGACTACGCCGTGGTGGGCGACACGGCGACCATGGCGCTGATCGGCCTGGACGGCTCGATCGACTGGCTCTGCCTGCCCCGGTTCGACTCGGAGGCCTGCTTCGCCAAGCTGCTCGGCGACGAGGACAACGGCCGCTGGCAGGTCTGTCCGCGCAACTGGTCGAAGGGCGCGGTACGGCGCACCAGCCGGCGCTACCTGCCCGGGACCCTGGTGCTCGAGACGGAGTGGGAGACCGAGACCGGCACCGTCCGGCTCACCGACGCGATGCCGCCGCGCGACAGCCACGCCGACATCATCCGCCGCATCGAGGGGATCGACGGCGAGGTCGAGATGGCGATGCGCTGGGTCGTCCGCTTCTCCTACGGCTCTGCTGTCCCGTGGGTGCGCCGCGTCAGCGATGACGACGGGCGCGAGGGCGTTCTCGCGGTCGCCGGCCCGGACGCCGTCGTGCTCCGCGGGGATGTGCTGCCCGAGCCCGACCACCGCGGCATCGACAGAGCGCATCACGTCTACTTCACGGTCCGCGCCGGCGAGACGGTCGACCTGTCGATGACGTGGTTCTCGTCGTACCTGCCGATGCCGCACGCGCACGACGTCGGCAGGGGGCTGGAGGAGACGACGGAGTTCTGGACCGAGTGGTGCGCGCGCACGACGTACGACGGGCCCTACATCGAAGCGGTGCAGCGCTCCCTGGTCACCCTGAAGGCCATGACCTACGGCCCGACCGGCGGCATCGTCGCGGCGCCCACCATGTCGCTGCCCGAGCAGATCGGCGGCGAGCGCAACTGGGACTACCGCTACTGCTGGCTCCGTGACGCGACCCTCGTGCTGAACGCACTGCTCGGCGCGGGATACACCGAGGAGGCCGGCGCGTGGCGCACCTGGCTCCTGCGCGCGGTCGCGGGCGCACCCGAGCAGCTGCAGATCCTGTACGGCGTCGCGGGGGAGCGGCACCTGCCCGAGATCGAGCTCGACTGGCTGCCCGGCTACGAGGGCAGCAAGCCGGTGCGGCTCGGCAACGCCGCGTCGCAGCAGTTCCAGCTCGACGTCTACGGCGAGGTCATGTCGGCGCTCTTCGCCGCTGCCGAGGCCGGGCTTGCCGGCGACGGCAACTCGTGGTCCGTGCAGCGCACCGTGATGGAGCACCTCGAAACGGTGATGTCACTCCCCGACTCCGGCCTGTGGGAGGTGCGCGGCCCGGAGCGCCACTTCACCTACAGCAAGGTGATGACGTGGGTGGCCTTCGACCGCGCCGTCCGTGCCGTCGAGACGCACAGCGTCGAGGGTCCGGTCGACCACTGGCGTGAGATCCGCGACGCGCTGCACGCCGAGATCTGCACGCAGGCCTGGAACGAGGAGCTGAAGTCCTTCACGCAGTACTACGGCGCGACCGAGCTCGACGCCTCGCTGCTGGTGATGCCGAGCGTCGGGTTCCTGACCGGGGACGACCCGCGCTTCCTGTCGACGCTCGACGCCATCGAGCGCACGCTGCGCCACGGGATCTTCGTGGACCGCTACGAGACCAAGGAGCACATCGACGGACTGCCGCCGGGCGAGGGCGCGTTCCTGGCCTGCTCGTTCTGGCTGGTCACCGCTCTCGCGCTGGCCGGCCGGGTGACGGAGGCCTGCGAGCTGTTCGAGGAGCTGCTGGCGCTTCGCAACGATGTCGGCCTGCTCGCCGAGGAGTACGACGCGGCGCTCGGCCGCATGACCGGCAACTTCCCGCAGGCCTTCTCCCACCTGGCGCTCGTGGAGGCCGCCACTACTCTCGAGGCGGTGGGTTCCTCCGGCGGGGCGCGGGGCACGACCAAGGGCAACCGGGACTGATGGCGGAGGAGACGCACGTGGCTGGCAAGAACGAGAAGGGCGGCGTGGGGCCGTCACCCGACAGCGACCCGGCCGCGGTCACGAAGGACCCCGCTGCGGTGCCGGCCAAGGCGTCACGCGCGAAGGCGGCGAAGCCGAAGAGCGATCCCGACCAGATGGCAGCCGACATCGAGCGCACGCGCGAGGAGCTCGCCGAGACCCTCGATGCCATTGCCGACAAGGTCAGCCCGAAGCGCGTCGCGAAGCGCACCACGAAGAAGGTGGCCACCGCGGTGAAGGACACCGCCCATGACGCGGCGACGAGCGTCAAGGACACCGCCGTCCACGCCAAGGACAAGGTCACCGGCGGGAAGAGCGACGGCTGGGCGCCCGACCCCGGGCTGACGGCCGTGACCTCTCCGGCCGTGGCCGTTGCGCCGTCCGTCACCCCGGCGACGACGTACTCGTCGTCGGGACCGATGGTGAAGCCGGAGTACGTCGTCGCGGGCGCCGCCGCAGCACTCCTCGCCTGGCTGCTGCTGCGCAAGCGCAAGTAGCGCTCAGACCTCCGACGACTCCGTCGGCAGGTCGATCAGGCCGGTGCTCAGCGCGGACGTGACCGCCTCGACGCGGGTGCGCGCCTCGAGCTTGGACAGCACGTTGCTGACGTGGTTCTTGACGGTGTTCTCGCTGATGAAGAGCTCGCTGGCGATCTCGCGGTTGCTCATCGAGCGGGCCAGCAGGTTGAGGACCTCGAGCTCGCGGGCGGAGAGGCCCGCGGTGACGAGCTGCGTTGCCACGACAGGCTTGGACTCCTCGCGGAACGCGCTGAGGACTGCGCTGGCGGCCTCGGGCGGGAGCAGGGACTGACCCGCGTGCACGGCCCGCAGCGCGGAGGGGAACTCCTCGACCGGGTGCTGCTTGGACAGGAACCCGATCGCTCCGGCCCGGAACGCCTCGACCATGTCTTCGACCTTCTCGGTGCCGGACAGCACCAGGATCCGGGCCGACGGTGCCGCTTCGTGCAGCGCGCCGACGTAGGCCAGGCCACTGCGCCCCGCGAGGTCGAGGTCGAGCAGCACGAGGTCGGGTGCGAGCTCCGCGACGGCGTCGACGGCCTCGCCGCCGGTCGCCGCCTCGCCGACCACGTGCAGGTCGGGCTCGAGGTCGAGCTGCAGCCGGAGCAGCTGCCGCCACATCTGGTGGTCGTCGACGAGGAAGACGAGGATCTGGTCGCCGGCGTTGTCAGGGGTCCCCATAGCGGCGGAGCATAGTGATGGAAGCCGTTTCCGGCACGATTTCGGCGTCAGCCGCCGGTCACGAAGAGCTCGTCCGGGGGCGAAGGGTCGTCAATCGTGTCGAGCCAGTGCTCGGGCACGGAGACGGGCTTGGGTCCCTGCAGGTGGCCGCGTGGCAGTCGATGCGCGTCCGGCGGCAGCACGGCATCCGGGTCGAGCTCGGCGAGCAGCGCGTCGAGCTCGACGAGGGTGGAGACGAGGCCGAGGCTCCGCCGCCGTACTCCCCCGGCCGGGTAGCCGGTGAGGTACCAGCCGACGTGCTTGCGGAAGTCGCGCACCGCCATCGGCTCGTCACCGTTGAAGGCGTCCACGAGCAGCCGGGCATGCGCGCGCATGACGTCCGCGACCTCGCCCAGGTTCGGGGGGCCCAGGACCGGACGGCCCGCGAAGGCGTCGGCCAGGTCGCGGAACAGCCACGGCTTGCCGAGGCACCCGCGGCCGATGACCACGCCGTCGCAGCCGGTCTGCGCGAGCATGTCGAGGGCGTGCTCGGCCGCCCAGATGTCGCCGTTGCCGAGGACAGGGATGGAGGTCACCGCCGCCTTGAGCTCGGCGATGGCCGGCCAGTCGGCGCGGCCGGAGTACAGCTGCTCGGCGGTGCGGGCGTGCAGCGTGATCGCGGCAGCGCCCGCGTCCTCCGCGGTCCGGCCGGCATCGAGGTAGGTCAGGATCGTGTCGTCGACGCCCTTGCGCATCTTCACGGTGACCGGAACGGCTCCCGCGGCGCGCACGGCGGCCGCGACGATCGACGCCAGCAGCACCCGGTGGACGGGCAGCGCAGCTCCGCCGCCGCGCCTCGTGACCTTCGGGGAGGGACAGCCCATGTTGAGATCGATGTGGTCGACGCCGACCTCGCCGACCATCACCGAGACGGCCGCCGCGACGACCTTCGGGTCGACGGCGTAGAGCTGCAGGCTGCGGACGTCCTCGTCGGCGCCGAACTGCACCATGCGTCGCGTCGTCGCGTTACCCTGGATGAGGGCGCGCGCCGACACCATCTCGCTGACGTAGAGACCGGCGCCGTAGCTGCGGCACAGGGTCCGGAACGCCGCGTTCGTGACGCCGGCCATCGGCGCCAGGACGACGGGTGGGTCGACCTCGAGAGGACCGATCTTCAGGACCACAGGTCGGTCACCTGCACCCCGAGCTTCGCGAGCAGCAGCCGCAGCAACGGCAGCGAGATGCCGATGACATTGCCGGCGTCGCCGTCGATGCCGTCGACGAACGCCGACGCCCGGCCGTCGATCGTGAAGGGCCCCGCCACGCGAAGCGCCTCGTCGGTCGCGGCGTAGGCGGCCAGCTCGGAATCGTCCGGCGTACCGAATCGGATCGTCGTCTCACCGACCGCGGAGACCAGAGCATCGGTCGTGGTGTCGATCACGCAGTGCCCGGTGAGCAGTACGCCGGTGCGACCGCGGAAGCGCTGCCAGCGCTCGACGACGTCACGGGTCGACGCCGCCTTGCCGAGGACCGCCCCGTCGAACAGCAGCATCGAGTCGCAGCCGATGATCAGCTCGTCCGTGCAGCCCGCCGCGACGAGCTTGGCCTTGTTGACGGCGAGCTGCTCGACGAGCTCGCGCGGATCGGTGATCGCAAGGCTGTCCTCGTCGAACCCGCTGACGACGACGGTCGGGTCGAGCCCGGCTTCGCGCAGCAGGCGGAGCCGCGCCGGCGACGCGGAGGCCAGGACGAGCGATCGGGCGGTCACGACCACTCAGGCTAGGTGCTTCCCCGGGTCAGCCCACGGGCTCGAGCAGCACCTCGGCAAGTCGCTGCAGCACCGGCAGCCAGACGTCCTCCAGCTCGTCCGCTGCTGTCGGGGCCGGACCGGCCTCCTCGACGTCGAGCCGCAGCACGGTTCCGGCCTCGGTCTCGCGCACGGTCCACGTGAGGTAGGTGCACGTCCCGCTCGCGTCCTCGACGGTCACCGAGAGCCGGTACGGCGGATCCGCGCGCAGCACCTGACCGGGGATCGCACCGATGCCGGCCGCCTGCCACTCGACCGGGGCGCCGCTGCTCCAGCAGGTGCGCGGGCTGAGGCCGTGCAGGTACGCCGGGGCGGTCTCGGGACACGTCAGCGCGCCCCAGACGCGCTGAGGGGAAGCCGGTGTCAGCAGCCGGAAGGTCTGCGTGAGCACCGGGTCGCAACCGGCCACGACGACAGCCTGCTCGGGGAACGGGTGCAGGGGGCGGGAATCGGGCAGGACCGCCCGAAGGGACTAGCCGCCTGTGATCCAGGCCACAGACCGGGACTATTGCTTGAAGGTTCAACGTTCCCTACTGTGACAGGCAGTTGAGAACGCAACCACCTCCGGAGGACCGCATGAGCACCGACACCACCACCGCACTCGACGTCCAGACGCTGACCGGCGACTACACGCTCGACACGGCCCACACGCGGCTGGGCTTCGTCGCCCGCCACGCCATGGTCACCAAGGTTCGTGGCACGTTCGAGGAGTTCGCCGGCACGGCGCACCTCGACTTCCAGGACCCGACCAGGTCCACCGCCGCGATCACCATCCAGGTGAAGAGCATCAACACCAACCAGGCGCAGCGCGACGAGCACCTGCGCACCAGCGACTTCTTCGACGCCCCGACCTACGGCGAGATCACCTTCACGAGCAAGACGGCCGAGGTCGTCGGCGACGACACCTACCGCCTCACCGGTGACCTGACCATCAAGGACGTCACGAAGCCGGTCGCGATCGACTTCGACTACACGGGTGCCGCGAAGGACCCCTACGGCAACATCCGCGTCGGCTTCGACGGCAAGACCGTCATCAAGCGCAGCGACTGGGGCATCAGCTGGAACGCCGCCCTCGAGACCGGCGGCGTCATGGTGTCGGACAAGATCACCCTCGAGTTCGACGTCTCGGCCATCAAGAACGCCTAGCTAGGCAGCCCGACGCGAACGGGCCGGCTCCCTCGGGGGCCGGCCCGTCGTCGTACCCGGGTGTCAGTCCTTCGTGCGTCCCAGCACGTCGGCGGCGCCGCCGGCACCGACCGGGGTCGTCGCCTGCGGCCCCGCCTCGCGGATCCGCTTCTCGGCGTCCCGGGCCTCACGCTTGGGCGCATGCGCCGTCACCGAGGGCATCACCGCCCGCACGTACATCAGCGTGCGCACCCACTTCTGCGCGTAGACGTGCGGCGCGCGAGCGGCGATGCCGGCGACCATCCGCTCGACGGCCGGACCGACCGGGTTGGTCCGGCCGAAGACGCCGGGGAGCTTCGAGCGGTCGGCGAACCCGCGCTCGTCCGCGCCCCGGACCATGTCGGTGTCGGTCCAGCTCAGGTAGGCGACACCGACGTCGACCCCGTGGTGCCGCACCTCGCCGCGCAGGCTGTGCGCGAACGCCTCGGCGCCGGCCTTGCTCGCGCAGTAGGCGCTCATCATCGGTCCCGGCACGAGCGCCGCCACGGACGCGACCTGCAGCACGTAGCCCCGCGTCGTCACGACCTGTGGCAGGAAGGCCCGCACCGTCCGGACGCTGCCGAGCAGGTTGACCTCGATGACCCTGTCGTACGACGTCGCGTCGGCGAACAGCAGCGGCCCACCCGTCGCGATGCCGGCGTTGGCGATGACGACGTCGGCCGGCCCGAGCCGGTCCTCGACCTCGAGAGCGACCCGCGCGAGCGCGTCGCCGTCGGTGACGTCGACCTCCCACCAGGAGCTGCCCGGGCAGGCCGCGCTCACGTCGGCGAGGACCTCGGGCTCGAGCCCGAGGAGGGCGACGCGGGCGCCCTGCGCGGTCAGCTGCCGCGACAGCTCGGCGCCGAGCCCCCGCGCGGCTCCCGTGACGACGACGACCTTGCCCTGCAGATCGGTGCTGCTCATGTGCGCCCTTCGCGTCGGGCCGGTGTGGACGGCACGCTAGAGGTACGCGGGGCGACGCGCCCGGCACCCGTTCCGACGCCACTGTAGCTACATCTCTGTAGCATTTGCGCGGTGACGACCGGCAAGCGCGTCTACGCTCCTCGGCTGGCGCCTGCGCAGCGCCGCGAGCAGCTCCTCGACAGCGCCCAGCGGGTCGCCCTGGACCGGGGGTTCCACGCCGTGACGGTCGACGGCGTCGCCCGCGCGGCCGGCGTCACCCGGCCGGTCGTCTACGGGCTGTTCGCGGACCGGGCCGAGCTGCTGGCCGTGCTCCTGTCCCGCGCCGAGCAGCGGGCGCTCGCGCAGCTGGCGCCGGCCCTGCCCCCCGTGCCCGGTCCCGAGGACTACGTCGACCCCGACGCGCTGCTCGTCGACGGCATCACGGCGTACCTGTCCGCCGTGCGTGACGACCCGGACACCTGGCGGGTGATCCTGCTGCCGCCCGAGGGCGCGCCGCCCGAGCTCAGCGACCGGCTGACGGCCGTGCGCCGCGACGTCCTGCGCGAGCTGCGGATGCTCGTCGCCTGGGGGATGGAGCGGCGCGGCGGCGCGGCCCTCGACGTCGACCTGTTCGCCCGCGCGGTGCTGACCCTTGCCGAGGGCGCGGCGCGCCTCCTGCTGCAGCAGCCCGACAGCTACCCCGTGGAGCGCTTCCGCGCCTTCACCGAGGACCTCCTCGCCGGCCTCGTCCGTGCCTAGCTGCGCGAGGCCTCGAGCATGCCTTCGCGGTCGACGACCTTGACGCGGGCCCGGTCGTGCGGCGCGCCGAGCGCGATCTCGTGGGCGTCGAGGAGCTCCCAGCCGTTCCACGTCGTATAGGTGATGCCGCGCTCCTCGAGCAGTGCGACCACGCCGTCGGGGGACGGGTCGGCCGGGGCAGGCAGCGTCTCGAGGTCTTCGAGCAGGCTGCCGACCGTCTCGATCGCGTCGCCCTTCGTGTGGCCGATGAGGCCCACCGGGCCGCGCTTGACCCAGCCGTTGACGTAGACGCCGGGGATCGGCTTGCCGTTGATGTCGAGCACCCGGCCCGCGCTGTGCGGCACGACGTGGTTCTTCGGGTCCCACGGAAGATCAGCGAGCTCGGTGCTGCGGTAGCCGACGCAGCGGTAGACCGCCTGCACCGGCCAGTCCGTGAAAACGCCTGTGCCACGGACGTTTCCGGTGCCGTCGAGCTCGGTGCGCTCGGTGCGGAACGCCTCGACCTTGCCGTCGCCGAGGACCTCGACGGGGGAGGAGAAGAAGTGCAGGAACAGCTTGCGGGGCCGCTCGCCGACCCCGTGCTCGGCGGTGCGCATGGCATAGCGCTCCAGCTCGCGTACGACGAGGCGCAGCTGGTTGTCGCTGTTCATGGCGGTCGTCGAGCCTTCGTCGTACTCGATGTCCTCGGGGTTGACGATGACCTCGACGTTGGGCGAGTGGTCGAGCTCGCGCAGCTCGAGCGGGGTGAACTTCGCCTGCGCCGGCCCGCGCCGCGCGAACAGGTGCACTTCCTTGACCGGGTTGCCCTTCAGGCCTTGGTAGACGTTGTCGGGGATCTCGGTGTAGAGCAGCTCGTCGGCCGTCTTGGACAGCATGCGCGCGACGTCGAGACCGACGTTGCCGGCGCCGATGACGGCGATCTGCTCGGCTTCCAGCGGCCACTCGCGCGGCACATCGGGGTGCCCGTCGAACCACGACACGTAGTCGGCGCCGCCGAAGCTGCCGGGCAGGTCGATGCCGGGGATGTCGAGATCGCGGTCCTTCTCGGCCCCGGTGGTGAACACGACTGCGTCGTAGTGGCGCTGCAGGTCCTCGAGCTTGATGTCGACGCCGTACTCGACGTTGCCGATCAGGCGCACGGCGGGCTTGTCCAGCACCTGGTGCAGCGCCGTGATGATGCCCTAGATGCGGGGGTGGTCGGGCGCGACGCCGTACCGGATCAGGCCGAACGGAGCGGGCTGGCGCTCGTACAGGTCGATGCTGACCGGGGTCTCGCTCTTCATGAGCACGTCAGCGACGTAGATGCCGGCAGGGCCGGCCCCGACGATGGCGATGCGCGCCGGACGGTCGCTCACAGCACAGAACTCCTTCGTAGACACCTGCAACCCTCAACGGTCGCAGGTTCCACACGTGTTCCACCACCTCTGTGATCGACCTCATAGCCTGCTCGGGTGGGGGACAGCCAGCGGTCGAGGGTCTACGCGGCCGAGGGCGCCTGGGAGCTGCAGCTCGACGCCGCGCGGCGAGGTGCCCGGCGCGCCACGGTCGGGGGCTCGAGCGTCCTGCTCCCGACCGAGCTGCTCTTCGGCACGCTCGAGAGCGCAAGGGAGTACGCAGCCAGGACCGTCTCCTCGTACCCGCCCGTGACGCTGCGCCGGCGCAAGGGCCCCACCCAGGCGCACTGGGAGCCGCCCGGCGTGATCGCACTCCCCGTCCCGGAGCACGGGCAGCCGTGGGCGCTGCGCGAGTCGGTGCTGCTGCACGAGCTGGCGCACCACGTGGCTTTCCACAGGCATGCCGTCGTGGACCACGGGGCGTCGTACCGGGCGTGCATGCTGGAGCTCGTCGAGCAGGCGCTCGGCCCCGAGGCCGCGTTGGCGCTGCGGGTGGCGTACGGGGAGCAAGGGCTTGTCTGAGGAACGGCTGCTGGACAAGATCGGCAAGCTGCTCGCGCAGGCTGAGGGCACCGACAACGAGCACGAGGCCGAGGCGTTCGTGACGCGGGCGCAGGAGCTCGCGACGGCGTACGCCGTGGACCTCGAGCTCGCCCGGGCCCGGCAGGCGGCACGGCGGCTCAAGGCCGTCGAGGAGACCTTCGAGCAGCGCCGGCTGGTCATCGGCGCCAAGGGCAAGCGCGGCAACAAGCAGCTCGTCCTGCTCTACCTGGGCGTCGCCCAGGTGAACGACGTGATCGTCAACGTGGCCACCGACTCGACGTTCGTCATCGGGTTCGGGTACCCGGCGGACCTCGACGTCGTCGAGCAGCTCTGGGCCTCGCTGGCGACGCAGATGGCATCGGCCGCGGCGCGCCGGCTGCGGCGGGGCGAGCACGGGGCCGTCGCCGCCGTGTCGTGGCGGCTGTCCTTCTACGAGGGCTGGGTGCACGCGGTCCAGCTGCGGCTGTCGACCGCGCGGGAGCACGCCGTCGCGTCCGCCCCGTCCGAGGGGGCGCTCGTGCTGCGCGACAAGGGCGAGCGGGTCAAGGCGTTCCACGACCAGGAGTCCGAGGCGCGGGGCACCTGGCGAGGCAGCCGCGGCGACCGCCGCGTGCACGGATCGGCGTGGCGCGCGGGTGAGCAGGACGGGCGCAACGCCCGCCTTGGCGACCCCGAAGTCGAACAACGGCGCCAGATCGGGTAACCGTCAGGCAGAATGGGTAGCAGCGCTTCCCGCCCTTCCCTCGAGGTGACCGTGCTCCGCCGCTTCCCCCCCGTCGTCCTGGCCCTTGCCCTGGCCGCGGCGTGCACGCACAGCGCCACGACTGCCAGCACCCCGCTGCCCGGGGCGAGCGACTCCCCGACGCCCGCGCCGACACCCGTCCTCGCAGCGGCCAAGGCCGTCGGCGCGACGGTCCCGTGGTCCTCGCCGCTGACGATCTCGGTCGCCAACGGCACCCTGTCGTCGGTCGACGCTGCCGGCCTGACGGGCACGGTCGCCGGCGACACCTGGACGTCGACGACGACGCTCGTCCCCCTGCGGTCGTACGCCGTGACGGCGCACGTGAAGGACGCCGAGGGCAAGGACCAGACGGTCACCCAGACGTTCGTCGCGTCCAAGGCCGGCCACGTCGTGAAGGCCAACATCTCCCCCGGCCCCGGTTCGGTCGTCGGCGTCGCGCAGCCCGTCATCGTGCGCTTTGACCAGCCGGTCAAGGGCCGCGCCAACCGGCTCGCCGTCCTCAAGCGGCTGACGGTCACGACCACCCCGTCGGTCGAGGGCGCCTGGCGCTGGTACAACTCCTACGAGGTGCACTACCACGCCGAGCACTACTGGACCTCGGGCCAGAAGATCGCCGTGCGCGCGGACCTCTCGCTGCTGCACCTCGCCGGCACGACGACGTGGGGCTCGACCGCCGCGAGGACGTCCGCGTTCACGATCGGCAAGGACTACGAGTCCCTCGTCGACATCACGGCGCACACCATGAAGGTGTTCCTGAACCACAAGCTGATCCGGACCATCAAGGTCTCCACCGGCCGCGACCAGTACCCCACCAAGGGCGGCGTCCACATCGTGCTGACCCGCGAGAAGTCGCACACCTACAACTCCGGCACGGTCGGCATCCCGACCGACGGGCCCGGCGGCTACTACGA
>JAODNA010000096.1 GCA_025465135.1 Frankiales bacterium | reverse complement strand
GTCGCTGGTGGCGGGCGGCACCTACTCCGCGGACTACAGCGCACCCGGCTCGGACTCGACCGCAGCCCACAGCGTCCTCCGCGAGGCGTTCGCGAGCAGCGGCGGCCGGCCGAAGATCAACGTCGTCGCGCACGCCGGAACGTCCTTCACCGCCGGAGAACCCGCCGCTCAGCTGCTGGCCCTGGCCACCGAGATCGCCGCAGTGCCCCATGTCGAATCAGTCGGTGAACCGCTGCTTTCTGCGGACCGGCGGACGGCCTCGGTCGCCGTCAGCCTCCGGGTCGAAACCTCCATGGACATGCCCGTCGCCGACACCCAGAGGATCCTCGCAATCAGCCGGGCCGCCTCACGCGACGGCCTGACCGTCGCCGCCGGCGGTGGCGCGGTCAGCCTCACCGAGCCTGCGCCGATCGGCTCGGAAGGCATCGGGCTCGCCGCAGCAGCGGTCATCCTGCTCATCACCTTCGGCACCGTCGTGGCTGCCGGCCTGCCGCTGCTCATCGCCATCACAGGGCTCGTCGTCGCGTCGTTCCTGACGGTCGTCCTGGCCTCGGTCCTTCCCGTCCCCGACTGGTCGACGTCGCTCGTGGCGATGATGGTCATCGGCATCGGTATCGACTACGTGCTGCTGATGGTCACCCGCTTCCGCGAGTGGCGCTTGCACGGTCTCAGCGTCGAAGACGCCACCGTCGCGACGCTCGACACGGCTGGCCGCGCTGTGGCGCTCGCCGGCACGACCGTCATCGTCAGCATGCTCGGGCTGTTTGGGATGGGCCTGTCCTACATGCGCGGCGCGTCGCTCGCCACGATCGTCGGAGCGGTAGTCGTCCTCATCGCCGCTCTGACCCTGCTGCCTGCGCTGCTGGGCTCCTGGGGCGGGAAGATCGACCGCCTGCGCCTTCCGCTCCCGCGTCGTCAGCCCTCACGCGCAGGCGCAGGTTGGCTGCGCTGGAGCAGGCTGGTCGAGCGGCATCGCTACGTCGCGGCCGGCGTCGGGATCGTCGTCATGCTGGTTCTCGCCTCGCCGTTCCTCGGCGTGCAGTTCGGCACGCCGGACGAGGGCAACAACCCCACGGGAAGCTCCACGCGGACGGCGTACGACATGACGGCAGCCGGCTTCGGTGCCGGCGCGAACGGTCCGCTCCTCGTGGTGCTCCGCCAACCGACGCAGGCCGTGACCTCCTCGCTCATGACGGCGTTGGCTACAACCTCCGGCGTAGCATCCGTGCAGCCCGCCGTGCGGAGCCAGGACGGCGCCGCCACCCTCTTCACGCTGGTCCCGAGCACCGGACCGCAGGACGCCCGGACCGCCGAGCTGGTCCGCCGCCTGCGCGACGACGTCCTGCCGGCTGCCGTGATCGGCACGCAGGTTGCGGCTCATGTGGGCGGTACCACCGCGGCACAGATCGACGCCGACGCCAACGTCGTCAAGCGCATCCCCGTCCTCGTCGCCGCCGTCGTCAGCTTGAGCATGCTGCTGCTCCTGGTCGCCTTCCGCAGCGTCGCGATCGCGGTGAAGGCCGCGGTCCTGAACCTGCTGTCTGTCGCCGCCGCGTACGGCGTCGTCGCGCTGGCGCTGCAGGGCGGCTGGCTCGGGCAGCTGATCGGCATCGACGGCCGGACACCTCTTCCGTCGTTCGTCCCGGTGCTGATGTTCGCGGTGCTGTTCGCGCTCTCCGCGGACTACGAGATCTTCTTGGTCTCCCGGATGCGCGACGGGTACAAGCGGCACGGCGAGACGGGCGCTGCCGTCGTCGCCGGGCTCGCTTCGACGGCCCGCGTCATCACCGCGGCGGCCGCCGTCATGATCACCGTCTTCTGCGCGTTCGTGACCAGCCCCGACATCGCCGTCAAGGTCATCGGTATTGGGATGGCCGCCGCCATCTTCATCGACGCCACCATCGTGCGAATGCTGCTCGTGCCCGCCGTCATGCACATCCTCGGCGACCGCAACTGGTGGCTGCCCGCGTGGCTGGATCGGCGCCTACCGCAGCTCGCCGTTGAGGGCCACGAGGAGCGCTTCCTGCTCGCCACTGCGGTCCCGCAGCAGAGCACTGCCGAAGCGCCCCCCACAGCGCGCGTCCGCGTTCGGCTGGTCGTCGCCGCCGGCAGGACAGCCCGGATCTCTGCCGCGGTCGAGGCGTCACGTGCCCGTCGGGCGCCCGAGCTGGGCATGGCAGAACCGCGGACGACGTACTTCGGCGCGGGAAGATGAGCCCGAGCACGGCTGCGCCGCGGAAGCGGGCGCCTTCAGCGGCCGCGGAGGCAATACTCCCGCCCGACGCTCACGAGCACGCGCAGCCCGCCCGCAAGGGAGGTAGTCGCAGCAGAAGCCGCAACGCTCGCCCCCGGACACCCGGCCGGCGGCCCGCGGTCAGCGCGGCGAGCGGCTTCCTCGCCATCGTCGCGTTCCAGCTCGCGATCGCACTGGGAGCGCCATTCGGGGCTGCAGCCTGGGGCGGAGCACACAGCGGCCCGCTGCCGGGCGATCTGCGCACTGCCAGCGCCTTCGGGGCCGCGTTCTGGGCACTCGCAGCTCTCACCGTCCTGGCCCGGGGAGGCGTCAGGCCCTCACTCGCTTCTTCCCGGGTCAGTCGTCATGGCACATGGGTGCTGGTTGGCATCCTCGCCCTCGGGACGACGGTGAACGCGGCCTCGTCGAGCCCCTGGGAGCGCTTCGGGTGGGCGCCCCTGAACTTGGCGCTCGCCCTCGTCACCGTCAGGCTCGCCCGCACGGCGGTCCCTTCCTCACGGTGACGGCACGCGACAGCGACCCATCCCGGTCCGCGTCCGCCGCACCAGCTAATGAGAGCGCGCTCCCACCGCACACGGCACAACGGCCGCAGCCGCGACCGAACCCGAACGACCTCGCCGTTACCCGCAAGCCTGCAGTTCGCCGACCAGGAGAACCCATGACGATCACCTTCGATCCGCTCGAGCACATCGGGCACAACGCTGCCGCCGAGACGGTCGCGTGCAGCCTGGACATCACCGGCATGACGTGCGCCTCGTGCGTCCGGCGGATCGAGAAGGCCCTCAACAAGATCGAAGGCGTGCGGTCGGCACAGGTCAATCTGGCGACCGAGGTTGCCACCGTGACGTACGACTCGCGTGTGGTTGGCGTCGACGAACTCACCGGCGCAGTTGCGAAGGCCGGGTACGGCGCCGTGCCACGGCAGGCGAGCAAGCAGGACCGCGATGGCGGAGCGTCGGCGGCCGCCTCCGCGGGGACGGCTGACCGCGCAGACCGCGACCGGGAGCTGACCCGGATGAAGCGCAAGTGGCAGGTCGCGCTGGCCACCGGCCTCGGTCTCATGGGCCTGATGTATGTGCCGCTGTACATCGACACGATGGACTGGCTGATGCCGGCGATCTTCGTCGTGGCGACGGTCGTGCAGTACTGGGCCGGCAGGAGCATCTACGTCAGTGCCTGGCAGGCCGCCCGCCACGGCAGTACCAACATGACAACGCTCGTCGCCCTCGGCACCGGCGTCGCGTGGACGTACAGCACGTTCGTCACCCTGTGGCCGAACCAGGCCGAACAGCTCGGCCTGCCGCTGCACGTCTACTACGAGACGTCCCTGATCATCGTCGCGCTGGTGCTCGCCGGGAAGTGGATGGAAGCGCGGGCCAAGAAGGCCACCGCCGCAGCCGTCACCGCCCTCGTCGGACTCGCGCCCAAGACCGCCCGGGTCGTACGTGATGGCCTCGAGGTCGACATCCCCGTTGAGCAGGTCGCCGTCGGCGACATCGTCCGGATCCGTCCCGGGGAGAAGATCCCCGTCGACGGCGTCGTCAACAGTGGCACCACGACCGTGGACGAGAGCATGCTGACCGGCGAGAGCATGCCGGTCGACAAGGCCGAGGGCGACCAGCTCATCGGCGCGACCCTGAACACCACCGGCTCAGTGCTCATGCGCACGACCGCCGTCGGCGGCGACACCGCGCTTGCGCAGATCGTCCGGCTCGTTGAGGACGCGCAAGGCAGCAAGGTGCCGATGCAGCGCCTGGCCGACAAGGTCTCGTCGGTGTTCGTCCCAGCCGTCATCGTCATCGCCGCACTCACCGCCCTCGCCTGGGCGGTGCTCGGGCCCGACGGTGAGAGCCTGACGATGGCCGTCACGACCTCCATAGCCGTACTGATCATTGCCTGCCCGTGCGCGCTCGGACTGGCGACTCCAACCGCCGTCATGGTCGGCACCGGCCGCGCAGCCGAGCTCGGGATCCTCATCAGCAACGGTGAGGCGCTTGAGCACGCCCGCCGCCTGACCGCCGTCGTGCTGGACAAGACCGGCACGATCACCGCGGGCAAGCCGGCACTGACCGACGTGACCACAGTCGACGGCTGGACCCAGGACGACCTGCTGCGTGTCGTCGCCGCCGCAGAGACCGGCAGTGAGCATCCCGTTGCGCACGCCATCGTCAACGCCGCCCGCGACCGCGGCCTGAGCCTGCCGAACGTCGACTGCTTCGAGGCCATCCCGGGCCACGGCCTGCACGCCACGGTCGACGGAGTCCAGGTGCAGATCGGCAACCTCGCCCTGATGCAGCGCGACAGCATCGACGTCAGCAGCCTCACCGGTTCGGCGCTCGAGCAGGCGCAGCAGGGCGGCACACCCATGTACGTCGCCGTCGACGGGCGAGCGGCCGGCCTGGTCACGGTCGCCGACACGATCCGGGCCGAGTCGGCCGAGGCGATCGCGCAGCTCAAGGCGCTCGGCCTGCAGGTGTGGATGATCACCGGTGACAACACCGCGACCGCACACGCCGTCGCCCGCCAGGTCGGCATCGACAACGTGCTCGCCGAGGTGCTGCCTGCCGACAAGGCCGCCACGGTCGCCCAGCTGCAAAGCCAAGGGGCCGTCGTGGCTGCCGCGGGCGATGGCGTGAACGACGCCGCCGCACTCGCACAGGCCGACCTCGGCATCGCGATCGGGACTGGCGCCGACGTCGCCATCGCAGCTTCCGACATCACGCTCGTCGGCGGTGACCTGCGCAGCATCGTCTCGGCGATCGCACTGTCCCGCCGGACCGTCAGCGTCATGCGGCAAGGGCTCGGGTTCGCGTTCGCCTACAACGTCCTGCTCATCCCCGTTGCTGCCGGCGCGCTGTACGCCTTCGACGGGCTGCTGCTCGACCCGGTGCTTGCCTCCGCAGCGATGGCCATGAGCTCGGTCAGCGTGCTGAGCAACGCACTGCGGCTGCGACGGTTCCGTCGCCCAGCCACCGTCCAGGAGATCCTGCACCCGCCCGTCCGGCAGCAGATCGGGCAGTACGCCTACCTTACCGGGATCGCCGTCGTGGCACTCGCGATCGGTGCCGGCCTCACCGCCGTCAGCCGCATGGACTTCGCCGAGCGCGGCATGAACGGCACGCTCGCCTGGGTGCAGACCACGGGCATGCCGATGCGTCCGGCGATGAGCGTCATGATGACCGCCGACGTCGACCCGGTCGGCGCGGCGGACGCCGGCATGACCGTGCAGCTGCGCGTGCCTGACACCGCCCGGCCCGGCGTACCGACCCGCGTGACGGCGACTGTCGTCGACGCCGACACCGGCCAGCCGGTCGAGAACATGGCCCGCAGCCACGAGGCGTGGATGCACCTGATCGCGACCCGCGCCGACCTCGGCACGTTCGCGCATGTCCACCCGGAGCCGACCGGCAAGCCAGGGGAGCTCGCCGTCGACGTCACCTTCCCGACCGCTGGCCGCTACATCGTCAACACCGAGTTCCGGCAGCAGGGCCAGATGAGCGACGTCCACCAGCGCCAGTACGTGACCGTCGCCGGTGAGACCCCGCCCCCCGTCGTCCTCGCTGAGAGCCCGCATGAGGTCGTCGTCGACGGGCTGCGGGTCAAGCTCGACGGCCAAGCGCGCGTCGGTGAGCGCAGCGACCTGCACTTCGCGTTCAGCGACGCGAGCACCGGCAAGCCGATCGAGGACCTGCAGCCGTACCTGGCCGCCGCCGGTCACGTCGTCGTGATGCGTAGCGACGGCACGACGTTCGCGCACGAGCACGCCGAGGTTCAGGACAGCCGCGGCCGCCCGGCGTTCGCGCAGCCCGGCGCAACGTTCGGCCCAGAGCTCGACATCCATCCGCAGTTTCAGACCGCCGGGACCTATCAGCTCTGGGGTCAGTTCCGGACCGCCAGCGGCAACGTCGTCACCGTGCCCTTCACCATCGCAGCGCGCTGAGGACCGGCACGTCCCTCCACACCTGTTCGCCCAGCAGCACATGCGGCAGCACTTCGCGTAGCCGCCGGTTCGACAGCAACTCCGACCGACAACCGCGGGTCCAACCGTGCCCACCGCACTGCGGCCCCGCCCCCGATCAAGGAGATGTCATGACCAGCACGATCAGCTCAGCAGAGCGGGTGGGGACCGTGACGTGGTCCACCCGCACCGGCGGGCAGCTGAGCCCGCAGGAGCGCCGCGAGCTTCTTCGGCCGCTTGCCAGAGCCCACATCCACAACATGGTGGGCCGCACAGCGATGCTGCTTCGGCTCAACTCAGGCCGGCGCGCCCAACTGCCGGCGCGTGAGCTTCGGGCGCCGTCGACGGCGCTCACCCGGGCCGCCGAGACGCAGGCGCAGCAGCGGCTGTCAACGGCGCTGCTCAACCACTCCCACCGCAGCTACCTGTACGGCGTCGCCCTGGCCTCGCTCGAACACATCGACGTCGACCGGGAGCTGCTCTACGCCGCCGCGATGCTGCATGACACCGGACTGGCGACCGCCGTGCCCGGCGTCGACTTCACCGTCGCCAGCGCCCGCGTCGCCCTCGACGTCGCCGAGGACGTCGGGCTCCCCAGCGACGCCACGGAGATCGTGCGCACCGCCATCACGATGCACCACAGCCCGGATGTCACCCTGGCCGACGGAGCAGTTGCGTACCTGATGAGCGCCGGGGCAGCCGTCGACGTTGTGGGCCTGCGCTCCTGGCAGCTTCCGCCGGAGCTGCTGCGAACGGCCGTCGCCGAACGCCCGCGCTGCGGCTTCAAGCGCGAGTTCCGCAGCGCCTGGGCCGCACAGGCCGCGGCTGTCCCACACGGCCGCGCGCAGCTGCTCCGCCGCTACGGCGCCTTCGACCTGGCCATCCGCCTCGCGCCCTACTCCGACTGAACCTGCAAGCCGCACCACGATCCAGACCGAGCGAGCCCATCTCGCTCCAGGCAGTCGCATCACCTCGAGCAGAGAGAGCCCGCCATGACGACCACCGACCTTCTGCCTCCGCGCCCGTCCGGCGCGCCCGCCGCACAGCCCCAGCCTGCACGACGCGGACCAATCGCCCTCATCGCCGTCGCGTCCATCTTGACTGGCGCCCTCGGAGCTGCCATCGGCGTGCTCGTCGTCCCCGGCGCGCCAGAGCACGTCATCGACGGGGTCGCACTGCTCGCCTTCGCCGTCGGCTGGTCGATGCTGGCGTTTTTGAGCACGCGGGTGACCAGCGTGCCGCAGCGCTGGGCCTACGGCCTCGCCGCGTTCCTCGGCACGAGCGGGCTTTCCCTGCTGACATTCGCCCCCGGGGATGATGGCCTGACCGCTGCCGCCTGGGTCTGGCCGCCCGCGCTGCTGGGACTGGTCATTTGGTCTGCGCGCCGCATGCGCACCTCAGCACCCGGTCGCAGTCGCTGGCTGCTCTACCCGGTGCTCGGAGCGCTCGCCATCGCCTCCGTCGGCACATTCGCCGAGAACATCGCCGCACAGCGCGACGCCAGCACCATGACGATGCCCGGCCGGCTCTACGACGTTGGCGGTCACCGGCTTCACCTGAACTGCACCGGCACCGGCAGCCCGACCGTCGTGCTGGAGAGCGGGCTGGCTGGCAACTCGCAACTGTGGGGCCGCATCGCCGACGGGACCGCCGCCACCACCCGCGTCTGCACGTACGACCGTGCTGGCACGGGCTGGAGCGAGAACGCCTCCGCCCCGCGTGACAGCCACGCCGTCGTCGCCGATCTGCACCGGCTGCTCTCCGTAGCCGGTGAAGACGGCCCGTTCGTCCTGGCCGGACACAGCACCGGCGGCGTTTACGCGATGACGTATGCGGCGCAGCACCCTGAGCAGGTCGGCGGCCTGGTGCTCCTGGACTCCGCAACCCCGCGGCAGTTCACCGTGCTGCCGGACTACGCCAGCCAGTACCCCATGCTGACTCGCCTGTACGCGGTCCGACCCGTCCTCGAGCGGCTCGGGATTGGGCGGCTCATCCCGGCTCTGTCCGCCAACGAAGTGCCTGGTCTGGCCGGCCGGCAGGCGAAGATCCTGACCATCAGACCGCGTGACGGCCGCGCCGCCCGGGACGAAGTGGTGACCTACCGCCGCTCGTTCACTCAGGCGCAAGCTCTGACCGGCCTGGGCAGCAAGCCGCTGGTCGTCGTCTCCGCCAGCGACACCGTGGCCGGCACGCCAGGGTGGACCACCGCGCAGCAGCAGCTCACAGCCCTGTCGAGCAACGCCAACCAGCGCACCGTCCCAAGCAGCCACGGCGGCCTGCTTGATCACCCCACGAGCTTCAATGCCTCGATCACTGCGGTCGCCGACGTCGTCAAGGCCGTGCGCAGCGGCGGCGCCGTCCCCACGCGCTAGTGGAAGGCGATCTGGACACTGCGCTACCGGTGTGCAGCCCATAGCCGCCAGGCACCTCCATGCAGAGCCTCGAAGCCTGGTCATGTGACCGGGGCGAACCAATCAACGCCCCGCCACATTGACGTCGCGGCTGGTCACCGACGCCGCGCCACCGCACCTCATCAGCTTCGGAGACAAACCATGACGCTCACCCTCATGAGCGCGAACGACCCGCACCCGAGCTTCACGTTGGACGTTCTTGTCATCGGCGCTGGCCAGAGCGGTCTCGCGCTCGGCTACTACCTGCAGCGGTCCGGCCTTCGCTTCAAGCTCATCGACGCCGCACCCCGTCTTGGCATGACCTGGCGGAGCCGCTGGGAAAGCCTCCGACTGTTCACCCCGGCCGAGTTCAGCTCCCTGCCGGGCATGCCGTTCCCGGCATCGACGAGCAGCTACCCAGGCAAAGACGACGTCGCCGACTACCTCCAGGCGTACGCCCGGCGAACTGACATGCCGGTTCAGCTCGGCACCGCCGTCCGCCGCCTCACCCGTCGCGACGGCATCTTCACTGCCACCACCGACAACGGGACGATTCGCGCCCGCCAGGTCGTCATCGCTACCGGGCCCTTCCAGACACCACTGATCCCCACGCTTGCATCAGGCATGAGCGCCTCTGTCACGCAGCTTCACAGCGCCACGTATCAGCGGCCCGACGACGTGCCGAGCGGGCGAGTCGTCGTCGTCGGGGCCGGCAACTCCGGCGTCCAGATCGCCGCGGAGCTCGCTGCCGCCGGCCGGGACGTCACGATCGCCATCGGCAGCCGTCCCCGCACTGTCCCGCAGCGGCCACTCGGGAAGGATCTGTTCTGGTGGCTGACCCGCACCGGACTCATCAAGACGCCGTCCGGCACGCGCCTTGCGAAGAAGTTCCAGGCACGCGAGCTCGTCATCGGCGCCAGCTGGCGGTCACTGCGGCGCGCAGGGGTCCGCCTGCGCCCGCGGGTGACCGGCGCCGAGGGTGCCAACCTGCGCTTCGCAGACGGCAGTGAGCAGGACACTGAGGCAGTCCTGTGGGCCACGGGGTTTCGTCCGGACTACGACTGGCTCGACATCGAAGGAGCCGTCATCGACGGCAAGCCGCAGCACACTCGCGGGATCTCACCAACTGGGGGCCTCAGCTTCCTCGGGCTGCCTTGGCAGCACACTCGCGGCTCGGCGCTGCTTGGCTTCGTCCAGCACGATGCGGCCTGGCTCGCGGAGCACATCTGCGCGTGCGAACGGAGAGCCCCCGACCCTCGCGGCCTGCACGCGCCATTGGATCGTCGGGCTTCCCGAGTCACTTCAGGTGGCCGTCGCGTCGAGGTCCAAGTCGACGCACCACGATCGTGATGCGGACGAGGACAGGGCGACGCCGTCCCCACGTGGCAAGAGGCTGAGCGCGGAGCGAGCCGGATGCGACGCCACCGGGCCGGGTGCAATCACGTCCTACGCGAAGGACACCGGCCCTGCATCACGTGTCCTGCCGATTCAGCCCCGGCGCAGCAGCCGAGCCCGCGCGCGGTGCAGGTGCGGCATGACGCCGTAGATGACGATCGGCACGGCGATGGTCGCGAGGACGAACGTGCGGGGCACCGTGGCGACGTCCTTGAGGCGCGTGCCGATCGTCAGGTTGAGCACGGTGGGGGTCGGGAAGACGGCGAGCCAGATCATGAGCGCGAGCTGGTGCTTGTTCGGCGGTGGCACGCGGGCGGTCTGGGTGGTCGGTGTGTTGGTGGTCATGGGCTTCTCCTTCAGAGGGTGTGCAGGGTGGGGACAGGCATGCCGAGGCGGAACAGGTTCACGGCGTCGCGGACGTCCTCCTCGACGAGGTCGTTGTTGAGGGCGATGGCGGCGGCGGAGCCTTCCCCGGCTGCGGTGATGAGCTGCGCGCGCGGGTTCACGGCGTTGCCGGCGGCGTACACGCCGACGACGCTCGTCAGTCCGGTCTTGTCGACGAGCACCCAGCCGTTCTCATCGACCTTGCAGCCGAGCTTCACCAGCAGATCGCTGTTCGGCAGGAAGATGGGGGCGACGAACAGGGCCTGGCGGCGGACGACTCCGCCGCCGTCGACGACGACGCCGCAGAGCTGGTCGTCCCGAATGTCGAGGCCGATGACCTTGCCGTCGACGACGCCGACGGCGCGTGCGATGAGTTGCTCCCGCTGGTCGGCGGCCAGCGGGCTGCCGTTGGTGAAGTAGACGACGTCGTCGGCCCATTGCCGCACCAGATGAGCCTGCTGGAGGCTGTTCGGGGGCCGCCGAGGACACCGACGGTGCGGTCGCGCACCTCGTAGCCGTGGCAGTACGGGCAGTGCAGGACGTCCTGGCCGAAGCGGCCGGCCAGGTCGGCGATGTTCGGCAGCCGGTCCACGAGCCCGGTGGCCACGAGCAGCCGCCGCGTGTGCAGTCGGGTGCCGTCGGTGAGCAGCGCCTCGAAACCGGTGGCGCCGCGGGCTATGCGCGCGACCGTGCCCGACAGGATGGCGCCGCCGTAGCCTTCGATCTCCGCGCGTCCAGTGGCGAGCAGCTCCTGGGGCGGCATCCCGTCGCGGCTCAAGTAGCCGTGCAGGTGCGCGGCCGGGGCATTGCGCGGCACACCCGCGTCGACGATGGCGACGCTGCGACGAGCGCGGGACAGGACGAGGGTTGCGGACAGACCGGCTGCTCCGCCCCCGAGGACGATGACGTCGTAGGTGCTCTGCGTTGTGGTCGTGTCTGCGACAGTGGCGTCGGACCTGCCGCGGGCCCAGGTCCGTTGCCGTTTCGGGGAATCAGGAGTCCACTTCTCGCATGCCCCTGTCCCCGTCGATCGAGGCGACGCTGGACGGCGTTGGACCGCGGCTGCGCGCGCTCCGCAGCCACCGCGGATGGACGCTGACCCAGGTCGCCGATCAGACCAGCATCAGCAAGAGCACCCTGTCCCGTTTGGAGTCTGGGCAGCGCCGCCCGACGCTCGAACTGCTGCTGCAGCTAGCAGAGGCGTACCGGGTCCCGCTGGACGACCTGGTCGGCGCGCCCGAGGTCGGCGACCCCCGGATCCGTCTGAAGCCGCATGCCCGCAACGGGCGCACCGTCGTCCCGCTCAGCCGGCAGCCCGGCGGGGTGCAGGCATGGAAGGTGGTGATTCCCAGCAGCAAGTCCACGCCGGAGCTGAGGTCGCACGAGGGCTACGAGTGGATGTACGTCCTGTCGGGTCGGCTGCGTCTGGTCATGGGCGAGCACGACGTCGTGCTCGGCGTCGGTGAGGTGGCTGAGTTCGACACTCGCCTTCCGCACTGGTTCGGCAGCACCGGTGACAAGCCCGTCGAGGTCCTGTCGGTGTTCGGGCCGCAGGGCGAGCGGATGCACCAGCGCGCGGCCATGAAGGCCACGCCCGGCGGCGCTGGCTGACGGGCAGGTCCCAGGAACGGCAACAGTGCTGGGCGGTTCCGGCTCTTGCGAGGACGGTCGCCGCCGAAACCAGTCCGCCCGGTGAGGAGCCCAATGCCCCCCAGCACGCTCGTACAGCCCACACCGGCCAAGACCGCCGGCCACGAGGCGGCGCTGGTTGCCGGTGTGGCGATCGTGCTGCTGTCTGTGCTCGCCGGGTTCGGGAACTTCGTCGCTGTCGTCGGGCTCACCACGGAAGGTGACGCTGCGCGCACGGCAGCGGACATCGCCGGGTCCGAGACCCTGTTCCGCGCCGGCGTCGTCAGCTTGCTGCTCGTCGTCGTCCTGGACGTCGTCGCGGCTTGGGCGCTGCACGGGGTGTTCCGGACTTCCGACGCCGCCCTGTCGACGCTCGCCGCGTGGCTGCGACTGGCATACAGCGCGGTGTTCCTCGTTGCGATCGCTCAGCTCCTGCCGGCCGCCCGGGCGGCCACCGAGAGCACCGTCGACGCGAGCAAGGTTATGGCCCACGTGGACGCCTACGGCGATGTGTTCACCGCGGCGCTCATGCTGTTCGGCGCCCACCTGGCGGTGCTGGGCGTGCTCGCCCACCGGTCGAGCTTCCTGCCGCGTGCGGTCGGGTCGCTACTGGTCCTTGCTGGCGCTGGGTACGTGTTCGACACGACAGCTGCCGTCCTGATTGGCGACTCGGCGCCGACCGTTTCCGGCGTCACTTTCGTCGGGGAGTTCGTCCTCGCTGTCATGCTGATCGTGCGACGTCGGTCCGTGGCGGGCCAGTGACGTTGAGCGAACACCGCACCACCGTCATTCGGCGCACCGTCGTCGACCCGGCCTCGCTGCACGGCCTGCTGCAGTCGTTGCGCGACTTGCACCTGCGACTGGTCTCCGTCACCCAGCCGCAGGACGTCCCCGACGCGGACGAGACCGACGGCGTTCCCACCACCGACCCGGCGCAGCCGCGGCCGATCAACCGCGCACGAGAGGACCTCCGGTGATCGAGGCACGGAACCTGACCAAGACCTACGGCAGCAAGACCGCCGTCGACAACCTGTCCTTCACCGTCCAGCCAGGCATCGTGACCGGTTTCCTGGGCCCCAACGGCAGCGGCAAGTCCACGACGATGAGGCTCCTCCTCGGGCTCGACAAGCCGACCTCGGGCACCGTGACCATCAACGGCAGGCCCTACGCCGAGCATCCCCCGCCCGCTCCAGGTCGTGGGGGCGCTGCTCGAGGCACGCGCCGTCCACACCCCCCGGTCGGCCTACCAGCACCTTCGGGCATTGGCGGCCACGCACGGCATCAGCCGCAGCCGGGTCGACCAGGTCGTCGACATGGTCGGGCTGCAGGACGTCGCCAAGAAGCGCGCCGGCGGATTCAGCCTCGGCATGGGCCAGCGTCTCGGAATCGCGTCCGCGCTGCTAGCCGACCCGAGATCCTCCTGCTGGACGAGCCTGTGAACGGCTTGGATCCAGATGGCGTCCGCTGATCCGCGCTCTGCTCACCGCGCACGCCGCCCGTGGCGGCACCGTGTTCCTGTCCAGCCACCTGGGTCGGGGCTGCTCGGAGGAGGCCTGTCAGCCGGGAGGCGTGCGTGCGGTCCTGGCGCCTACTGCCGGAAGGCGGCGCCATTCACACGTCGCGGCGCGTCAGGCTCAGCACAGCTCCGGCCAGGGCCAGGAGGAGCCAAATGCCCAGGGTCACCGAACCTCCGGCGGCGCTGAGGCTGTCCGCGGAGGGGTGCGGGCTGAACACTGCAGCGCCGGCGTTGCTTGGCAGGTAGGGAAGCAGATGCTCCTGCCATCCCTTCGGGAGCAGCAGTCCCAGCGTCGGCGCGACGAGCAGGAGGCCGCACATGGTGGCGACGCCTCCGGCGGTGCTGCGGATGACGAAGCCGAGCGCGACGGCGAGGACGGCAACGGCCGTGAGGTAGCCGGCAGCACCGACGATGCCACGCACGACGCCGACGTCGCCGAAGCCGATGCCGTGCTCGTCCAGCAGCTGCTGACCGCCGGCGAACGAGACGACGGCGGCGGCGAGCATGGACACGAAGGTGACACCGGCGAACAGGACCGCCTTGGCGCACAGGACGGGCAGCCGGCGCGGGACGGCGGCGAACGTGGCTCGGACCATTCCGGTGGCGTACTCCCCGGTGACGAGCAGGACACCGAGCACGCTGACGGCGAGCTGTGCGAGGTAGTAGCCGGCGAGGGTGATGTCGACGGGGCTGAACGTCGCCTGCTCCTGGGGGGACAGGTCCGACCAGCTGTCGTTGCTGCCCCAGCCTGCGAGCCAGCCGATGCCGATCATCAGCAGGACCGCGGACAGGAGCGTCCAGGCCGTCGAGCGCAGAGAGCGGAACTTGACCCACTCGCTGACCAGGACTCGCCTGGCCGTCACGGGGTGACTGCGCACGGTCGGGCGGGAGTGTTCGGCGCGCCGTGCCGCCGGCAGCGGTGCGCCCGGCGGAGCGGAGCGCTGCTGGGGCAGCAGGCCATCCGTGCTTGGGACGGCGCGGGCGTCAGCGGTGCTCATGCGGTGCTCCCTGCGCCTACGGGTGCCGGGCTGCCGTCGACGTCCTCGGGGTGGCTGGCGCTGGCGTGGAACTCGACGTCGTCGCGGGTCATGTCCATGAACGCCTCCTCCAGGGAGACGTGCTTGGGGACCAGCCCGTGGATGCTGATGCGCAAGTCGCGGGCGAGGTCGCCGATGCGTCCGGCGGTCGGGCCGGTGACCTCGAGGGCGTCGACCTCGGTGCGCGACACGGTCGCACCGATTGCGGTGAGCGCCTGCGCGAGCTTGTCGGCGGCGGGTGTCCGGACGAGCACGACGTCGCTGGCGGCCTGAGCGAGCAGCGCGCTCATCGGCAGGTCGGCGAGCAGGCGGCCGCGGCCGAGGACGAGCACGTGCTCGGCGGTCAGGGCCATCTCGCTCATCAGATGGCTGGAGACCAGGACGGTCCGCCCTTCGGCGGCGAAGCCTCGAAGCAGGTCACGGATCCAGCGGATGCCTTCCGGGTCCAGTCCGTTGACGGGCTCGTCGAGGATGAGCGTGTCGGGGTCGGCGAGCAGCGCTGTCGCGATGCCGAGCCGCTGTCCCATGCCGAGGCTGAAGCCTCCGGCGCGCTTGCCGGCCACCTCGGTCAACCCGACCTGGTCGATCACCTGGTGGACGCGCGTGGCGCTGATGCCGTGCGTCGCGGCGAGGGCGAGGAGGTGGTTGTAGGCGCTGCGAGAGGTGTGGATGGCGCGGGCCTCGAGGAGGGCTCCCACCACCTTCAGCGGCTGTGGGTGCTCCCGGTAGGGCAGGCCGGCGACGGTGACGCTGCCGCTGGTCGGGGCGTCCAGCCCCAGGATCATGCGCATCGTCGTGCTCTTGCCGGCGCCGTTGGGCCCCAGGAAGCCGGTGACCTGTCCGGGCTGGACGGTGAAGCTCAGGTCGTCGACGGCGACCTTCGTGCCGTACGTCTTGGTCAGGTGCTCCGCGTTGATCACGACGCTCCGCTCGTGGCTGCCTGTGCCGGGACGGTCGGCTGCTGAGCACTGGTGCTGGGGCCCACTTCCCCGGCGGTGCTTGCGCGCTTTCCCTGCTCCGGGATGCGGCCGAGGTGCGTGTCGTTGAAGCCGGTGTCGTACTTCAGCCCGTAGCCCAAGGCTCGGTCCATGCCGATGTGCGCGAACCAGATCAGCGCCACGCCCTGCCCGAGACCTGAGTCGGTGAGCACGGCGAGCCCGCCGACAAGCGCCGGTGCCGGGTAGGCGTGCGCGAGGTTGTAGGAGAGTGCTCCGGTCCAGTGGGAGCGTGCGTACCCGACGATGGCCATGTCGGGCAGGAACAGCAGCACCGGCACCAGCCACCACGCCTCGTTCAGTCCACCGAAGAAGACCGTGAGGCTGGCGGCGAGCAGCACCAGGCCCTCCCAGCGCAGGAAGGCCAGCGGCATGCCGGCCACCGCCGGCGTCGCTTCGTGGCCTGGGCCGGTTGCGCTCTTCACGCGTTGCCGACGACCGCTGGTGCCGACGGCGGTCACGGTGTCGCCGTCGGGATCGGAGCGGCGGGGTCGCGCTGGTCGGGGATGATGTCGATGACCTCCGGGGTGCTGCTGGGCAGCGGCCGGCTGGGCAGGAACCGGTCGAGCCACGGCGGGCTCCACCAGTTGGCCTCGCCGAACAGCTTCATCAGGGCGGGGACGAGCAGGGCGCGGATCACGGTCGCGTCGAAGATGATGCCGGCCGCGACCCCAACGGCGAGTGACTTGATCTCGAAGCCCGGTCCCGTCGACAGCACCAGGAAGGCGAACATGAGGATCAGGGCGCTGCTGGTGACCAGCTTGGCCGTGCGCGACAGTCCCAGCTCGATGGCCCGGTCCGTTGAGCCGGTCTCGTCGTACACCTCGCGCATCCGGCTGAGCATGAAGACCTCGAAGTCCATGCTGATGCCGTACAGGAACGCGAAGATCATCACCGGGACGTAGGCGATGATCGACCCGGTGGCGCCGACGTCCCACAGCTGCGAGCCGTGACCGTCCTGGAAGAGGAACACGACCACGCCCATGGCTGCAGCGAGCGAGAGCACGTTCAGCACCACGGCCTTCAGGGCCAGCACGATGGAGCGGAACGCCCGGGTCAGCAGGACGAACGTCAGCAGCAGGACGAGCCCGACGATCCAGGGGAACGTCGAGAACAGCACGTTCATGAAGTCCAGGCCGACCGCCGCTGTCCCGGTCAGGGTCCCGTCAGTGCCTGCGAGCGCAGCGTTGGAGCGGTCGACGATGTCCTCTATCCCCGGCGCGGAGCCGTCGACGGACGGAAACGCCTCCACGAACGACGTCGACCCGGACTTCCAGTCCGCGGGGGCAGAGGCGCCGACGACGCCGTCGACTCCACGCAGGGTCTGCGCGGACTGCTCGGCGTCGCCGCCGTTCTCGACCAGGACGTTCAGTGGCTTCATCACCCCGGGGCTGATCCCGGCGTCGGCGAGCATCTGCCGGCCGGCGATGGCGGTCGCGGTCGGTTCGCCGGGGAAGCGGGCGAGTTGGGTCTCGCTCGCGTTCAGCTGCGTGCCGAGTCCTGCCAGCACGACCGTCGCGACGATCCCGACGGCGGCGACCGGGACGGGCCGGCGCAGGACGAAGCGCGCCCAGCTCCCCCACACGCCGTCCTCGCCGTGACCGCGGTCCTGCCATCGCCGGGGCATGACCCGGATGGAGTTGACGCGCGCACCCAGGACGGCGAGCAGCGCCGGCAGCAGCGTGATCGCAGCGAGCACGGACACGGCCGGGATGAGCATGCCTCCGACGCCCATCCCTCGCAGCAGGGGCAACGGCAGCAGGACCATCGCCAGCAGGCCGATGGCGACGGTCGAACCGGAGACCATGACCGCCTTGCCCGCGTGGGTCAGTGTCTGTACGACGGCGGTCTCGATGTCGCTGCCGTCGCGGAGCTCGTCCCGGAAGCGGAACAGCATGACCAGGGCGTAGTCGATCGCCAGGCCCAGCCCGATCAGCGCGATGAGGAACGGGACGATCGCCGACACCTCGGTCAGGTAGCTGACGGCCCAGACGAGCGTGAATGCGTTGAAGATCGCAGCGATGGCGATGACCAGCGGCGTGAGCACGGCGGGGAGGGTCCCGAAGACGAACAGCAGGATCACTAGCGCGCCCAGCCCGCCGATCACCGCTTCGAGCAGCACGCCGCCGCCCGCCTCGGTCCCGTCCGTCGTGGCTTCCGTCAGCGGGAGCCGTCCGGTGACGTTGACGCCGGTGCCGTCGGGCAGGCCCTCGGCGGCGGTCGCCTTGAGCTTCTGGGCGTTGCTCACGACGTCGACGCCTTCTTCGCCCGCCGGGTAGATCATCTGGAACGCGGTCTGCCGGTCCTGCGACAGGTACACCGGGTTGTCGGTCGTGAAGAACGAGCTGGTGAACGCGCCGGGGCTGGCCCCTGCGACGCGGGCCATCGCCTGCTCGACGGGTGCGCTCTGCCCGATGTCTCCGTCGGAGTGGAAGACGACGACGATCGGGGTCCGGTCGCCGACGCCGAGTGCGCGCAGCGCCCGTTGGCTGGCCTCGTAGGCCGGCTCTCCCGGAACGGCGGTGGAGTTGGCGTAGCGGTCGGCGACCTGTGTCGTGGCAAAGACGCCGAACAGCGTCAACGCCACCCACGTCCCAATGACAGCCCAGCGATGACGGACAACTACGTGCGCGAGCCAGGTGAGCATGACGACCCCTGGGAGTGGTGCAACCGACGCCGATGTCGCTGCAGACGGCCCCGCGAGGAGTGCCTCAGCGGACAACGCGCTCTCGGCGGGCGGGCGTTCCAAGCCCTCGACGTCGGGACGACTCAACAAGATCAGGGCCGAGTACTGCCCCGACCTTGCCCCTCGACAGCCAGCCACGCAAGGACAACCGGTGATCCTTGGCTGACGGGCGCCACTGATCCGAGGCTTTACGCGCCAGATGTCGGGACATCGCGCACCCGGAGATGACGGTCAGGGCGGAGTCTGCGGACCGGGGACCGCCAGAATCGCGCCGCAGCACTGACGGCCGTTCCGGTCTACAGGGTGACCCGGGGCGGGTGTGCGCACATGCCGCGGTCGCTGTCGGTCCATATCCGGGGGTGAGTCCCTCGGGGTGGTGTAGCTCGGGCTCTTGATCGGGACGGCGTCGGGTGTCGTTGACGATCGCAAAGGGGCCACCGCGCAAGGCTTCGTGAGTACCGACCAAAGTGCTCACAGAAGGA
>JAODNA010000092.1 GCA_025465135.1 Frankiales bacterium | reverse complement strand
GCGCCCGATGTGATCGCCGCCGAGGGTGGCATCCCCGCGACCTCGGATCGCCCCACCGGGGTTGCGTCCACGCCCGCCCCCGAGTCGAGCGAGGCGGCCGCGCCGAGCAGCCCGCCGCCGTCGAACGAGGCCGCGCCGAGCAGCCCGCCGCCGTCGAACGAGCCCGCGCCGAGCAGCCCGCCGCCGTCGAACGAGCCCTCGCCGAGCAGCCCGCCGTCGAACGAGCCCTCGCCGAGCAGCCCGCCGTCGTCGTACGTCGGCAACGCCGCGCCCAACACGCCGGCGCCCGCACCCAGCACAACGACACCCAGCGCACCGGCACCGACAGACCTGACCCCGAGTGGGCCAGCGCCGTCCGCGGACGCCCCGCCGGCCCCGGCTCCGGTGGTGGCGCGGGACGACAGCGCGTTCGGATCGCCCGAATCGTCCTGAACATCTCCACAGTGGCGGTCGCGACAGGGACTACGGAGGGCCTCGGCCTGGTTCACTGACGTGCCGACCCCGACAAGGCCCCCGGTCCCAAAACAGTCGCTACGAGCGACACACCGCCGAGAGGCGACCTGACGGGTCGGTGCACCACCTGCGGCCGCCCCGGGAACGGGGCGGCCGTCGGTGCACCACCGCCGGGAGGGAGGGCCATGAGCGAGCGTCCGCCGCGCTGCCGGCCGCTGCCGCCCTCAGTGGTCGACGCCGTCGTCGACACCGCACCCACCACGTCGCGGGCCGAGCTGCTCCACCGCCTCGAGCTCGCTCTCGCCGCTCTGCCGCCCGCGGAGCGCACAGCGGTGGTCTCGGCGCACGGGTACGGCGAGGGCGCGGTCGGCGCCGCCGTCGAGCTCGACATGGACAGCGGCGACGCGGACGCCCTGGCCCGCAACGCCCTGCAGCTGCTCCGCGCGGCGCTTGCAGACCTCGACGCCGACGACTGATGGAGCCCGCGACCTGCGGAGTGTGCGGGACCCAGGTCGACGACCGTCCCGTCACCTGGTCGATGCAGGTCAGCGAGCGCGGTCAGATCTGGCTGTGCGACCGCTGCAGCCGCGACAACCTGCGCTCGATCGAAGGCCGCCTCGACGAGGCCTGGTGGTGACCTAGCCCGGCACGGTCCGGGCGAGGGGACGCAGGGGCGTGCAGCCCGGGTGCCCGAGCCGGTCCTTGCCGAAGTCCAGGTTGAAGCGGAACGGCCCGTCGACCTTCACCCGGCAGGTGTACGACGCCCCGATGCGCTGGACGTGGATGTCGTAGCTGCCGTCGTACAGCGGCCGGGTCGCGAACGAGCCGTCGGTGACGCCGTCCTCGACCCGGGCGCTGCCGAAGCCGTACTCCATGAACGCGCCCTCGCCGGCGACGCCCGTCGGCCGGCCCGTGTCCATCCGGCCGAAGACGTCGAGCTTGAACGACCGGGGCGGCATCGGGCGGCCATCGGCGCCGGTCGCCGAACCGCTGATCCATCCCGTGCCGGGGGCGCCCGCGAGCGGCAGGTTGATGTGGCCGATCTCGTCGCTGTAGGCCGTGTCGCCGACCGGCAGCACGTGCGGGAAGCTGTCGACCCGGATGCGGACGTCGCCGTACTGCCTTGCCGGGTCGACGGCGTAGACCTCAAGGTGCGCCTCGGAGATCTTGCTGCCCCAGCCGTGGGTGATGGCGCCGGCGGTGGACGCGATCGAGATGCCCTGCGACAGGTCGGCCCCGGGCGGCACGACCCGGTAGAACGTGTACATCTGACAGCCGGCGTAGGAAGGGTCGTCGGGGTTGAAGCAGGGGTGGTAGGTCGCACCCTTGCAGGCTCCGGTGTAGGCCGACCGGCACGCCGTGCCGGGCTTGACGGTCATGCCGATGTCGACGTTGACCTGAACGAGGCTGTCGACGGTGCTCGTCCGCACGAGGGCGGTGGACTGCGGTCGCCGGGCCGGGATCTCGCCCGACGTCGTGCCGCTGCCGGCCAGGGCCGGCCCTGCCACCAGGACGACCGCGAGCAGCGTCGCGAGAGCCCCCCACCGCGCACGCATCGACACGCCTTGCGTCCCCCCGCTCGCTTCCCCACCAGCAACGACGGACGCGCGCCCGGGTGACGGGCGACGGCGTCCGTCGGCTGGGGCAATCTACGCGATTCGGGTCAGGCGCGGGGGGCGGCGAAGCCCGGCTGCCAGCGCTCCATCTCGGCGCGGTAGGGCGCCTCCCCGCCGAGCTGGCACAGCACGCCGATGGTCCCGAGGGTCACGCGGTGGATGAGCAGGTACGCCGGCGGCAGGTTCATCTGCCGGCCGAGCTGCGCCGCAGGGGCGCGCGGGTCACCGACGCGGAGCGCCTCCGCCCGCAGCCAGGCCCGGCTGAAGCGGAACGTCGGACCCGCGATCGGCTCGAGCAGGGGGCGGACGTAGTCGAGGACCGCGTGCGCGTCGACGTTGATCGTCGGCTTGACGAAGCCCTCGGCGCGCAGCAGGGCGAGCACCGCGTCCGCATCGCCCGCCAGCGCGAGCCTCGCGATGACGCCGATCGGCTCGGGAGCACCGTCGGGGAGTCGGTTGACGGCGCCGAAGTCGATGACGCCGAGCCGGCCGTCGGGAAGCAGGCGGAAGTTGCCGGGGTGCGGATCCGCGTGCAGCAGACCGGCGAGCACGGGGCCCGAGAACAGGAAGCGGGCGAGCAGGAGCGACGCGCGGTCGCGCTGCTCTGCAGTGCCCTCGCGGATGATGGCCGACAGCGGCGTCCCGTCCATCCACTCGGTCACCAGGACGCGCTCCCCGCCCGTGATGACGTGCGGGACGCGGATCTCCGCGTCGTCGTCGTATGCCTGGGCGAACGTCTCCTGGCTCGCGGCCTCCAGCCGGTAGTCGAGCTCCTCGGTCACCCGGACCTGGAGCTCGGCGAGCAGCGGCTTGATGTCGAGACCCGGCGTCATCGCCGCGAAGACCCGCGCGAGCCGGCTGAGCTGCCGCAGGTCGGACAGCAGCGCGGGGCCCGCACCGGGGTACTGGATCTTGACGGCGACCTCGCGCCCGTCGCTCCACGTCGCCCGGTGGACCTGGCCGATGCTCGCCGCTGCGGCTGGAACGTCGTTGAACGCCTGGAACCGGGATCGCCAGTCGGCGCCGAGCTCGGCCGCGAGCACCTTGTGCACGGCAGCGGCGGGCAACGGCGGCGCCGCCTCCTGCAGCTTGGTCAGGGCGGCGCGGTAGGGCGCGGCGACCTCTTCCGGGAGCGCGGCCTCGAAGACCGACAGCGCCTGCCCGAGCTTCATCGCCCCGCCCTTGAGCTGGCCCAGCACCTGGAACAGCTGCTCGGCGGTGCGAGCCTGCAGCTCGGCGGCGACGATCTCGGCGGGACGCCCACCGATCCGCTTGCCGAAGCCGATCGTCGCGCGCCCGGCGACACCCAGCGGCAGCGCCGCGAGCTTGGCGCTGCGCGTGACCGCGCGGCGCGGGATGTCGCTCACCGCCTCACCTTCGCTCTCACAGGAGCAGTCTGTCGTGCTCCTCAGCTGGTGTCGCGCCAAACGCAGTCGCAGTCCGGGTGCACCTGCCAGCTGCGCCGTCGCCAGCGCCAGCCCGGGAGCACCAGCTCCAGCGTCCCCCCGGCGGTGGCGGGCAGGCTGCCGGTGTCGAGGAACTCCAGCGCCTGCAGCGAGGCCTGGGCCGCGACCGCCAGCGCGAGTGCGCTGTCGCACGGCGTCACGCCTCGAGCCGGAAGGTCGAGCTGGACGGCCAGGGCCGGCCAGCCTGGATCACGGTCCGCACGGGTCAGGTCGAGGCAGCGCAGGCAGGCGCTCGCGCCCGGTGCGACGAACGGGCCCACGACGCCGACTTCGCCGCGGATCTCCGCGAGCAGGTGAGCGACGAGGCGCGGAGCCTCGGCGGCGGGGAGCCCGCCGGCAGGTGCGAGGACGACGAGGTCGGGCAGCTCCGCGGGCGGCCGCGCCGGGCCGGCCGCGGGTGACGACAGCGCGGCG
>JAODNA010000091.1 GCA_025465135.1 Frankiales bacterium | reverse complement strand
CGGCCTCCTCGGACCCGACGGGCAGGTAGCAGACGAGGACGTCGACCTTGGCGTCCTTGAGGGCCTGTACGACGTCGACCGGGGTCTCGTCGCTCTCGTCGATGGTCTCGCGGTAGTACTTGCCGAGCCCGTCGAGGGTGTGGCCGCGCTGCACGACGACATCGGTCGGCGGGACGTCCGCGATCTTGATGGTGTTGTTCTCGCTGGCGAAGATCGCCTCGGAGAGGTCGCGGCCGACCTTCTTGGCGTCGACGTCGAAGGCAGCGACGAACTGCACGTCGCGGACGTGGTAGCCGCCCAGCTCGACGTGCATCAGCCCCGGAACGCGTCCCGCGGGGTCGGCGTCGCGGTAGTACTCGACGCCCTGCACGAGCGACGCGGCACAGTTGCCGACGCCGACGATGGCAACGCGGATCGACCGGCGGATCGGCGTAACGGTGGAACCCATGCGGGTGCTCCTTGAGTCTGGTGCGGGGCGGGTCACGGACGTACCGAGTGAGGGACTGCCTTGCGGGGGGTGGTGGTGGTCTTGAGGCGCTCGGTCTCGATCAGCTCGGTGAGCCAGCGGACCTCGCGCTCGACGCTCTCCAGCCCGTGCTCCTGCAGCTGGAGGGTGTAGCTGTCCAGCCGGGCCCGGGTGCGGGCGAGGGTGGCGCGGACGCCTTCGCGCCGCTCCTCGAGACGTGAGCGGCGGCCCTCGAGGATCCGGACGCGGACCTCGGGGTCGGTCTGGGAGAACAGGGCGAAGTGGACGCCGAACGTCTCGTCCTCCCAGGCGGAGGGGCCGGCATCGGTGAGCAGCTCCGCGAGGTGCTCCTTGCCCTCGGCGGTCAGCTTGTAGACGACCTTGCCGCGCCGGCCGGTCAGGGCGGGGGCCCCGGCGACGACCTCGGCGTCTCCCTCGTCCTCGGCGATCCAGCCCGCGTCGCGCATGCGGCGCAGCGTCGGGTAGAGGGAGCCGTAGGAGAAGGCGCGGAAGGTGCCGAGGGTGGCCTTGAGGCGCTGGCGCAGCTCATAGCCGTGCAGGGGAGACTCGTGGAGGAGTCCGAGGACGGCAAGCTCGAGCATCGCGTTCGTCCCCTTTCGCCCCGAAGGCAGACAGTCAGTGTGATGTATCGCGGCGATACATCGCCGTGTCAGGAGACACTACGTCGGGGCGGCGCAGGATGCAACAACTGCTGAACGTGACCTGAACCGCACGGACGCCCGCGCGCTGCGATGCCGCACCGTGACCGATCCGACCGCTTGCGTGACGAGAAGTCAGGGCACGATGGCCGCGTGAACCGGTGGCGGCAGTGGTCCCTGCGCAAGAAGATCCTCAGCGGAGCCGGAGCCTTCGGGCTCCTGCTGGTCCTGCTCGGCGTGCTCGGCTACGTGCTGACGGACCTCCCGCAGCCGTCCCAGAGCGCGACCAACCAGGCCAGCTCGATCCGGTACTCCGACGGCAGCGAGATCGGTCGGGTCGGCACCGACAACCGCAAGCTGGTCCCCCTGAGCGAGGTGTCCGATCCCGCCCAGAAGGCGGTCCTCGCCGCCGAGGATCGGGGCTTCTACAGCGAGCCCGGCATCAGCCCGCGGGGCATCTTCCGGGCCCTGGTGGCCAACCTCAAGGGCGGCAGCGTCCAGCAGGGCGGATCCACCATCACCCAGCAGTACGCGAAGAACGCTTACCTGACGCAGCAGCGGACGTTCAGCCGCAAGATCAAGGAGTTCTTCATCTCGCTGAAGCTGGCGCACAAGCTGTCGAAGAACCAGATCCTGGAGAACTACCTCAACACCATCTACTTCGGGCGCGGCGCCTCCGGCATCGAGGTCGCGGCCCGGACCTACTTCAACAAGCCCGCGAAGGACCTGACCGTCGCGGAGGGCGCGGTGCTGGCGGCCAGCATCCGCTCACCCGCGGGCTACGACCCGGCCCGGCACCGGAGCCGGGCCGAGGCCCGCTGGAACTACGTCCTGGACGGGATGGTCAAGAAGGGCTGGCTGTCCAAGAGCGAGCGGGCCGGCATCACCTACCCCAAGGTGCTCGCGATCGGCGAGGGCGGCAGCAAGGCCAACGACCGCAGCGGGCCCAACGGCTTCGTCCTCGACCAGGTCGAGGAGGAGCTCGCACGGCACGGCTTCACCGAGGACCGGCTCGCGGCGGGTGGCTACGTCGTGCAGACGACGATCCGGCGGCATGCGCAGGAGGCGGCCATCGCGGCGATGAAGGCGCTGCCCGACCCGAAGCTCGGCGACAAGTCCGCAGTGCAGGGCGCCCTCGTCGCCGTCCACCCGGGGTCGGGTGAGGTCTACGCCTACTACGGCGGCCGCAACGGCAACAAGGGCTTCGACTACGCCTCGAGCGGCAAGGGCGTGCAGCCGGGATCGTCGTTCAAGCCGTTCACGCTCGCGACGGCGCTGGACCAGGGCATCGGCCTGGGCACCCGCGTCGACGGCTCCAGCCCGCAGACCATCGGCGGCCAGCTCGTCCACAACGACGAGGGCGACCCGTCGTTCGGCCAGATCGACCTGGTGACCGCGACGCAGTACTCCGTGAACACGGCGTACTACAACCTGGCGAAGAAGGTCGGCGTGGACAGCATCGCCGACGTCGCGCACCGGGCCGGCATCCCGGACGGTGACACCCTGCGGGACGAGCAGACGGGCGGCCGCGGGCTCGGGATCACCCTCGGCATCTACCCCGTCCACGTCATCGACCAGGCCGCCGCCTACGCGACGTTTGCCGGCAAGGGCGAGGCGGCCAAGCCGTTCTTCGTCAAGACGGTGACCGACCGCGACAAGAACCGGGTCTACTCCGCGAAGCAGGTCAACAACCGCGCGTTCAGCGCGGACGTCGCCGCGGACGCGACGTACGCCATGCAGCAGGTCGTCAAGGGCGGCACCGGCACGCGCGCCCAGCTCAACGGCCGACCGACCGCCGGCAAGACCGGCACGACGTCGGAGAACAGGAACGCCTGGTTCTGCGGCTTCACCCCGCAGCTCGCGGCCGCCGTCTGGGTCGGCCGTGGCGACGGCAGCCCGCTGAAGGGCGTCCTCGGCAGCAGCCGTGGCATCTACGGCGGGACGGTGCCGGCCGAGATCTGGAAGGCGTTCATGGACGCTGCCCTGCAGGGGCAGCCGGTGATGGACTTCCCGCCGAAGGCCAACGTCGGTCGCAACGTCGACACGTCCTCCGGCCCGTCGGGCAGCTTCTCGCCGGCACCGACGACGAGCTCGTCGCCCTCTCCGCTGCCGAGCATCGTGGCGTCGCTGCTGCCCACCCAGGCACCGCCGTCGGACGCCCCGTCGCCCTCCGACGCCCCGCCGTCGCCGTCCGACGCCCCGCCGTCACCGCAGCCCTCGGCATCGCCCCCGCCACCGGCTGCCTCGCCGGCTGCGAGTCCCTAGGCGACCGGCGGCTGGCGGCACAGCTCGGGCATGGGGGACGATCGGCGCGTGACCGTCGTCGACCCCGGGCTCCCGGCCACCGCTGAGCACGTCCTGCCGTCGTCGGACGACCCTGTCGTCGCCGGCGCGGTGACTGCCGTCGGAGGGCCCCCCGGCCTGCACGCCCGCATCTCCGGACGGCGGCTGTGGACGCCGCTCCGCGTCATCGTCGCCCTGACGCTCCTCACGTGCACCCTCGGCTTCCTGCAGAAGGCACCGTGCCGGACGCACCCGTGGGCGAACGAGTACCAGTACACCCACATGTGCTACACGGACGTGTTCGCGCTGTACTTCGCGGAGGGGCTCAGCGACGGCAAGCGGCCCTACCTCGACCACCCCGTCGAGTACCCCGTCGTGATGGGCGCGGCCATGGAGCTGGCCGCGAAGGTGGTCCACCCCTTTGCGGCCGACCAGCGGCCGCGGCGCTTCTACGACGTGACCTGGGCCCTTCTCACGGCCTGCGCGGTCGCCGTGGCGGTCACGACGGCGAAGCTCGCGGGTCGTCGCCCGTGGGATGCGGCGCTGTTCGCGCTCGCGCCCGGCCTCGCGCTGCACGGCACCACCAACTGGGACCTCATCGCCATGGCGCTCGCCGGCGGCGGTCTGCTCTGCTGGGCCAGGCGGCGGCCGGCGGCGGCCGGTGTGCTGCTCGGGCTCGCGACTGCGGCCAAGCTCTACCCGATCCTGTTCCTCGTCCCGCTGGCCCTGCTGTGCCTGCGCGCGAAGAAGCTGCGACCGTTCGCCGTCACGGCGTTCGCGACCCTGCTGGCCACCGCCGCAGTCACCGTGCCGGTCTACCTCGCCAGCCCGTACTTCGCCGACGTCAACGGCGCGCAGACGCAGGTCGCGACGCGTCCGCTCGACCGCATCGGCGACCAGGGACTGGCCGCGCTCTCGCCGCATGTGATCGCGACGCTCTCCGACGGACGCACCGTGACCGGCGTCAACTCGGTCTACCGGTTCTTCGACCTCAACCAGACGCGCGGCGCCGACTGGGACTCGCTGTGGTTCGCGCTGCAGACCAAGCGCGGCACGCCGCTCGACGCCAACCTGCAGCCCGGTCAGGCCCCGCACAAGCTCAACCAGGGCGTGGCCGCGACGTTCCTGCTGCTGCTCGTCGGCATCGGCGTACTCGCCTACAAGGCTCCTCGGAGGCCACGGCTGCCGCAGCTGCTCTTCTTGACGCTGGTCGCGTTCCTGCTGACCAACAAGGTGTTCAGCCCGCAGTACTCCATCTGGCTGCTGCCGCTCGCCGTGCTGGCGCGGCCGCGCTGGCGGCCGTTCCTCGTCTGGCAGGCGACCGAGATCGTCGTGCTGTTCACCCGCTTCTACTTCTTCGTCGGCAACGACAAGCCCGGTCAGGGGATCGGCACCTGGTGGTTCCTCACCGCCGTGCTCCTGCGCGATCTCGCCCTGCTCGGCTTCGCTGCTCTCGTCGTCCGTGACGTGCTTCGCCCTGAGTACGACGTCGTTCGCGCGAGCGGTGAGGACGATCCGGCCGGCGGTCCGTTGAACGACGAGCTGGTCGAAGCGCCGCCGGACCGGGTGCCCGCGCTCAGCCGCTGAGGTAGAAGACGACGACCTCGCCGTCGTCCTCGCGGCGGATGCCGAGGCCGTCGACCGGCTTGTCGATCGCGCCCTGCCACGGCGTTCCCGCGATCCGGTTGCGGTGCACGACCACGACGAGGAAGCCCTGAGACCGCAGCAGCTGCACCGAGGCGGCATCCGGGAAGCCGGCGGTCTGCTGCCGCAGGGCGTCGAGGGACTTCGGTGAGTACGACGCGCCGCCGTTGGCGATGCGGGGGAAGCCGTCTGTCGACCAGAGCATGTAGGCGGTGTCGCTGAGCCCGTCGCTCGGCAGGTGCAGCTGCGGCCCCGCGAGGCCGTGCTGGCCGGCCGGCTCGACCGGAACGGGGACGACGGGCAGGCGCGGGGCGCCCTCGTAGCCGACCAGGAGAGCCAGGACGACGACCCCGCTGACGGCCGCGGTCGACGGGACGAGCGGGCGACCCTGGCCGGCAGCTCCCCCTCGGCGGCCGACGACGTCGAGCAGCCGCTCCGCGCCCATCCCGCCGAGAACCGCGAGTCCGAGCGACCACAGGAACGCGAGCCGTCCCGTCGTGCGCAGGCCCTGCCAGCCCGGGGCGTTGTCGAGGAACGGCGTGTACAGGCGCCCGCCCCAGAGCCGAAGGCCGAAGGACAGCAGCACGACGAACGCGGTGCCGAGGGCCAGCCCGGTCCGCAGCCCCCGCGTCGCGCCCCGCCAGGTGAGCCCGACGACCGCGAGCAGCACGACGACGAGGCCCGGGAAGAGCGCCTGCTCGGGTGACCACGGCAGGGACTCGCGCACCGATCGGGTGGCCTCGCCCCAGGCGCGGTTGTCCTCGGCGGCGGCCAGCAGGCTGCGCGGCGGCGCGGAGAAGAACGCCACCTGGCTGCGGTCGCGCAAGGCGGCCGGATCACGCGACACGATCTCGGCGTACGGCCGGACCATGAACGCTGTCACCGCGAGGAAGAGCACCCCGCCCACCGCCGTGGACACGATCAGCCAGCGCGGCAGCCGGGACCGGCCCTGCCGGAGCCAGGTGCCGAGGCAGAACAGCGCGAGGACCGCGAGCAGGTAGGCGAACCAGATGCCGAGAGCGAAGCCGAGGGTCATCTGCCAGGCCGCGGCGGCCCAGCCCGCAACGACCTGGCGCGGTCGACGGCGCCGGTAGCCGCTGAGGAGCAGGAACAGGGACAGCGCGACACCGGCCGTCGACAGGACGTTCAGATGGCCGTTGTGCGTCATCTTCCAGGGCGCCCACGCAAAGGCGAACGCCGTCACGGCTGCGGTTGCCGGCCGGCAGCCGAGCTCGCGCGCGAGCAGCCCGGCGGCGGCGAAGGACAGGGTGTAGGAGAGCAGGAAGACGAGGTCGTAGCGCACGATCGCAGCGGCCGGCCCCGACCCCACGAACGCGGCCGGGAAGTAGCCGAACAGGCTGTCGGAGTAGGCGTAGCTCGAGGACGACGGCCAGAAGATGTTGCCCTGGAACAGGTGCAGCGGGGCTGACAGGACCGCGTGACCGCCCCAGGCGAGGAACCAGGCCTGTCCCAGCGGGTCGCCCAGATCCTGCGGCACGGCGGTGGAGAGGTGACGCACGAGCGGCCACGTCATGACGACGGCGGCGAGGGCACCCGCAAGCAGCCACATCGCCCACTCGAGGTGACGGCGGTCCGGCCCCGGCGGCCCGAGCGGCACGCGGGTCTGGCTGGGCTCGGACACGGACGCGAGCGTAGCGGCGGGCCTACGATCGCGAGACCCGCGAGGAGGTAGAGCGAGACATGCTGCTCAGCGTCGTCCTGCCCTGCTACCAGGAGGAACGCAACATCGAGGCCGCCTGGGCGCAGGTCCTCGAAGCCACGAAGAGCCTCCCCGTCGACGTCGAAGGAGTCTTCGTCGACGACGGCAGCACCGACGGGACGCTGCTGCGACTGCGCGAGCTCGCCGCTCGCGACCCTCGGGTCCGTTACCTGTCGTTCAGCCGCAACTTCGGCAAGGAGTCGGCGATGCTGGCCGGCCTCGGGCACGCGCGCGGCGACGCCGTCGTCATCATGGACTCCGACCTGCAGCACCCCGCGTCGTTGATCGAGGCGATGCTCGCCAAGCACGCCGAGGGATACGACCAGGTCGTCGCCCGTCGTACCCGCACCGGCGACCGCCGCTCGCGGACGCTGTCCGCGCGGATCTACTACTCGATCGTCAACCGGCTGATCGACGTGCGCCTCGATGACGGTGTCGGCGACTTCCGGATGCTGAGCCGGACGGCGACCGACGCGCTGCTCGCGATGCCCGAGTACAACCGGTTCTCCAAGGGGCTCTTCTCGTGGATCGGCTACCCCACCGCGGTCGTCGACTACGACAACCTGGCGAGGGTCGAGGGCCGCAGCAGCTGGAGCCTGCGCCGGCTGCTCGACTACGGCATCGACGGGATCCTGTCGTTCAACAACAAGCCACTGCGCCTCGCGGTCTACCTCGGCGGCTTCATCACGATGCTGTCGATCGGCTACGTGATCTGGGTCATCGGCGCGGCGCTCGTCTACGGCGTCACGTCGCCCGGCTACGTCACGCTGATCAGCGCCGTGCTCGGCATCGGCGGGATCCAGCTGGCGTTCCTCGGCATCGTCGGCGAGTACATCGGCCGCATCTACTTCGAGACCAAGCGCCGGCCCCACTACCTCGTCAAGGAGAGCAGCGGCCTGCCCGACCGGACCGAGCTCGCACGCCAGGTGTCGACGCCGGGCACCGTCGCCGGGTGAGCCGCGTTCTTGCTGGGCAGGTCGTGCGGTTCGCTCTCGTCGGGGTCGTCAACACCGCGACGTACTACGGCACGTACCTGCTGCTGCGGCACCCACTCGGCTACCTCGCCGCGCACGTCGTCGGCTTCGCCGTGAGCACCGTCGGATCGTTCCTGCTCAACTCCTACGTGACCTACCGCACCCGGCCGACGTGGCGCAAGTTCGTCCTCTTCCCGCTCACCGTCGCTGCCAACTTCGTCATCACCACGATCGGGGTGACGGTGCTCGTCGAGATCGCACACATGGACCAGCGGATCGCGCCGCTGGTCGCCGCCGCAGGCGCGATCCCTGTCACGTTCTTCGCCACGCGCTACCTGCTGCTCGGGCCGAAGGTGCAGGCCGGATGACGGCGACGACCGGCACCGCCGAGGAGACCGCGACGGCTCCCCGGTGGACCGCGTGGCGGCAGCCGGTGCGCTACTGCGTCACGGTCTACGTCGTCGTGCGCGCGGGCCTGTTCGCCCTCGGGCTGCTCGCCGTCGGGCTGTTCCCCGGCGACAAGCCCGCGGGGATCCCGGGCTGGGGCCCGCCGCCCCTGGACGGCGGCTGGCACCAGGCCATCACGGCATGGGAGCGCGCCGACGCGCAGTGGTACCTGCGCATCGCGTCGCAGGGCTACCGCACCGACGACCAGAGCGGCGCGTATTTCCCGCTGTACCCGGTGCTCACGCACGCGGTGGGGTTCCTGACGGGCGGCCGCTGGCTGCTGGCTGCGTACCTGGTGTCCAACGCCTCGGTCCTTGTCGCGCTCGTGCTGCTCTACCGGCTCACCGCGCTGGAGCTCTCCGACGCGCACGCGCGCCGCGTCGTCGTCTACGCCTGCGTCTTCCCGACCGGCTTCTTCCTCTTCGCTCCCTACACCGAGTCGCTGTTCCTCGCGCTCTCGGTCGGTTGCCTGTACGCCGCACGGCGTCGGCACTGGGCGCTCGCTGCCGGTCTCGGGGCGCTGGCAGCCGCGACGCGCAGTCCCGGCGTCCTCCTCGGTCTGGCGCTCGTCGTGGAGGCCGTGCTGCAGGCGCGCGAGGACGGTGGCACGTGGAGCGCGCGGTGGCGGCCGCTCAGCGCGCGGCTCGCAGCCGCGGCGGCGGTGGGCCTCGGGCTGCTCGCGTACCTCGCCTACTGGCAGCACTTCGGCGACTGGCGCCGGCCGTTCGACCTGCAGCGGTCGGGCTGGGGCAAGGAGTACGCCTGGCCGTGGCAGACGCTCTGGCGGGGGGCGCGGCTCGCCACGCAGTTCCCCGGCAGCTTCCCCGGCGGCTACTTCCTCGTCGACGCGCTGGTGGTCGCGCTCGTCCTGGCAACAGCCGTGTGGGTCGCCCTGCGCATGCGCGCGACCTACGCGGTCTACCTCTGGGCCAGCGTGCTGTTCCCTCTGCTGCTGATGTGGCCGAGCCGACCGCTGCTGTCGGTCCCGCGGATCTACGCCGTGCTGTTCCCCGCGTTCTGGGCGCTGTCGCGCTTCGCCGAGCGATGGCGCGCGCACGACGTCGTCCTCGTCGTGTCGGGGGGTTCGATGGCGCTGCTGGGCGCCGCGTTCGTCGGTCGCTACCCGCTGTTCTGACGGGAGAGGTCGTGACGCGTCAGACGCGCACCTTCGGCGGCACCGGCGCGGTTGCCGGCTGCTCCGGGGCCCTTGCCTGGCGCGCCGCCCACGCCGTACCGCCCGCGATGCAGGCCAGCGCGAGAGCGGCGAGCAGGCCGACGACGACGTAGGCCAACGTCCAGAGGTACGACGGCACGCCGTGCTTCTGCTCGCGCTGCAGCAGCTTCTTGTCGAGGACGAACGACCGCGTGAACGACGCGTCGGCCGGGATCTCCTTCGCGGGGATGGCGTTGTCCTCCGGCATGTAGACCGGCAGCCCGAGGACGTCGGAGCCGCGCTGCAGGCGCAGGGTCGTCTTCCACGAGTCGTGCACCGGCAGCGGCTTCGTCGTCTCCCAGGTGCCGGGTCCGGTCTTGCGCAGCCGGTCGACGACCTCGCCGCCGCCCTGCCATGACGTCGCGGTGAACCAGGCGGCGTCATCAGCAGCGCCTGCCGGTGTGAGCGTGATCGTCGCCCGGACGGTGCGGTTCGGGGCGGCGGTCACCTCGCGCACGGTGACGTCGGCCTTGACGGCCGGGCCCGTGGTGATCGGGAGGCTGATCGCGATGCAGGCGAGCACGGCGGCGAACCCCGCGGGTGCGAGCCACCTCGTGGCGGTGGCAACGGGCGGCAGGGGCTCACCCGCGGTGCGGTTGAGGCTGTTGCCGAACCACGCGCCGATGATGCCGCCGCCGATCGCGGTGACGAGTCCGAGCACCGCGGCCTGCGGCCACAGCGTCGACGGCCAGGGCAGGACGGCCCACACGTGCGACCAGCCCCACTCGGCTGCCAGTCCGGCAGTGCCGACCGCGGCACCGGCCGCGGCACCGAAGCGCCAGGAGCGTCGGGTGCCGACGGCCAGCGCGACGAGCTCCACGATGAGGGCTTCGGCGATGTAGAGCGGGAAGTGCGGGACGGTGCGCCCGAGTGGCACTGCGACGAGGAACGTGATGGTGCCGCGGATGATGAGGAAGGACAGGCACGCGAGCAGCGCACCGCCCCGGCCGAGCCGGACGCGCGCGGTCACGAGCGCGATCGATGCGGCGGCCATCACCATGACGGGCTCGAGCACGAAGCGGAACTGCGGGACGCCGAAGTCGAACTCCGCCTGGAAGGTCGAGAGCCCGACGAGGAAGCCGCCGGCGACGGCGTACTCGCCGAGCCGGACCCAGGTCGACCGCGTGCCGGTGACCTGGATGCCCTCCATCAGCATCAGCCAGCCGCCGAGCGTCGACATCGAGGCGCCGCCGATGAGCATCAGGTGCGTCGGGCCGAACAGCGTGACGTCCTGACCGAAGAGGCGGTGCCACACGTCGTCGAGCGGGAAGCCCATCAACGAGAAGGTGCCGCAGCCGAGCAGCAGGGCCGACCCGACCGGGACCCGCCAGTAGCGGGTCAGCCTGATGGTGCCGCCGGGCAGCGGGTCGCGCGACAGCGCCATCGCGATCGCGCCGCAGGCGAAGACGCCGGCGAGGCCGAACAGGATGAACCAGTGGGCCGGGTTGGCGAGCGGCCCGGGGTCGCGACCCTTGTCGATGTGGATGCTGATGTCCCAGTACATGCCGAACAGGGCGACGAGCAGCGAGACCCGCAGCGCCTGCAGCGGCAGGGCGGCCCAGACCGGGAAGCGGACCGCCGTCGCCATCTTCTCGGCCGCTGCCGTGAGGGACAGCGTGCTGCCGCCGCGCTGGCGTCGTACGAACCAGGCGAGCCCGCCGAGCACGACGGCGAAGACCGCACTGGCCTCGATGATCTGGCCGAGGGCGGCGCCCCCGGCGGGGGCCGAGTCGATGGCCAGGACGGACAGCGGCGACATGGCCGGTCCTTTCGGAGAGAATGTGACAGCGATGATGTAACATCGAAACTGTCGGGCTTGGCAAGAGGAGTACCCCGTGACGAGCGCCACGCACCCCGGGCTGACCATCGACGCGCTCGCCGCGCGGGTCGGCATGACGGTGCGCAACGTGCGTGCCTATGCCGGTCGCGGCCTGCTGCCGCCGCCGCGCCTGCGCGGCCGGACCGGGCTGTACGACGAGGAGCACCTGGCCCGCCTGACGCTCATCCAGCAGATGCTCGCCGAGGGCTACACCCTGGCGGCCGTCGAGCGGGTCCTCGCGCACGCCCCGGAGGGCGTCACGGCGGCCGGGCTGGCGCTGCACCGCGCGCTGCTGACCCCGTGGCTCCCGGAGGAGCCCGAGGTGCTGGACCGGGCGGCGCTGGAGGCCCGCGCCGGGGTGCCGATCGACGAGGAGCTGCTGACCCTGCTCGCCGACCTCGGCGTCGTCGTACCGCTGCCGGACGGGCGCCTCGAGGTCATCAGCCCGACGCTGCTGCGCGCCGGCCTGCAGGTCGTCGCCCTCGGGATCCCGCCGGAGCGCGTGGTCGCGACGCAGCAGCGGGTGGCGGAGCACGCGGCCGCCGCGGCCCGGCTCTACGTGGAGCTGTTCCGCGACACCGTCTGGCGCGAGTTCGCCGCCGCCGGCCAGCCGCCGGACCAGTGGCCGCGGGTGCAGCAGGCGGTCGAGCGCGTGCAGCCGGTCGCGTCGCAGGCGATGCTCGCGACCTTCCGGATCGCGATGGGCCAGGCCGTCGATGCCGCCCTCGACCAGGACCCCCCGATCCGCTGACCACCTCCCCTCCGTGATCAACGCAGCGTGAAGCACCGTGGAGGGCACCCGCCCAGACGGTGCGTCGTACGGCGTTGATCACGGAGGGGGGCGCTACGTGCGGAGGTGCTCCCGGAGGTAGGCGATGTCGGCGGACTGTCCCTCGGCGCCGCCCGGGGTCTCGCAGACCACGGGTGCGCCGGCGGCAGCGACCACGGCAACCAGCAGTTCCGGGTCGATCTGGCCGCTGCCGACATTGGCGTGCCGGTCGGCGCCGGAGTCGAAGGCGTCGCGCGAGTCGTTGCAGTGCACGAGGTCGATGCGGCCGGTGATCGCCTTCACCCGGTCGACGATGTCGAGCAGGTCCTCGCCGCCGGCGTGCGCGTGGCAGGTGTCGAGGCAGAAGCCCACGTCGTCGTACGAGCCCACGGCGTCCCAGAGGCGCGCGAGCGCGTCGAAGCGGCGGGCCAGCGCGTTGTCGCCGCCGGCGGTGTTCTCGATGAGGATCGGGAGCGGGTTGGTCATCCGCTCGAACGTCTTCACCCAGTTGTCGATCCCCATCGCGAGGTCGTCGCCCTTGCTGACGTGACCACCGTGCACGATCAGCCCCTTCGCCCCGATCCCAGCGGCGGCCTCGGCGTGCTGCCCCAGGATCTTGCGGCTCGGGATGCGGATCTTGTTGTTGCCCGACGCGACGTTGACGATGTACGGCGCATGCACGTAGAGGTCGAGGCCTGCTGTGTCGCCGAGCTCGGGTACGACGGGCGCCTTCCAGTCCTGGGGGTCCCCGAGGAAGAACTGCACGAGGTCGGCGTCGCGCGCCTTCGCCTCCGACACCGGGTCGGCCTGGCCGACGTGGGCACCGATCTGCAGAGCTGTCATGGGCTCGAACGTACGACCCGGGGAAAGCGGTGCGACCATGGGTAGGTGCCTGTTGTGACCCGCCGTGCTGCGCCGTACGCCGCTCTGGCGACCCTGCTCGCCGTCGTGCTCGTCCCGCTGCTCGGGCTGTCGCCTGCCTACGCCGCCCGGACGATCACGATCAGCCTCACGGCCGCCGGCCCGAAGCCGGCGAGCACGACGGCCGCGGTCGGCGACACCGTCGTGTTCCGCAACGATGACGCGACCTTCGTGCACGAGGTCGGCAGCAAGAGCAGCAACTGGTCGTTCGACTCACGGCCGCTCGCGCCGGGTCAGGCCTACACGGTTCCCGCCAAGCTGACCAAGGCCGGGACCTACGTCTACCAGGGTGTCAACCTCGACACCTTCACCGGCAAGGTCGTCGTACCGACCGGTACGACGACGAGCCCCGCCCCGACAGCCAGCCGCTCCGCGCAGCCGGCGGCGTCACCTTCGGGCAAGGCATCGAACGCTCCCGCATCGCCCACTGCGTCCGCCTCGCCCACCGGGGGCTCGGGGGTCGTCGGTCCCCCGCCGCTGGCCGGCGGAGTCATCCCGCCGCCGTCCGCGCCCGCTGGGGTGACCGGACCGGCCCCCAACGTCGCTCCGACGCTGGCTGGCGAAGACATCCCGTCCGCGGAGCCGAGCGGCGTGGCCGTCGCCGTCGGCCACGGCCGGCTGCCCGAGCCGCCGACCGGCCGCCGCTACGGCCTGCCCGCCGCTCTCGCCGCGGTCGCCGCTGCGGGTGTCGCCTCACTTCTGGTCCGGCTGCTTCTTGCGCACCCCGCCGCCCGCCGGGCCAAGCACGCCGCCGGCCGCGGCGAGACCGTTGTCACCGTCGACTGAGGTTCTTAGCGCGACGCGGTTGCGAAACCGCGGAGCAGGGCTCCGGAGCGAAGCGACGGACGCCCTGCGATGCGGTGCAGCAGAGCTTGGAGCGCGGAAACACTGGTAGCCTCGCCGGAGTTTGCTGACGCGAACACCCTCCTGCCACGGATCGTCCGTGGCCGCATAGTCCACAGGAGGAGGTGGGTCTGTTGCGTCACTACGAGCTCATGGTCATCCTCGATCCAGATCTCGAGGAGCGGACCATCGCTCCCTCGCTCGACACGTTCCTCAACGTCGTCCGCAACGGCGGCGGCACCGTGGACAAGGTCGACGTGTGGGGCCGGCGGCGGCTGTCGTTCGAGATCGACAAGAAGGCCGAGGGCATCTACGCCGTCATCGACCTCAACGCCGAGCCCGCTGTCATGAAGGAGCTGGACCGCCAGCTCAACCTCAACGAGGCGATCCTGCGCACGAAGGTCATCCGACCCGACCTGCGCTAGTCCGGCTTTCTCGTCGTACCCCCGCTGTTCCCTTCCCCGCAACGAAGTGCGCACCTGACGCGCACGCACCCACACCGACACTCCCCGCAGACGCGGGAAGGGCATCCAAGGAGAACCCCCGTGGCAGGCGACACCGTCATCACCGTGGTCGGCAACCTCACCGCCGACCCCGAGCTGCGCTTCACCCCGAGCGGGGCTGCCGTCGCGAACTTCACGGTCGCGTCGACTCCCCGCACCTTCGACAAGAACTCCAACGAGTGGAAGGACGGGGAGGCGCTGTTCCTGCGCTGCTCCGTCTGGCGCCAGGCCGCCGAGAACGTCGCGGAGTCCCTCCAGCGGGGCACCGCGGTGATCGTGCAGGGCCGCCTGAAGCAGCGCTCGTACGAGACGAAGGAAGGCGAGAAGCGCACCGTCTACGAGCTCGACGTCGAGGAGGTCGGTCCGTCCCTGAAGTGGGCGACCGCCAAGGTGACGAAGGCCTCGCGCGGCGGCGGTGGCGGCGGCTACGGCGGCTCCAACGGCGGCGGTTCCTCCAGCGGCGGCTCCTCGAGTGCAGGCGACGACCCGTGGGCCACGAGTGCCCCGGTCGGCGGCGGCGCCGGCGGCGGCTTCTCCGACGAGCCCCCCTTCTAGACCCCACCCGACTTTGGCTCCACAGACTTCCCAGGAGAGAACACCCGATGGCCAAGCCACCGCCCCGCAAGCTCAAGAAGAAGGTCTGCCAGTTCTGCAAGGACAAGGTGACCTACGTCGACTACAAGGACACGGGCCTTCTTCGCAAGTACATCTCCGACCGTGGCAAGATCCGCGCGCGTCGGGTCAGCGGCAACTGCTCGCAGCACCAGCGCGACGTCGCCGTGGCCGTGAAGAACAGCCGCGAGATGGCGCTGCTCCCCTACACGTCAACGGCGCGCTGACATGAAGCTGATCCTCAACCAGGAGGTCACCGGTCTCGGTGCGCCCGGTGACGTCGTCGAGGTCAAGGACGGCTACGGCCGCAACTACCTCGTGCCGCGCGGCTTCGCTCAGCTCTGGACCAAGGGCGCCGACAAGCAGATCGCGACGATCCGCCGGGCCCGCGAGGTCCGCGAGGTCCGCGACACCGCGCAGGCGACCGAGATCTCCAGCCAGCTCGCGTCGCTCACCGTCCGGCTGCCGGCCCGCTCGGGTGAAGGCGGCCGGCTGTTCGGCTCGGTCACGGCTGCCGACGTCGTGGAGGCGGTGAGCAAGGCGGGTGGCCCCAAGCTCGACCGCCGGCTCGTCGTCCTGCCGCACCCGATCAAGTCGCTCGGGCAGCACACGGTGACGGTCAAGGTGCACCCCGAGGTCGAGGCGACCCTCACGCTCGAGGTCGTCAAGGGCTAGCAGCCCGGCGTACGACGTGGGCCCGGTCCTCCTGGAGGACCGGGCCTCGTCGCGTCCGGGCCGGTACGGGGCCGACTTTCTTTCTCCACAGCCCGTGCACATCCCGATCGGCAGGTCGCACGCTCGATCCCGGGTGCGTGCGTGCGGGCGTCCCCAAGCCGGTTCCCTGATCTCCACAGGGGCGCGCCGCCGCGTGCACACCCCCTCCCCAGGTGTGTCCACAGGACGGCCCGACGAGCTCGAAGGACACGCCCGAATCCGTCGGACGTCGCCGGTAGAACATTCCCGGGCGGCACTGCGGTCGCCCGGGGCGAGGCGAGCGGAGGCTGTCCGGGTGACGGATGGGGTTGTCGATCTGGCCACGCAGCGGGACCGGCAGGGCAGCACAGCACCCGACTTCGAGCGCACCCCGCCGCAGGACATCGCCGCCGAGCAGTCCGTCATCGGCGGCATGCTGCTGAGCAAGGACGCCATCGCCGACGTCGTGGAGGTGGTGCGCTCCACCGATTTCTACCGGCCGGCCCACCAGACCATCTTCGACGTCATCGTCGACCTCTACGGCAAGGGCGAGCCGGCCGACCCGATCACGGTGTCCGCAGAGCTGACGCGCACCGGCGAGATCGGCCGGATCGGTGGCGCGCCGTACCTGCACACGCTGCTGTCCAGCGTGCCGACCGCCGCCAACGCCGGCTACTACGCGCGCATCGTCGCCGAGCAGGCGATCCTGCGCCGGCTCGTCGAGGCCGGCACCCGCATCGTGCAGCTCGGCTACGCCACCGGGCTCGGCGACGTCGACGACGTCGTCGACCGCGCGCAGCAGGCCGTCTACGACGTCACCGAGAAGCGCAGCAGCGAGGACTACACGCTGCTCGAGGACCTGATGCAGCCGACGATGGACGAGCTCGAGGCCATCGGCGGCCGCAGTGGGGCGATGAGCGGGGTGCCGACCGGCTTCGCCGATCTCGATGCGCTCACCAACGGGCTGCACGGCGGCCAGCTCATCGTCGTCGCTGCCCGGCCGGGTATCGGCAAGTCGACCCTGGCCATGGATTTCGCCCGGTCCTGCTCGATCAAGCACGGCATGGCGGCTGTCGTCTTCAGCCTGGAGATGACGAAGACGGAGATCACGATGCGTCTGCTGTCGGCCGAGGCGCGCGTGCTGCTCGGTCACATGCGAGGCGGCACCATGACCGACGAGGACTGGGCGCGGCTGGCCCGCCGCATGGGCGAGGTGGCGGACGCGCCGCTGTTCATCGATGACTCGCCCAACCTCACGATGATGGAGATCCGCGCGAAGGCGCGGCGTCTCAAGCAGCGCCACAACCTCAAGCTCGTGATCGTCGACTACCTGCAGCTCATGCAGGGCAGCAAGAAGGCCGAGTCGCGCCAGCAGGAGGTGTCCGAGCTCTCGCGCTCGTTGAAGCTGCTCGCCAAGGAGCTCGACTGCCCTGTCGTGGCGCTGAGCCAGCTCAACCGCGGTCCCGAGCAGCGCCAGGACAAGCGGCCGCAGCTGTCAGACCTGCGCGAGTCGGGCGCCATCGAGCAGGACAGCGACCTGGTGATCCTGATGTACCGCGAGGATGCCTTCGAGAAGGAGAGCCCACGCGCCGGCGAGGCCGACCTGATCGTCGCCAAGCACCGCAACGGCCCCACGAACACGATCACCGTGTCGAGCCAGCTGCACTACAGCCGCTTCGTCGACATGGCTCCGAACTGAGCACGGAGAGAGCTCGGAGCCGACCGGCCGTTGGCGACGCAACGCCCGTCTTCCCTGAGGCGGTAGGAAGACGGGCGTTGCGTGTGCCGGCCGGAGGCTCGACCCCTGCTCAGGGGGGCCGAACGACCACCGGACGTGCGGGGGCTACTTGCCGTCCTTCAGCCACACGTTGGTGATGTCACCGTTGTTGGCGAAGTCGAAGTACACCCAGTTCTGCACCCGGCTGCCGCGGAACAGCGGGTTCTTGCCGGTGGCGACGGGCACCCACGCCGCATCCGCCATGACCTGCTGGTCGGCCTGGTGCCAGAGGTCCGCGACCTTCGTGAGGTCCTTCTCCGACAGCGCCTTGTCGATCAGCGCGTTCACGGCCGGGCTGTTGTAGTCGTTGTAGTTCGTCGACCCCTCGCCGTACTGCCTCCCGTCGAGGAGCGGGACGAGGAACGACCGGGCCGCGTTGCCCTGCCAGTCCGGGTTCCAGCCGGGAGCCGCCAGGTCCCAGTCGCCGGACTTCGTCGCGCTCGGCTTGGACAGGTGCTGGGTGTAGAAGTCGGCGTTGGGCACGACCTTCAGCTTCAGCCGGATGCCGGCCTTCTTCAGCTCGGCCTGCATCGTCGCCGCGACTGCTGGCGCCTTGCCCTTGTTGCGGTAGAGGAAGGTCAGGTCGAGGCCGTTCGGGTAGCCGGCGGCAGCCAGCAGCGCCTTCGCCTTCGCCGGGTCACCTGCGCTGTCCGGTGTCGCGTAGGGGTCGAACCTCTTGTAGCCGAGCAGCGTCGGCGTCAGGACCTGACCCGTCGGGGCGTAGACGTCGGGCCCGCCGAGCACCTGCACGACGGCCTTCTTGTTCGTCGCGTAGTTGATGGCCTGGCGCACCTGCAGCTTCTTCAAGGCGCCACCGGCGTTGGGGCTCTGCAGGTTGATGCTGATGTACGGGTTGATCGCGCCGTTGTCGACCAGGGCGAGACGCGGGTCCTTGGCCGCGCGAAGGCTCGGGATCTGCGCGGTGGGCACGTAGGTGTCCCAGCTCATGTCCGCCGTGCCGGCCTGCAGCTGCTGCTGGATGGGCCCTTCGTCCGAGCCCTCGACGATGCTGATCGTCTCGACGTGGGCGGCGCGGAGCGGGTCCGTGCTCTTCTTCCACGCCGGGTTGCGGACGAGCTCGAACGACTTCTCGGCGACGTACTTGACGATCTTGTAGGGCCCGTCCGAGATGAAGGCCGCGCGGGCCTGCGGCGAGTCGGGCAGGGTGTCGAGGCTCTCGACCGGAGCGGGCGACGAGAAGGGCAGCGCGAGGATGTTGACGAAGTCGCCGGCGGGCTGCACCAGCTTGATCGTGAGGGTGTCGCCCTTCGCGGAGACCCCGCTGATCTCGTGCCCTTCGACGTAGGCCTTGATGGCGGCAACGTTGGCCGGGACCTTCGCGAACGGGTCGCAGAACTCCTTCATCCCGGCGATCACGCCGACGAAGTAGCCGAGGGCTCCGGTCGGCTCGACCGGGTTGCACAGCCGCTTGAAGCCGCGGACGGCGTCAGCGCCGGTCACCTGGCGCGGCCCGGACCTCGCGTCCCACTGGACGCCGTCGCGGATCGTCATCGTGTAGGTGAGGCCGTCCGCGGAGATCGTCGGCATCGCGGTCGCCATGTCGGCCACGACCGTCCGTGCCTTCGTCGGGTCGGCGTCGTTCGGGTAGCTCACGAGCTGTCGCGTGACCGCGCGCAGGAGTGAGTAGGTCACGCTGTAGTACGCGCTGGCGGTGTCCAGGTGGTCGATGTCGCCGGCGCCCAGGAGCCTGAGGTGACCTCCCTCCACCACCGTGCCGCTCGAGCCGGTGCCGGCCGAACCGCTGCTGCCTCCACAGGCAGCCGCCAGCAGCGCGAGACCGGCGAGCGCCGCGATGCCGGGCAGGGGGCGCGAACGCAGTCGTCGCATGGTCCCTCGTTTCGTCAGTGCCCGCCGTGTCGGGCGAAGCCGGACGGTAGAGGTGGCGACCAGACGAGTGTAAGAGGTTCGATCGCATAGTCATCTTATCGAAATCGAAAAGAGATCAGACAGGGGAGCAGCCGCCGCCTGACCGAAAGGCCATGAACACGGCTGACATCTGTCACGACCACCGCTAGCCTGGGCCGGTGACACCTGAGGCGCCCGATCCGCTCGCGCTCGCGGCCGCCCTCCTCAACCGCGCGTCCGCCGGTGCGCCACTCACGGCCGCGCTGCTGGCCGCCGAGGCGGCCGCCAGCGGTTACCCCTCCGCCGGGATCGACGCCGCGGACGTCGACCTGGTGACCAGCGTGCTGCCGGCGCAGCGCCGCGTCTTCGGGGCCGCCCGCGAGACCGAAGCCATCGAGGTCGTCAACGGCCTCCTGCGGCTCGCCCCCGTTCGCCCCCGCCTGGTGGCCGGCGACGGCGGCGTACCGACGCTGGCGATGCACGGACCCGACGACGCATTCGGCGTGGTCTACCTCAGCGACTTCTCCCTCGCCGCCGCTGCGCTCGCTGCGCAGGGCCAGGTCGGTCGGCTGCAGGCGTGCGCGGCGAGCGGCTGCGACGTCGTGTTCGTCGACCGGTCGCGGGCGCGCGGACGCCGCTACTGCGACATCCGCACGTGCGGCAACAGGACCAACGTCGCGGCGTACCGAGAACGGCAGCGGTCGGCGCCGCCAGGTCGCCGTACGGCGAAGCGGCGTGACCCGTGACCGGGCGGACGAAGCGGCTCGAGCCGCGGGTAGGCCGCGCGCTGCCGACCGGCCTGGCGCTCACGGACGACCTGCTGCGCATCGCCGTGATCGCCGGCGACATCGTCAACACCTACAACCCCTTGAACGACATCGACTTCCTGTGCGACGCCGACGCGCTGGCCTATGTCGTGAGCGACCACCCGTGGACGCTGCCGCCGGCGACGGCCCGCGACGTGGAGCCCGCCCGTCGGCTGCGAGGTCGGCTCACCCGGGTCTTCCGGGCGGCTGCCTACGACGAGCTCGACCACCTGCTGCTCGAGAACCCTCCGTCGCTGGCGCTCGCTGCTGGTGCGGACGGCGCCCCGCGGCTGCTCATCGAGGCGCCCTCCCACGAGCTGGTCCCCCTGCTCGCCGCGCAGATGGCGCTGTCCCTCTCGGTGTTCCTCGCCGATCCGGCCGCGGGCTCCCTGGACGTGTGCGAGGGCCCGGACTGCAACAACGTCGCCGTACGACGGGGGACCGCGCCGCCGACCTGCTCGGACCGGTGCCGCACTGCGCTGGACGCATCGGCTCAGCCGGCCGGTCGCCCGGCCCGGGCGGGTACGCGGCCCCGACTCGGGCGCCCATCGCGTCGGTAGAGGAGTCGGCCCCGCGGGGTCCGTCGTAAGGTCCGCCGGTGAGCATCGCCACGGGCAAGGGCAAGGGCTGGCACGAGCTACCCGTGCTGGTGGTCGTCGCACTCGTTTTGGCCGTGCTCGTGAAGACCTTTCTCGTGCAGGCGTTCTTCATCCCGTCGGGGTCGATGGAGCAGACCCTGCACGGCTGCCCCGGCTGCCGCGGTGACCGGGTGCTCGTCAACAAGGTGCTCTACAAGGTGCGTGACATCCGCCGCGGCGAGATCGTCGTCTTCAACGGCGTCGACAGCTTCGACACGGAAGTCCCCGCTCCCGCTCCGGCCAACGGCGTCCAGCGGGCGATCCGCGGCTTCACCCGGCTGGTGGGGCTCGGGGCGCCGGGCGAGAAGGACTACATCAAGCGCGTGATCGGGCTGCCCGGCGACCGGGTCGCGTGCTGCAGCGACGGCCACGTCACGGTGCAGGCGAAAGGCAGCCGCACCGCGGTCGAGCTGCACGAGCCCTACCTCTACGAGGACGACCGGCAGGTCTTCTGCGCGGCTGGAACCGACGCGCAGTGCGGCCCTGGTGCGCCGGGTGTGCTGGTGCCCGCGGGTCGGCTCTGGGTGATGGGCGACCACCGTGGTGCCTCGAGTGACTCGCGTGCCAACGGCACGATCCCGATCGACCGCGTCATCGGCCGCGCGTTCGTCGTCGTGTGGCCGTTCAACCGGGTCAAGACGCTGCCGGTGCCCAGCACCTTCCGATAGCACCGGGCCGGCGCTAGCGTGCGTTCATGACCGACACCGTCGCCTCGACGATCACCCGCAGTGTCGACGTCGACGCGCCCCCCGCGCAGGTCTGGGACCTCGTCAGCAACCTTCCCGGCATGGGGGAGCTCAGTCCGGAGAACACCGGCGGCAGCTGGCTCGACGGTGCCACCGGACCGGCGGTCGGGGTGCGCTTCCGCGGCTCCAACCGCCAGGGCTGGCGACGATGGAGCACCACCGCCCGGATCACGGCCTGCGAGCCAGGACGCCGGCTGGCCTTCGACGTGAGCAGCCTCGGTCTGGCGGTCTCGCGCTGGACGTACGACGTCGCGCCGCGCTCCGGCGGCTGCAGCGTCACCGAGACGTGGGAGGACCGTCGCGGGCGCACCATCGACGCGCTCGGCCTGCTCGTGAGCGGGGTGGGCGACCGGTCGGTCTTCACGGCGCAGAGCATCGAGCAGACGCTCGCCGCGGTGAAGCAGCGGGCGGAGGCCGCGGCCCGCCCCTGAGAGCCGCAGCCCGGCAGGAGTCCGCCCAGGCGGGTCGAAAACCTCCACGATCGGGAGAAGCCTGTACCCAGCGTGATTGAATGGACACGTTCCGTGGCATAGTCTCCAGGGGCCCGGTGCGTCCGGCTGTGCGGCGAGGGGAGGTTCGATGACGGCGCGTCCCCGTCGAACGACCACTCTCGTCGGACCGAACCGGCTGGTCCTCGGCGTCGCCACCGGCGGGCTCGTGGCGCTCGCGTCGGTCGGCACCGCGCTGCTCGTGCTGACCGGGACCTCGTCGGTGGGCCCCGCCGCCGCGCCCGTCCCGCCGCTGCCCAGCTCGCCGCCCCTCGCCTCCGCTCCCGGCGTCGTCGTTCTCCCGTCCGATCAGGCCGGCC
>JAODNA010000041.1 GCA_025465135.1 Frankiales bacterium | reverse complement strand
GTGCCTCCCACGACCGACTGACCTGGCGCGCGCCGCCCGCCCGTCCGTCGCCATCCCCCAGGAGCCACACGGTGATCACCGTCCAGGACGTCGAGCTGCGCGCCGGTGCGCGCCTGCTGCTCGACGGCGTCAGCTTCCGCGTGCAGCCGGGCGACCGCATCGGCCTCGTCGGCCGCAACGGCGCGGGCAAGACCACGCTGACCAAGACGCTGGCCAAGCAGACGCTGCCGGCCGGCGGCACGATCACGCACTCCGCGCCGGTGGGCTACCTGCCGCAGGACCCGCGCACCGGCGACCTCGACGTGCTCGCGCGCGACCGGGTGCTGTCGGCCCGTGGCCTCGATGACCTGATCCGCAAGATGGAGAAGGCCCAGGTCGAGATGGCCGAGCGACCCGACGACGCCGCCCTCCTCGAGCGCTACGGCAAGCTGGAGGAGCGCTTCGTCGCCCTCGACGGCTACGGCGCCGAGGCCGAGGCCGCGCGGATCTGCAGCAACCTGGGCCTGCCGGAGCGGGCGCTCGACCAGCCCCTGGGCACGCTGTCCGGCGGCCAGCGCCGCCGCATCGAGCTCGCCCGCATCCTGTTCTCCGACGCGACGACGCTGCTGCTCGACGAGCCGACCAACCACCTCGACGCCGACTCGATCACCTGGCTGCGCGGCTTCCTGCAGAAGCACCAGGGCGGCCTCGTCGTCATCAGCCACGATGTCGAGCTGCTCGATGCCGTCGTCAACAAGGTGTTCCACCTCGACGCCAACAGGGCCGAGCTCGATCAGTACAACGTCGGCTGGAAGACCTACCTCAAGCAGCGCGAGACCGACGAGAAGCGACGCAAGCGCGAGCGCGCCAACGCCGAGAAGACGGCCGGCGTGCTCAACGCCCAGGCCGAGAAGATGCGGGCCAAGGCCACCAAGGCCAAGGCGGCACAGGGGATGTTCAAGCGGGCCGAGAAGCTGCTCGCCGGCCTCGAGGGCGAGCGCACCCAGGACCGGGTGGCCAAGCTGCGCTTCCCCGAGCCCGCGCCCTGCGGCAAGACGCCGCTGACGGCGACCGAGCTGTCCAAGTCGTACGGCTCGCTGGAGGTCTTCACCGACGTCGACCTCGCGATCGACCGCGGTGCGCGCGTCGTCGTACTCGGCCTGAACGGCGCCGGCAAGACGACGCTGCTCCGCATCCTCGGCGGCGTCGAGCTGCCCGACACCGGCGAGGTGCTGCCCGGCCACGGGCTGCGGCTGGGCTACTACGCCCAGGAGCACGACACCATCGACATCGACCGCACCGTCCTCGAGAACATGCGCTCGAGCAGCCCCGACCTGGCGGAGCCCGAGGCACGTCGGGTCCTGGGCTCCTTCCTGTTCAGCGGTGACGTCGTGCACCAGCCGGCGGGCACGCTGTCCGGCGGCGAGAAGACCCGCCTCGCCCTGGCCACCCTCGTCGTCAGCGGCGCCAACGTGCTGCTGCTCGACGAGCCGACGAACAACCTCGACCCGGCCAGCCGGGCCGAGGTCCTCGGTGCCCTGGCGTCGTACAAGGGCGCCGTCGTGCTCGTCACCCACGACGAGGGGGCGGTCCAGGCGCTCGCCCCGGAGAAGGTCCTGCTGCTCCCGGACGGCGTGGAGGACCAGTGGAGCGACGACTTCGCCGACCTCGTCGCGCTGGCCTGACCTGAGCGTGGACTAGGCCATCTGCCCGTCCCGGCCAGTACCAGCGACCGGTACAGGACCATGTCGACGGAGGATGGTCACTCTCCGCAGTCAGCCTCATCGTGATTGTCACAGACCGCGATCAGCGAGCGTCCGGGGGGACGTCATGGTTCGCAGCGCACCGCGCAACCCGGGAGTGCCTTCGCCGCGCCCCGAGGCGGTCGTGCGCTTCCGCATCGCCGCCTGCGGGGACCAGGACATCCAGGCGGCGTACGACCGCTACCGCGCCGTCTCCGGCGGCCTGGCTCCCGACCTGGTGGCGAGCCTGGAGATGGTGCAGGCCCGCGTCTCCCTGACCCGCGTCCTGCTCGCAGACGGCTGGAAGGCCCCCGAAGTCGTGCTCGAGCGACTGCGCCTGGACGAGGCCCTCCTGCACCCGCACGTCCTCGTCGCGTCCTGAGCCGCAACCCCCGTAGCGAAACAGGGGATTGCCGCAGATCATCCTGGGGACACCCCAAACAGGACGAATCCGACGCGGAGGGCATGCACGTGGCTGAGCTCAAGAAGGGCACCCGGGTCACCGGTGGCGACCGCGACAAGCTGGCGGCCGACCTGAAGAGGAAGTACGAGGCGGGGCAGAGCATCCGCCTGCTCGCGGCGTCCTCGGGGCGGTCGTACGGCTTCGTGCACCGGATGCTCAGCGAGTCGGGCGCGAGCCTGCGTGGTCGCGGCGGGGCCACCCGCCGCAAGGCCTCCTAGCTCGCCGGGCACTCGCGCGCATACATAGGCTGACGGGATGGACCTCACGCTCAGCCCGGAGCAGGACGCCGTCCGCAAGGCGGTCAAGGAGTGGGTGGACGACGTCGTCGTGCCGCCGTCGCTCCAGAACGACCGCGAGGAGCGCTTCCCGCAGGAGGCGCTCGACGGTCTCCGGGAGACCGGGTTCATCGGCATGACGATCTCCGAGGAGTACGGCGGCGGCGGGGCCGATCCGCTCTCCTACGTCCTGCTCATCGAGGAGCTCGGTCGCGGCGACGCCAACGTCCGCTCGATCGTCAGCGTGCACCTCGGCTTGTGCGCCGGGTCGATCGACCGCTGGGGCACGCCGGAGCAGAAGCAGCAGTGGCTGCCGCAGATGGCCACGGGTGAGGTGCTCGGGTGCTTCGGCCTGACCGAGCCCGACTTCGGGTCCAACCCCGCCGACCTCCAGTCCACCGCCGTGAAGCAGGCCGACGGCGGCTACGTCCTCAACGGCACCAAGATCTTCATCACCAACGGCAACATCGCGGGCGTCACGCTCTTCATGGCGCGCACCGGTGGCTCCGGCGCCCGCGGTGTGTCCGCGTTCCTGGTGCCGAACGACTCCCCGGGCTTCGAGTCCCGCAAGATCAAGGGCAAGCTCGGGCTGCGCTCCTGCGACACCGCCGAGCTCATCCTGCGTGACGTGAAGGTCGGTCCCGAGGCACTGCTCGGCGGCGAGGAGGGCAAGGGCATCCGCGTCGCGCTGACAGCGCTCAACGACGGCCGGATGTCGCTGGGCGCCTCCTGCACGGGGCTTGCTCAGGCGGCGCTCGACAGCATGGTCAGCTACACGAAGGACAGGCACCAGTTCGGCAAGCCGATCGCCGGCCACCAGCTCGTCCAGGAGCTCATCGCCGACACCGCCGTGGAGGTCGACTGCGCGCGGCTGCTCACGTGGCGGGTCGCTGATCTCAAGACGCGGGGTGAGGACTACTCCCTCGCGGCCAGCAAGGCCAAGTACTACGCGAGCGAGGCCTCGGTGCGGGCCGCCAACAACTGCGTCCAGGCGCATGGCGGCTACGGCTACATCGACGAGTACCCCGCCGGGAAGTACCTGCGCGACGCGAGGGTTACGACGTTGTACGAGGGAACCAGTCAGATCCAGAAGCTGATCATCGGTCGCGCCCTGACCGGGATCTCCGCCTTTTGACGCGGCGCCCTCCCGAAGCGGAAGGGGGTGCGGCGTGACGATGGGACCCGGCCACTCCGGCCCCATGCAGATGATGCGGTCGTTCTCGCGCGACCCCGCCGTCGTCGGCAAGAAGCTCGCCCCGGGCACGATCCGGCGCATCGCGCAGTTCGCGGCGCCCTACAAGCGCCAGCTGATCGCGTTCCTCGTCGTCATCGTGATCGACGCCGTCATCGCGGTTGCGCCGCCGCTGGTGCTCGCGAGGATCATCGACGACGGCATCGGCAACAACCCGCCTGCCACCGGCCGTCCCGGCCTCGTGCTCGGACTGGCGCTGTTCGTGGCCGGGCTGTCGCTCTTCGACGCGGTGCTGGCCCTCATCAACCGGTGGTACTCCGCGCGCATCGGTGAGGGGCTGATCTACGACCTGCGCGCGCAGGTCTACGGGCACGTGCAGCGGATGCCGATCGCATTCTTCACCCGCACGCAGACCGGCGCCCTGATCAGCCGTCTCAACAACGACGTGCTCGGTGCGCAGCAGGCCTTCACGGGGACGCTGTCCAACGTCGTCAGCAACGTCATCGGCGTCGCCGTGGCGCTGTCGGTGATGTTCTTCCTGTCGTGGCAGATCACGCTCCTGTCGCTCGTGCTCCTGCCGGTGTTCATCATCCCGGCGAAGCTGTTCGGTCAGAAGCTGCAGGAGCTCACGCGCGAGAGCTACAGCCTCAACGCCGAGATGAACAACTCGATGACGGAGCGGTTCAACGTCTCGGGTGCCTTGCTCGTCAAGCTGTTCGGCCGTCCCGAGCACGAGGAGCGGGAGTTCCGCGGTCGGGCCGGCCGGGTCCGCGACATCGGGATCATCTCGGCGATGTACGGGCGGGTGTTCTTCGTCGCCCTGACCACGGTGGCTGCGCTGGCGACGGCGCTGGTGTACGGCGTCGGCGGGACCTATGCCGCGCACGGCACGCTGAAGATCGGGACCGTCGTCGCACTCGCCAGCCTGCTGACCCGCCTGTACGGGCCTCTCACGGCGCTCTCCAACGTGCGGGTCGACATCATGACCGCCCTCGTGTCCTTCGAGCGCGTCTTCGAGGTGCTCGACCTCGAGCCGATGGTCGCGGAGAAGCCCGACGCCGTCGTACTGCCGTCGGGTGTGCCTTCGCTCGAGTTCGATGACGTGCACTTCCGCTACCCGCAGGCAGAGGAGGTCTCGCTCGCCTCGCTGGAGTCCGTCGCCGTGCTCGAGCAGACCGTCTCTGCGCCGGTGCTCAAGGGCGTGTCCTTCTCGGCCAAACCGGGGGAGCTCATCGCACTGGTGGGACCGTCTGGCGCCGGCAAGACGACCATCAGCCAGCTCGTCACCAGGATGTACGACGTCCAGCGGGGAAGTGTGCGGGTCGGTGGGCTCGACGTCCGCGACGTGACGCTGCAGTCGCTGCGTGACGTGATCGGGGTGGTGACGCAGGACGCGCACATGTTCCACGACACGATCCGGGCCAACCTCGCCTACGCCCGGCCCGAGGCCACGGACGACGAGCTGTGGGGCGCGCTCGAGAGCGCCCAGGTCGGCCCGCTGGTCCGGTCGCTGCCCGACGGTCTCGACACCGTCGTCGGCGACCGCGGCTACCGGCTGTCGGGTGGCGAGAAGCAGCGCATGGCCATCGCCCGCCTGCTGCTGAAGGCGCCCGGCCTCGTGGTCCTGGACGAGGCCACGGCCCACCTCGACAGCGAGAGCGAGGTCGCGGTGCAACGGGCGCTGTCGACGGCTCTCGCCGGCCGGACCTCGCTCGTCATCGCGCATCGGCTGTCCACCATCCGCGAGGCGGACCAGATCCTCGTCGTCGACGACGGGCGCATCGTGGAGAGCGGCCGCCACGACGAGCTGCTGGAGCGGGACGGGCTCTACGCCGAGCTCTACCGGACGCAGTTCTCCCGGCAGGCCATCCCCGTCGTCGACTGAGACCCAGCCGCCCTTCGCCGCGACCCACGACGTGTGCGCGGCGCACGCTCACGTCGCAAGCGTGGGGCGCGCACACCGATCACCCGGCGTAGGAGAAGTGGCCTTAGCGCATGTGGCCGGATGAGCGATCAGCGGTCGGCAACGGCGAGGAGGGCAAGGGCGCGGGATGCGGCCGCGCGGACCCGTGGAACGGGATCGTGGACGAGCCCGGCCACCACGGGCTGCAGGTCGTCGACGCGGTGACGGGCGACGACCTTCGCCGCCATCTCCCGCACCCGCCAGGCCTCGTCGCCGAGCGCGGTCCGCACGGAGGGGACGGCGCGCGGGTCCCAGCTCCACAGCAGACCGCGGGCGCCCCAGACGCGCAGCCAGTAGCGGTTGACCTCGCTCTTCAGCCAGGCCGGGCTGTGCTGGTCGCCGAAGACCGCGCGCATCACGGGGTCGATGTCGGCACCGGCCATCAGCCGCATGCAGGCATCCGCGACGGCAGCCTGGCCGTGGGCGGCGCACGCGGCCTCGACCCGCGCGCGAGGAGCGTGGACGGCTGTCGGCACCGCCCGAGTATCCCTGCGGGAGGATGAACGGGTGACCACGCCGAAGAAGAAGATCGACATGTTCCTGCCGGAAGAGCAGGACCCGCGCGAGGGCGGCCCGAGCCTCGGCGACGAGCGCGCGACCTACGTGGAGTACCTCCGCTGCCAGCGGCTGACCCTCGAGCTGAAGTGCGCCGGCCTGGACGCCGAGCAGCTCGCGCGGCGCTCCGTCGAGCCGTCGAGCATGTCGCTGCTGGGCCTCGTGCGGCACATGGCGGAGGTGGAGCGCGCCTGGTTCCGGCGCGTGCTGTCCGGGCAGGACGCACCGCGCCGCTACAGCCCGGAGGGGGAGTTCGACCACGACTTCGACGGCGCCGTCGCGGACCCGGCAGTCGTGACCGAGGCGTGGGCGGCGTGGCGCGACGAGGTGGCGTTCGCCGAGCAGTACCTGAGCCATGCGACGGACATGGCCGCAGTCGTGACCGATCGCCATGGGAACCAGGTGTCGGTCCGCGAGGTGCTGGTGCACATGGTCGAGGAGTACGCCCGGCACAACGGGCACGCAGACTTCCTGCGCGAGCGCATCGACGGCCGCGCCGGGCAGTAGGGATGACCGACCCGTTCCCCGACGTCCGCTGGGGCAGGGCAGGCAGCCGCCTGCAGAAGCCCGCGAGCAAGGTCGGGTCGACGCGGCTCGGCTCCTGGCTCATCCGGGTCTCGATGCCGCTCGACCGTCGGCTGCTCGTGCGCAGCCGCGGTCGCCGCACCCTGTTCGGTCCGATCGGCGCACCGATGCTGCTTCTCACCACCACCGGAGCGAGGACCGGGCAACCGCGCACCTCGCCGCTGCTCTACGTGCGCGATCCCGGACGTCTCTACGTGGTGGGCAGCAACTTCGGGCAGCAGCAGCACCCCGCCTGGAGCAGCAACCTGCTGGCCGATCCACGCGCGACGGTGACGATCGGCGGCCAGGACGTGGGGGTCCGTGCCACTCTGCTCGACGGGCCGCAGCGGGAGCTCGTCTGGGCGCGGTTCGTCGACCTGGCCGGGACGTACGACGTCTACCGCAGCCGGACCCAGCGTGACATCCGGCTGTTCGCGCTCGAGCCACTCGAGCCCGGCACGTGACGTCGATGGATCCATCTCCGTGCACGTGTGCGCGTGCCACGCGTGCGACGTGAGCGTGCGCCGCGCACACCCACCGGCAGTCGACTGACGTGTGCGCGTGCCACGCGTGCGACGTGAGCGCGCGCCGCGCACACCCACCGGCAGTCGGCTGACGTGTGCGCGTCCCACGCGTGCGACGTGAGCGTGCGCCGCGCACACCCACCGGCAGTCGACTGACGTGGGCAGCGGCGAAGGGCGGCTACCGGTCGAGCTGCCACTCGGTCCAGTAGTCGACCGGCCGGAAGCCGAGCCGCTCGTTGATGCCGACCATGTGCGTGTTGCTCTCGGCGTTCCACGTGTTGACCCAGCGGGTCGCGGGCTCGGACTTCACGAGCAGCTCGTGGTTGCGCGCTTTCAGGGCAAGGCCGAGGCCGTGGCCCCGGTGCTCGTGCAGCACGATCGTGTCCCACTGGTAGGCGACCTCGCTGTGGTGCCTGCTGACGCCGATGTCGGTCATGGCCACGACCTGCCCGGAGGCCACGTGCACCGCCGCGCCTGCGTAGCGGACGCGTCCCCGGGCCTGGGCTGACGCCTCCTTCCGCCGGTAGCGGGCGGCGTCCCAGATCTCGGGCTCCCAGTCCATGTCCTCGAGCGGCGCGTCGGTCGACATCCGTGCGCACAGGTGGGCCAGCCCCTCGACCAGCTCCTCCGGTGCGACGTCGACCCACTGCTCGAAGCGGTAGCCGTCGGCGATCGGCGCCTCGAGGTCAGGCAGGTCGCTGAGGTCGAGCAGCCGGCGTACCTCCTTGAGCACCGGGCGCGCACCGACCGACCGGAGCAGCGGCGCCGCGGGCGCGGGGCCGGCCGGGTACGGAGACGGGACCTCGAAGAACACCCGCGGCCGCCCCCGGGTCGCCGTCTCGTCCAGCGCGTGCTGGAGCAGCTCACGGCCCAGACCACGACGCCGCAGCTCCGGCAGCACATGGACGGTCACGGACACGGCGATCAGGTTGTCGACGGTCGGCAGGTTCAGCTCGATCGCACCGGCAGGGCTGCCGTCGAGCCACCCGACGCGGTACTCGCTCTTCTCGCCGGCCATCGGGGAGGCCGGATCGAGGGTGGGCACCCGCTCCGCCAGGGGGTCCGCGGGCAGGGCGACGTGGTCGTGGGCCATCGACGCCGACTCGACGGCATGCCACGCGGTCAGCCCGGCGATGTCCTGGACCGCCTCGACCTTCACGTCTCCGTCGTACCACCGCTGGCGAGCGGGTTTCTCTCAGCCGGCCCCGCCCGCGTTGAGCCCGCCCGTGCCACCGAGGGTCTCGCCGTCCTCGACGTACTCCTCCGCGTCCGACGTCGCGGTGGGCTCCACCGGCGCCTCGACGTCGAGCTCGGCTGCGTCGATGTCCGTGCCCGGACCGATGTCGGGTGTCTGCTCGCTCATGCTGCCGTCGTACCCCGCATCACAGCGAACGCACCGCGCCGCCGTCCACCGGCACCATCGCCCCGGTCACGTACGACGCGGCCGGGGACAGCAGGAAGGCGGCGACCCGACCGAACTCGGCGGGATCGCCGTAGCGCCGCAGCGGTATCCCCGCGGCCATCCGCTCGGCCACGGCCGGGTCGTCGCCGTCCAGCTCGCGGATGCGGTCGGTGTGGACCCGGCCGGGCATCAGGCCGTTGACGCGCACGCCCTGAGGTCCGAGCTCGTCGGCCATCGTCTTCGCCAGCATGGCCAGGCCGGGGCGCAGGCCGTTGCTCGCGGCGAGCCCGGCGATCGGCGCCTTCACGGAGGTCGACAGCACGAAGACCAGCGACCCGCCCTCGGGCGGCAGGGCGTCGACGACCGCGCGGGTCAGCCGCACGGCGCCCAGGAACACGCTGTCGAACGCCGAGCGCCACTGCTCGTCGGACAGCGACAGCGCGGCACCGGGCGGGGGACCCCCGACCGAGATGAGAGCGCCGTCGAGACGGCCGTACGACGACACGGCCGCGTCGACGAGCCGCGCGGGCGACCCGGGATCGGCGAGGTCGGCAGCGACACCGACGCAGCCGAGCTCGTCGGCGACGCGCGCGACGGCCTCCGCAGTCCGCGCTGCGACGACGAGCCGGGCGCCTTCAGCAACGAGCACGTCGGCGCAGGCCCGACCGAGCCCGCGCGAGCCTCCGGTGACGAGGAAGACCTTGTCGGTCAGGCCGAGGTCCATGTCAGGGCTCCACGAGATCAGGCCGGTACGACGACGGCCCGAGCCCCGACGCCCTTTTCCATGTCGGCGAACGCGCCGTCGATCCCGTCGAGGCCGATGGTTGCGCTGATCAGAGCGCCGAGGTCGAGGCGGCCCTCTGCGGCATAGCCGAGGATCTTCGGGATGTCGGTGAACGGGTCGGTCGAGCCGTAGACGCATCCTTGCAGCGTCCGCGCGAAGTGGAAGAGCTCCAGCGCGGTGAAGGTGACCTGCTGCTCCTTGCCGCCGATGCCGACGATGGTGGTAGTGCCGCCTCGCCGGGTCGCGCTCCAGGACGTGCGGATCGTGTCGGCCAGGCCGACGCAGTCGAACGCGTGGTCGGCGCCGCGTCGACCGGTCAGACCGCGCACCTGCTTGGCTAGGTCGTCGCCCGCCTCGAGCACGTCGGTCGCTCCCATCGACTGAGCGAGTGCGAGCTTGTCGGGGGAGCGGTCGACCGCGACGATCGTGCGGGCCCCCGCGAGCCGTGCGCCCTGCACGACGGACAGCCCGACCCCGCCGAGGCCCACGACGAGGACGCTCTGGCCGGCGCGGACCCTGGCGGTGTTGAGCACCGCGCCGACGCCCGTCATGACGGCGCACCCGACGAGTGCCGCCTGCTCGAGCGGCACGCCGTCGGGGACCGCAAGGACGGCCCGCTCGGAGACGACCGTCTCCTCTGCGAACCCAGCCGTCGACAGGCCCGGGTAGAGCTCCTGGCCGTCGTACTTCGCGTAGGGCGCGGCTGCGGCATCGGAGGACCGCTCGCACAGCCAGGGCTCGCCCTCGCCGCAGAACCAGCACGCGCCACAGGGCGGGGCCCAGCAGAGCACCACCCGGTCGCCCGGCGCGGTCGAGGTGACCCCGGCGCCGACGCTGACGACCGTGCCCGCCGACTCATGGCCGAGGACGGCCGGCACCGGCTGGCGCAGCGTGCCGCGCGCGAGGGACAGGTCGCTGTGGCAGACGCCGGTCGCCGCGATGCGGACGCGCACCTGGCCCGGGCCGGCCTCGGGCAGCTCGATGTCGGCGACGCGCAGCGGCGCGCCGGACTCGGTCAGGACAGCAGCACGCACCATGCTCGCGACACTAACCGCCGCTCATCGCGCGCTCGGGAGCGCGTCCACCCGGGCGGCGTGCGCCGGCTGCCACTCCGTGACGAGCAGCTCCCGCACCGGCGGCGGCAGTGCTCCGGTCACGGCGGCGACGGCCGGCGCCGGAGCGCCGTCGAGCACCCACGGCAGGAACGTGTCGCCCCCAGGGTCCTGCTGCCGTCGGCCCATGAACGCCTGCCAGTAGCCCTCGTCGAAGCCCTCGAGGATCAGCGGGATCGCCTCGGCCTCCTCGTGGGAGAGGTGCGCGAGGACGACCTGCTGGAACGTGAGCAGCCGCTCGGCGGCCTGCGATGCCCGGGCGGCCGTGGGCTCCGCGGCGAGGGCGCGCACGGCCGCCTCACCCAGGGCCTGCGCCTCGTCGATCGCGTCGTGCTCGGTGCCCATCTTGTCCATGACGGCGCCGGACCGGTCGCCGAGCGCCTTCCGGACATACGGGAACACCTCGGTGTCCTCGATCGTGTGGTGGTGGTGCAGCTGGTGGGCGAGGCAGTCCCAGTACGCCGCCAGCCCGGCCGCGCCGACGGCGCGGTCGTGGTCCCGGATGCCAGGATCGGCGAGCGCCCCGACGGCGCCCGCCAGCCGAGCCAGGTCCCGTCGTACCGCGCCATGGATGGCCATCAGCATGCCGATGCCCTTGCCGCTGATGGCCTCACTCGCCGAGCTGCTCACAGCACTCCCGTCCTGCGTGGATGTTGACGGGAGAGTGCCAGCCGCCCGCTGCCTGCGTCAGCCGATCGCACGCATCCGCGCCGGTAGCCTCGACGAGGTGCAGGAGCCCGGAATCGACCCGACGCGCCTGGAGGAGTGCCTCCGGGTGATCGCGGAGCTGTCGGTGCTTCCGCCCGAGCACCCCGACACGGTCCGGGTACGGCGGGCGACCGCGGGTCTGTACAAGGACGTGAAGATCCGCCGCCGGCGGGAGCGGCAGGCCGCCGTGACCGCAGCCGACGCCGCCGTCACCGCAGCGACGGCGACAGGTGCGCCGGACCGGATCGACGACGAGACCCGCGGCATCCCGCTGTCCTCGGGCACGACCGCGCCGGTCGCCGGCAGGCTGCAGCGGGCGCGCTCCTGCTACATCTGCAAGGAGCGCTACCGGACCGTCGACGCGTTCTACCACCAGCTGTGTCCGACCTGCGCGGCTCTCAACCACGCCCGTCGTGATGCCCGCACCGACCTCAGCGGGCGACGGGCGCTGCTCACGGGTGGTCGGGCGAAGATCGGGATGTACATCGCGCTGCGGCTGCTGCGCGACGGCGCGCACACGACGATCACGACGCGCTTCCCGACCGACGCCGTACGCCGGTTCACCGCGATGCCCGACAGCGTCGACTGGATCGACCGGCTGCGCATCGTCGGCATCGACCTGCGCGACCCCGCGCAGGTCGTCGCCCTCGCCGACGAGGTCGCGGCCCAGGGGCCGCTCGACATCCTCATCAACAACGCGGCGCAGACCGTGCGCCGCACGGCGGGCTCCTACGCGCAGCTGATCGCGGCGGAGACCGCGGAGCTGCCGCCCGGTCCGCGCCCGGACGTCGTCGACCTCGGCCACGGACCCTTGCAGCTCACCGGGGGGCAGGTCGAGCAGCACTCCTTCGACGCGCACAACCTCACGGCGCTCGCCCTCACGAGCGGCTCGGCCTCGCTCGACCGCGTCGCGGCCGGCACGGCCATCGACGCCGGCGGGCTGGTTCCGGACCTCGATGCGGTCAACAGCTGGACCCGTGGCGTCGACGAGGTCGACCCGCTCGAGCTGCTCGAGGTGCAGCTGTGCAACGTCACGGCGCCCTTCGTGCTCGTCAGCCGACTCCGATCGTCGATGCGCGCGTCGACCGCGCGGCGCAAGTACGTCGTCAACGTCTCCGCGATGGAGGGCCAGTTCTCCCGCGGCTACAAGGGCCCCGGCCACCCGCACACCAACATGGCCAAGGCCGCGCTGAACATGCTGACCCGCACCAGCGCCAAGGAGATGCTCGAGACCGACGGCATCCTCATGACGAGTGTCGACACCGGCTGGATCACCGACGAGCGCCCGCACCCGACGAAGGCGCGGCTCGCGGACGAGGGCTTCCATGCGCCGCTCGACCTCATCGACGGCGCGGCCCGGGTCTACGACCCTGTCGTTCGCGGCGAGGCCGGCGAGGACGTCTACGGCTGCTTCCTCAAGGACTACGCGCCGTCGGCCTGGTGACGATGAGAGCGCTGCTGTACGACGAGTTCCGGGGTCCGCTGCGCGTCGTCGAGGTGCCCGCCCCCGAGCCGGCTCGGGCCGGTGTCGTCGTACGCGTCGGCGCGACCGGCGTCTGCCGCAGCGACTGGCACGGCTGGCAGGGCAACGACCCGGACATCGCGCTGCCGCACGTGCCCGGCCACGAGCTCGCCGGGACGATCGAGGCGGTCGGTCCGGATGTGCGGAACTGGTCGAATGGCGCCCGCGTCACGGTGCCGTTCGTCTGCGCGTGCGGGTCCTGCGCGCAGTGCGCTGCAGGCGACCATCAGGTGTGCGCGCACCAGAGCCAGCCCGGCTTCACGCACTGGGGGTCGTTCGCCGAGCTCGTCGCCCTCGACAACGCCGACGTCAACCTCGTCGCGCTGCCGGCGGACCTGCCGTTCGCGACGGCTGCCGCACTCGGCTGCCGCTACAGCACCTCCTTCCGTGCGGTCGCCCACCAGGGTCGGGTCCAGCCGGGGGAGTGGGTCGCGGTCCACGGTTGCGGCGGAGTCGGTCTGTCGGCAGTGCAGATCGCCTCGGCGCTCGGCGCGAGGGTGGTCGCCGTCGACGTGTCGGTGGGCGCGCTCGAGCTCGCCGCCGGGCTCGGTGCGGAGACCGGGATCGATGCGACCGGACTGACCGCCGCGGAGGTCGCGGCAGCGGTCGGCCAGGTCACCGACGGCGGGGCTCATGTCTCGATCGACGCGCTCGGGAGCGGCCCGAACTGCGCCGGCTCCGTCCTGTCGCTGCGTCCGCGCGGCCGGCACGTCCAGGTCGGGCTGCTGCCGGCGTCCACGGTCGTTCCCATGGATCGGGTCGTGGCCCGCGAGCTGGAGCTCTACGGCAGCCACGGGATGGCGGCACACGCCTATCCCGAGCTGCTGGCCATGGTGGCGGACGGACGGCTGCGCCCCGACCTGCTCGTCACCCACGAGATCGGGCTCGACGCGGCTGCCGAGGCGCTCGCGCGCGTCGGTTCCACGCCGGGGATCACGGTGATCACCTCTTTCTGACGCGTTTCCTAGCGGATGCTTGACTTCCTAATGGCATTAGGTAGAGAGTGCCGCCATGACCGCACCCGTGCGCATCGACCGCCGGGCGCGCCGGCGGCTCGAGACGATCGAGGAGATCGTCGACGTCTCGGTCGAGGTCATGACGGAGTACGGCGTCGGCGGCCTCTCGCTCGGCGAGGTGGCCCGCCGGATGGGCATGCGGACGCCGTCCCTCTACGTCTACTTCGACGCGAAGAACGGTGTCTACGACGCGGTCTTCACGCGCGGCTGGCGGGCGATCTACGAGGAGATGGAGCCGCTTCACCTCCAGGAGACCGACGTCCAGGACCTCGAGCCGTTCCTGCTTGCCGTCGCGAGCAGGTTCGTCCGCTGGACGATCGAGCACCCGTCGTATGCGCAGCTCATGATGTGGCGCCCCGTGCCGGGCTACGAGCCGTCGGCCGACGCCTTCGCCGCGGCCGTCGACGTGCTGGAGTCGGCCCGCGCGATGTTCACGCGGCTGTCCGCCCGCGGGCTCATCCGCGCCGACGTCCCGGTGGACGACCTCTTACAGATCTGGACCGTCCTGACCAGCGGTGTCATGACCCGCCAGCTCGCCAATGCCCCACACGAGTCCTTCGACGAAGGCCGCGTCACCGCGACGCTGCCGGCTCTCGTCGCCATGTTCGTGACCCACTACGGCACGCCCGCCACAACCAAGGGGAAGAAGAAATGAGCGACACCAAGGTCGACCAGATCGCCGACCGGATCTACCGCATCTCCACGTACGTTCCGGAGATCGGGCCGACCGGGTTCACGTTCAACCAGTTCCTCGTCGACGCCGAGGAGCCGCTGCTCTACCACACGGGCATGCGTCAGCTGTTCCCCCTGGTCAGCGAGGCGGTCGCCCGCGTCATGCCGGTGGACCGGCTCCGCTGGATCGCGTTCGCGCATGTCGAGGCCGACGAGTGCGGTGCCGTCAACGACTTCCTCGAGGCGGCCCCGCACGCACAGGTCGCGCACGGGGCGATGGGCGTCATGCTCTCGCTGAACGACATGCTCAACCGCCCGCCGCGGGCTCTCGCCGACGGTGAGGTCCTCGACATCGGTGGCGCGGGCTTGCGCCGGCGCGTGCTCGAGGTCGCGACGCCGCACGTCCCGCACAACTGGGAGTCGCACGTGTTCTTCGAGCAGGAGACCGGCACGCTGTTCTGCGGCGACCTCGCGACGCAGCTCGGTGACGGCCCCGCCGTGACCGACCAGGACCTTCTCGACGCGGCGATCGCGGCCGAGGAGACCTTCTGGCAGACGTCCATGGGGCCGGCCATCCCCGCGGCCTACCGGCGGCTCGCCGACCTCGCGCCGAAGACGCTCGCTGTCATGCACGGCTCGTCCTACAACGGCGACTGCGCGACGCTGCTGCGCGGTCTGGCCGACGTCTACGAGACGAGGTTCGGCTGCCGGCCGCCCGACGTCCCGGCGCAGGCACTGCCCGGGCACGCCGCGCCCGTCGGTGCGGGGGCGACGCAGTGACCGCCGCAGGCACGGCTCCGGCGGTCACCGGGCCCCGCAAGCCCGTTCTGCAGCGCGACGTCGCGATGCGCCTCGCCGCTGACGAGTACCAGCGCTTCCTCGGCCAGCTGCAGCGCCTGGCTCCGGCCGACTGGAAGGCCGCGACGGACTGCCCCGCGTGGGACGTCCGGGCGCTCGTCGGTCACGTCGTCGGCATGACGGAGATGTCGGCGTCGCTGCCGGAGCAGATGCGTCAGATGCGGGCGGCCGGCAAGGCTGATGGCGTGTTCATCGACGCGCTGACGGCGCTGCAGGTGGCGAAGCACAAGGACGCGACACCCGAGCAGCTGGTGGCGCGGCTCGCGACCGTCGGACCCAAGGCGGCGAAGGGACGCCGTCGTACCCCTGGGTTCATCCGCCGGCGCACGATGCCGGTGCCGCAAGCGGTCGGGGGCGTAGACGAGTCCTGGACCCTGGGCTACCTCGTCGACGTGATCCTGACCCGCGACACGTGGATGCACCGCATCGACCTCGCCCGCGCGACCGGCAAGGACCTCGAGCTGACACCGGAGCACGACGGCGTCATCGTCGCCGACGTCGTGGCGGAGTGGGCCGCCCGCCACGGGCAGCCCTGCCGGCTCCACCTCACCGGGCCGGCCGGCGGGATCTGGTCGTTCGGCGCCGGCGGACCGGAGATCACCGAGGACGCCGTCGACTTCTGCCGCGGTCTGTCAGCACGGGGATCCGCTGCCCTCGGCACTGCGGTGCCCTTCTAGGAAATCCTCGGGCGTTCAGGTTCGCGGCTGAGTTCCGTGATAGGGCGAGTGCAGACATCGGGCAGGTGCAGCCGATGCACCAACTGAAGGGTGCCATTGATGGCTTTACGACGACATGGACGGCAGGTCTTGCTTGCCGTTCTCGCAGCGGCGGTAACCGCTACGCCCCTGCTGGCGGCCCCGGCCGGCGCCGCGGCGCCCGGCGCGGTGACGACCGTGATGAGCGGTCTGGACAACCCGCGGGGACTCGCGATCGGTTCCGACGGGCGCCTCTACGTCGCCGAGGCGGGGCACGGCGGCTCTGACTGCCCCGCAGGAGCGAAGGGTCCCGAAGGCCAGCCGGTGTGCTTCGGGACGACCGGTGCCTTCACCCGGGTGACGGGCGGCTTGGCCATCCGGCTCGTGCGCGGCCTGGCTTCCATCGCAGGCCCCGACGGATCCGGCGCCGAGGGCCTCTCGGCGATGGGCCAAGGGGCTGGGGGCCTGTGGCAGCTGCTCATGGGCCTGTCCACGCACGCGACGATCCCGGGCCTGACGGCTGCCGATACGCAGACGAGCAACAACCAGCTCGGACGGTTGCTCTCACTCTCCGACACAGGCACTGCGACCATTCGTGCCGATGTCGGCGATGCCGACTACGACTGGTCGGCGAGCCACCAGAGCTATGTGCCGCAGCAGTTCCCCGACGCCAATCCCTTCGCGATGCTCATCGAGGGTTCACGTACCGACGTGATCGACAGCGGAACCAACGTGCTGTCCTACGTCGACGGCTCGGCGGTCACCCAGCGCGCGTTCTTCCACAACCCCGCGGTGGGTGACTCCGTGCCGACCTGCATTGCGAGGGGCCCCGACAAGGCGCTGTACGTCGGCGAGCTCACCGGCGGAGGCAACAAGCCGGGCTCGGCGCGCGTCTGGCGGGTCGTCCCCAACCACAGCCCGATCTTGTGGCGTAGCGGCTTCACGAACATGACGGGCTGCGGGTTCGACACCAACGGCAACTTCTACGCGGTGGAGCTCCAGACGACGGCGTTCAACCCCGGCCCCCAGGGCGACCCCCGCGGGGCAGTCATCAAGGTCGCGGCGAACGGCACCAGGACCAGGCTCGGCTACGGGAAGCTCTTCTACCCGCAGGGCTTCGCCGTCCGCGACGGCGGGCTGTACGTGTCGAACTGGTCGCTCATGCCGGGCAAGGCGGCCAAGTCGGGCCAGCCCACCGGTCAGATCGTGCGCATCCAGCTCTAGAAGCACCTTGGTCGACCGGCCGGGCCCCGCGAGGGACCGGCCGGTCGCCTCTTGGTCTCTTAGTCGCGGAGCTTGACCTGGAGCCTGTTCCCCTCGACGCGCGTGAGCAGCGAGGGCTGCGGGTGGGTCGAGGGACCGTGCACGACGGCGCCGTCGGCGAGCCGGAACCGGCTGCCGTGCCACGGGCAGGTGACGCAGCCGTCGGCGAGCTCGCCCTCGTGCAGCGGCCCGGACTGGTGACTGCAGCGGTCGACGAGGGCGTCGATCCGCTGACCGGTCCGCACCAGCAGCACCGGCGTACCGCCGGCCTGGCGGAGCACCGGCTTGCCCTCGGCGACCTCGGCCGGACCGGCGTCGGTCCAGTCGGCCGGGCCGGTGTCCTCGATGTCGGCGTTGGAGTCGGCACCGAGGGCGCGACGGTAGGACAGGTGCCCGCCGATGGTGCCGCCGACGCCCATCGCGGTCATGCCGGCCAGGCCGAGCGTCGTTGCGCGGGTCCGGTCGCCGCGGCGCCGCGCGAGCAGCGACGCGACCCAGCAGCCGAGCCCGATCGCGTTGGCGAGGGCGTGCACGAGGCCGCTGCGCTGCTCCTGGGGGTTGGACGACGACCAGTCGTTGGCCCCCGCGAGGGCCGCCGGCACCGCCGAGATCAGGCCGGTCAGGGCCAGCAGGTCTGCACCGTCGCGGGCGTCCTTGCCGCCGACGACGTCGAGGATCGAGGCGCTCGCGAAGGCACCGAGCGGCACCTGCACGAGCACCGGGTGCAGGGGATGGCCGAGCCAGGTGCCGTGGAGCGTGTCGGCGACGGCCTGTGGCCGGATCGCGGCGTTGACGGCGGCGCGCAGCGGCTTCACGACGGGGTCGAGGACGGACAGCTCCTCGAGGCGGTCGAGCTGGTCGAAGGGGAACATGCCTGCCTCCTGCCCACCCGGCGCGCGGCTACGCCGGGTCAGGCGTCGGCGATCCAGGTGTCCATGTCGGCCCACCAGGAGTAGAGCCAGTCGACCTGTGCCTGCTCCTCCCGGGGCACGGCGGCGGCCGGGACGAAGCTCCACCGCAGCTTCAGCACCTTGTCCTGGGGGAGCTCGCGCCAGACGTCCCGCACCGTGACGAGGTGGTCGAGGCCGGTGTGCGCCACGAAGACGACATCGGCGTGCGGCGCGGCGGCGAGCGCCGCCCGGACGCCGCCGGGGCGCGGCGGCAGCAGGTTGCGCATCCGCTCGGCCCGATCGGCCTCCCGGTGCATCGCCTTGCGCCGCAGCGTCGCGATGGCGCGCGAGCGACGGCGGGCCGTGAAGTTTCCGCCCTCCGGGAAGATGAGGAGCGCGTCCTCCGCGCCCATCCCGGTGGCGAGCTCGGCGATCGCGTCCTCGGGGTGCTCGTGCGGCGCGGGGTTGGGCGTGATGAAGCGTGCCGGCAGCCGGTTGAGGTAGACGTCGACGAGCGGATCGGCTTGCAGGTCGGCCTTGAGCACGATGCGCGGCTCGCGCAGGTGGTCGGCGTTCATCAGGGTGTGCACGAGCAGCACGGAGTCACCCGGACCGGCATGACGCGAGAGCACCACCATCGCGTTGGTCGAGCCGGGGACACCGTCGTCCAGCGGCGACCACGAGCCCTCGTCGTCCTCCAGGCGCAGGCGCATCACCCACGTCGCGGTTCGCGCGATGACCGACAGCCCCAGCCGGAGCAGCGCGTAGTGCGCGAGCTGGAACCGCCTCGCGCGGAGCCGCCAGCCGAACCCGCTCGCGACCCAGAGCAGGAACGCGAGCAGGATCCCGACCCACTCGACCGTGACCCAGACGACGGCCAGCGTCAGGATCCGTAGGCCGCGCCAGCGTCCCGGCATCCGCACGGACAGGACCGCGGCGATGACGACGAGGACCGGGAGCAGTACGACGACGGCGAGCAGCACCACCAGGAGCAGCGGGTCGAGCAACCGCCGCACCGGCCGGGGCGGCAGCCTCACGCGATGTCGGCCAGGTAGGCCGCCGTCGCGTCGTACGCCCTGTCGACCCGCGATCCCACGCTGCTGAGGTCGCGGTAGCGCAGCGCGGCCCGCGAGTCGTAGCGCGGCGGCTCCTCACCGACGGGCAGCACATGCACGGTGACGCCGTCCGGGATCGACGCCATGTCGGTCGCGAAGCGATGCCTTCGCGCGATCTCGAAGGCCACGAGCCCGACCTCCCAGGGACGCCGCGGGGCGACCAGCGGCTGCTCGACGCGACCGACCTGCAGCACGTAGACCGTCGTCGCACCGAGGGCGACGGCGCGCCCGACCGGGATGCTGTGCACCAGACCGCCGTCCATGAAGTGCTCGTCGCCGATCCGCACCGGAGCAAGCAGCCCCGGGACGGCGCAGGAGGCCAGCACCGCATCGGCCAGCGGTCCCTCGGTGAACCAGTGCTCTGCGGCCCGCTCGATGCTCGCGGCCACGCACTGGAACGGCACCTCCAGGTCCTCGATCCGCTCTACCGGCAGGCTCTCGCGCAGCAGGCTGCGCAGCGGGCCGAACGGATGCAGATGGGTGCGGGTCTTCGCCAGCGTGCCGGCCCGGCGCAGCAGCGACCCGCTGAAGACGTCGCCCGCAACCATGTCGCGCCACAGCGACGCGAGCCGCGTTGCCGTCTCGGGCCGCGGGTCGGCCGCGACGAACGCGCCGTTCAGCGCGCCGATCGATGTCCCGACCACCAGGTCGGGGCGGATGCCGTGCTCGAGCAGGGCTTTGAGCATGCCGACCTCGCACGCGCCGAGGACACCGCCGCCGCCCAGGACGAAGGCGGTCTCAGTCGCAGGCACCGCGACGTCGAGCTAGGCGGTACGACGGCGGTGCGCTGCGAGGCCGAGGAGCAGCAGGAGCAGACCGGCCCCCGCGGCCGGCAGGCCACCGGTCGCGGCCAGGTTGCCGCCGGACGACGGCGCTCCGGACCCGGATCCGGACGAGCTCGGCGTGCCGCCACCGGATGCCGGGGGAGCGGCAACCGGGACGGCAGCGGTCGAGTCGTAGGCCGCGAAGAGCCCCTTGCCGGAGATCTGGCGGAGGATCGCGCCGTGCTGGACGAGCCCGTTGCTGCTCACGGCCTTGGACGCCACGCAGTCGTTGGCCGCGGCGCCGGGCGCGTCGCCCTTCGGCTCCACGGATGCCGGCACGCATCCGTCGGCGAAGCCGATCAACAGGTGGCCCGTCTTGTCGAGGGTGATGTCGTTGAAGTCGAGCAGGTTGCGGCACGGGTTGCTGCCACCGGAGTTCCAGATGCAGCCGCGCTGCACCGGGTCCTTCGGGGTCGCGTCGACCGTGGTCCAGGTCTTGCCCCGGTCATAGGTGGTCGCGACGTACATGTGCCACTCCGCGCCGGTGAAGGTCTTGCCGTCGGCGCTCTTGCCGAACGACGCCGCCTGGGTCGAGCCGCGCGTCGGCGTACCGAGGAAGGCGAAGGCCGCCCGGTTGCCGTCGCCGGCGATGACCTCGGAGAACTCGGTGTTCTTGATGCCGAACGGGATGCCGACGTCGACGGACTTTGTCCAGGTCTTGCCCTCGTCGGTGCTCATGGCGATGCGCGGCTTGCCGGTGCCGTCGCCGTAGCCGAAGTAGACGGTGCCGTCCTTGCCGGCCGAGACGGACGGATCGCTCGTGCCCTCGATGCTGTCGGGCACGTGGTAGACGTTCCAGGTCAGGCCGCCGTCCTTCGACACGGCCAGACCCTGGTTGCCGCCGCACTTCACGTTGGGCACGTAGACAGTGCCCTTGGGACCGACGCGGACGTGACCGTGGATGCCGCTGCACTGCGTGCCGTCGTAGATGATGATCGACGGCCCGAAGGTCAAGCCCCCGTCGTCGCTGCGGGAGCACGTCGCCCCCGGGGTGACGAGGCCGGGCGCCTGCGAGCAGTAGTAGACGGCGTGCGGGTAGACGGTCGCACCCGGGATCGCACCCTCCGGGAACGGGCCGCCGCCGAACGTCTGATGGTCGAAGCCGTTGACGACCGAGCCGCAGCCCTGTGAGGGCACGGCCTGGGTGCTGAAGTCGTCGTCGCTGTAGGCCGAGCCGCTGCACGCGAACAACAGCTGGCTGACGAACGTCCGGCCGGTCTCGGAGTCCGTGTAGCCGATCGGGTCGAGGCTGATCTTGTTGGACGCGTCGACGACGTCGTCGTTGACGAGAGTCCAGGTCGAGCTCGTGCCGGCGCCGAACTTCACGACGTACTCATCGGTGTACGCCGTGAACAGCGTGTTGCCGGACTTCCAGTTGTTGCCGATGGATGGCTCGCCCGCGCCCGTCGCGAGGCCCTTGGGGGCTTCGTACTGCTGGAACTTCGGCGGCGTCACGCCCTTCGCCGCCGGGAAGGTCCCTGGCGCGAGCGTCTGCGCGGTCACGGTCCCGGTGTAGTCCTGCCCGGTCGGCCCGGTCTGGAAGGCGCACACCAGGACGTCGTAGACGCCGGGCGCCTTGTCGGTCAGGTTGATGCCCTCAGAGGCCTGGCTGCCGTCGCTCTCGGCGACCTGCTTGCCGTCGGGGCCGTACAGGTGCAGCGCCATGTCGGCTGCAGCCTCGTTGCCCGTGAACGTCCAGTCGATCTGGAAGCGGATCAGGGTGTCGTAGCGGTCGTCCATGCCGGCCGGCACGTTGATCTTGATGAAGTGCTGGTCGTTGAAGGTGTCGCCCTTGGTCGGGTCGCAGGGACTCAGCGGGTTGTCCGCTGCGATGCCCGCGGAGTCGTTGTTGAAGGGTGCGTGTCCCTTGTAGGTCACGACGCTCTTGCCCGGCGTGGCCGGCAGCGTCACGGTCTTCTCGGGGGCGGTCTTCGACCCCGTGACCGTGGCACCGGCGGGCAGCTGGCTGCTCGCGGCCAGGGCCAGTCCGGCCATCACGAGGGCGAGTACGGCGGGGCGGCGACGAGTCAGAGGCACCCGTCGAGGCTACGCCGCCGTCACCCGTTCGGCGGGTGGGCCGCCCTTACCGCGGGGCTATCTCCCGCTGTCTCGCCGCGCCACGCGGGTCCGCGCCGTCAGCTCGGCGAGCAGTCCACCGGCCTCCGCGGCGTCGCGATGGTGAGCCTGCGCGCCCCGCAACCGCCGACCGGCAGTGTCGGCATGGACTGTTGCGAGCCGGAGCCGTTGCTGCCACGGACCGCTCGTGAGGCGCAGGCTCTGCACCTTCGCCAGCGGCACCACGTCGGTGGTCGTCGTCAGCACGCCGCGGGTCGTCACCAGGTGCCGGTGGTCGAGTCCGGCGCGCAGCCGGCGCCGCGACAGGGGCGCGCGCCACGCCGCCCGGGCAGGCACCGGGGCCACCGCCGCCGGCAGCGGGCCACCGAGCACGCGACCGACCAGGGCCTGAGCCAGCGCCCGGGGTGCCACGGGAAGCAGCGCCTTGGTGGCCGCCTGCTGCTCGCCGTGGCCGCCGGAGTAGCCCGCGACGTCGACCTCCACGCGGACCCAGCCGAAGGGCCGCCAGAGCAGCGGCTCCAGGATCCGGATCGCCTGCACCCGTCCTTGCGGGATGGTCTGGCTGCGCGTGTCCAGCAGCCCGTGCCGCAACCGGAGCCCCTGCGGCGACTCCTCGACCGTGAAGCCGTACTCCTCGAGGACCCGCTTGCCGGCGACGGTCACCACGCCGGCATAGACGGGCAGCGCCGCGACGAGGAAGCCGACCGCCGCCGTGGCCTGCACGGCGGCCGCGCCGACGAGCAGCAGGAGCAGCACGATCGTCGCCAGCAGCGGGCCCCCGAGCAGGACCGAAGCGACCAGGGTTCCCGTCGGCACCGACACGAGGACGGCGTCGGCGGGCGCCTGGGCGGGTCCCGCGGTGGGCCCGGTGGTGGACGCGAGCATCCGGTGCCGCAGGGCTTGCGCGTCCTCCTCCGTCAGGTAGGACAGCGGGGCCTCCGAGCTGCTGCCGCCACCGACGACCTCGAGCCGGAGCTCGGCCAGGCCCAGCACGCGGGCGACGAGAGGACGGACCACGTCGACCGCCTGGAGCCGCGCGAGCGGCACCCGGCGGCTGCGCCGCTGCAGCACACCGCTGTCGACCTGCAGCTCGGTGTCGGTCAGCCGGTAGCGCGTCCGCCGCCAGGCCACGGACGCGACGAGCAGGGCGATGGCAGTGGCGCCGAGGATGGCCAGGCCGAGGTACGTGCGATCGAGGCCGTCGCCGCGCAGGCTCTGCTGGCCGAGGCCGGCGGCGACGAGCAGCAGGAAGCGCCACCCCCGCAGGAGCGGCGTCAGCGGGTGCAGCCGCCGCCAGCCCTCGTCGCTCACAGCCCGGCCGCGCGCGCCTCGCCCAGGGCGGCGAGCCGGTCGCGGAGCCGGGTCGCCTCCGCCTCCGGCAGGCCGGGGATCGAGGCGTCGCTCGCCGCTGCCGCCGTGTGCAGCGTGACCCTGGCCAGTCCCAGCCGGCGGTCGAGCGGACCGGCGGTGACGTCGACGTACTGCATGCGCCCGTAGGGCACGACGGAGGTACGCCGGATGAGGACCCCACGTCGTACGAGCAGGTCGTCGTCCCGCTCGGCGTAGCCCCAGGCGTGCCAGCGGCGCCGGATCGACACGAGCGCGAGACCGGTGACCACCGCGCCCAGCGCGGCGACCGCCGTCCCCTGCGCCGGACCAGTGAGGACCCCGACGACGACCGCGACGACGAGGAACGGCAGCGCGAGGAACAGGCCGCACTCGACCCGCCGGATCGTGAGCAGGGCGCGCGCCGGTCGGCGCCACTCGCCGTCGAGGAGGTCGGTCACGCCCACAGTGTCGCGGAAGGGAGAATGGGGACCATGGCCTCCCGTCGGACGAACACCGTCCTCATCACGCTGTTCGGGGTGCTGGCGGCCGGCAGCATCGTGGTGACCGGTGTCTTCGACCACCTGCTCGCGGGTGACCCGCGCGTGCTCGTCGTGACGATGAAGCAGGGTGTCGGCCAGGAGGCCCGCGACCTGCTCAAGCGCGACTGCGGATCGCTGCCCGGCGTGAGTGTCGTCGCCGACGAGGGCAACCCGGACCCGGTGATCCAGGGCCGGTTCCCGGTGCGCTTCAAGATCGGAGGGGCCACCCCGCGCGAGGAGGCGGCGCTGGAGACGTGCATCGACAGGCACCGCTCGCTCGTCCGCGGCTTGCTGACCGAGGGCGACCGCTAGCTCAGCCGATGCGCGCCGGCGTACACGTTCATCGTCTCGCCGCGCAGGAAGCCGACCAGGGTCATGCCCGCCTCCGCGGCGAGGTCGACGGCCAGGCTGGAGGGTGCGCTCACCGCCGCGAGCAGGGGGATCCCGGCCATCCAGGCCTTCTGCGTCAGCTCGAACGACGCGCGGCCGCTGACGAGCAGCACGCAGCCGCGCAGCGGCAGAAGACCGTCGCGCAGCGCCCACCCGACGACCTTGTCGACCGCGTTGTGGCGGCCGACGTCCTCCCTCATCACCAGCAGGTCCCCGGTTGCCGTGAACAGGCCCGCGGCGTGCAGCCCACCGGTCTTGTCGAACACCCGCTGCGCGTCTCGGAGGGTGTCGGGCAGCGATGACAGGACCTTCGGGGAGATGGTGAGCGGGTCGTCCGCGACGGGCCAGCGCGCCGCCGTACGGACCGCGTCGAGGCTCGCCTTCCCGCACAGTCCGCACGAGCTCGTGGTGTAGAACGACCGCTCCAGCGACGGATCCGGAGCCGGTACGCCGGGGTCGAGGTCGATGTCCAGCACGTTGTAGGTGTTCTCGCCGTCGACCGCTCCCGCGCAGTAGCGGATGCCTCGGACGTGGCCGGCCTCGCTGACGACGCCCTCACTGACGAGGAAGCCCGCCGCGAGGTCCATGTCGTCGCCCGGCGTGCGCATCGTCACGACGAGAGCGCGTCCGCCGACCCGGATCTCCAGCGGCTCCTCGACGACCAGGGTGTCGGGCCGCTCCACCGGCTCCGGACCGCCGAGCCTCAGCACCCGGCGTCGCGCGGTCAGCCTGCCCACGTCGCCCAGCGTGCCACGTGGCAAGGTGAGCACATGGACCTGCGCACGACGTTCCTGTCGTGGCCCGTCGTGCGTCAGCTGACCGGCGACGACCCCCTCGGTCGCGGCCGCGCAGCGCAGTCCGCGCACACCGCTGCTCTCGTGCCGCGCACGAGCACCGCGGACCGCGTCGTGGACAGCGTCTGCCCCTACTGCGCGGTGGGCTGCGGCCAGAAGGTCTACGTCAAGGACGAGCGCGTCATCCAGATCGAGGGCGACCCGAGCTCCCCGGTGTCGCGCGGGCGGCTGTGCCCGAAGGGGTCGGCGAGCGAGCAGCTCGTCAACTCACCGGGCCGCGCGACCAGGGTGCGCTACCGCAAGCCGTTCGCGACCGACTGGCAGGACCTCGACCTCGAGACCGCCGTCGACATGATCGTCGAGCGGATCGTCGACACCCGCAAACGCACCTGGCAGGACATCGACGCCAACGGCCACAAGACCCGCCGAACCCTCGGGATCGCCAGCCTCGGGGGAGCGACCCTCGACAACGAGGAGAACTACCTCATCAAGAAGCTGTTCACGGCGCTGGGCGCGATCCAGGTCGAGAACCAGGCGCGCATATGACACAGCGCCACCGTCCCCAGTCTGGGGGCCTCGTTCGGCCGCGGCGGCGCCACGACCTTCCTGCAGGACCTGCAGCACTCTGACTGCATCGTCATCCAGGGCTCCAACATGGCCGAGTGCCACCCGGTCGGGTTCCAGTGGGTGATGGAGGCCAAGGCGCGCGGCGCGAAGGTCATCCACATCGACCCGCGGTTCACCCGCACGTCGGCGGTCGCTGACTCGTACGTGCCGATCCGCGCAGGCAGCGACATCGCGTTCCTCGGCGGGATCGTGAAGTACATCCTCGACAACGACAAGTACTTCAAGGACTACGTCGTCGCCTACACGAACGCGTCGTTCCTCGTGGGTGAGGGGTTCGTCGACAGCGAGGATCTCGGCGGCCTGTTCTCGGGTTACGACGAGGAGAAGGGCTCCTACGACATGTCGTCGTGGGCGTACGACGGCGTCGACGAGGAACCCGCCGGCGGTGCGGGCCACCACCTCGGTTCGGGCGGGCCGTCGCTCGACCCGAGCAACATCAAGCGCGACGAGACGCTCCAGCACCCGCGGACGGTCTTCCAGGTGCTCAAGCGGCACTACGCCCGCTACACCCCGGAGATGGTGGAGGAGATCTGCGGCGTGCCGCCGGAGCTGTTCCACGAGGTCTGCGAGGCGGTCACCGCCAACAGCGGGCGCGAGCGCACCACCTGCTGGGTCTACTCCGTCGGCTGGACGCACCACTCAGTCGGCGTGCAGTACATCCGCGGGTCCGCGATCATCCAGCTCCTGCTCGGCAACATGGGCCGCCCCGGCGGCGGCATCCTGGCGCTGCGCGGACACGCGAGCATCCAGGGCTCGACCGACATCCCGACCCTGTTCAACATCCTGCCCGGCTACCTGCCGATGCCGAAGGCCGGCGACCCGGACACCTTCGACGACTACCTCGACACGATCCGCACGCCTGAGCAGAAGGGGTTCTGGGCCGAGGCGGAGAGCTACGTCGTCAGCCTGCTCAAGGCGTGGTGGGGCGACGCTGCCACGAAGGGCAACGACTGGTGCTTCGACTACCTGCCGCGCATCACCGGCGACCACGGCACCTACCAGACCGCGATCGACATGAACGACGACAAGGTCGAGGGCTACTTCCTGCTCGGGCAGAACCCCGCGGTCGGCTCGGCGCACGGCAAGCTGCAACGGCTCGGCATGTCGCACCTGAAGTGGCTCGTCGTGCGCGACCTCAACATGATCGAGTCCGCCACCTTCTGGAAGGACGGACCCGAGATCGCGACCGGCGAGCTGAAGACCGAGGAGATCGGGACGGAGGTCTTCTTCCTCCCGGCCGCGGCGCACACCGAGAAGTCCGGCTCCTTCACGCAGACCCAGCGGATGCTGCAGTGGCACCACAAGGCCGTCGACCCGCCCGGTGACTGCACGAGCGAGCTGGAGTTCTTCTTCCTGCTGGGCAAGAAGCTGAAGGAACGACTCGCGGACTCCGTGCTGGAGCGGGACCTCCCGCTGCAGCGCCTGACGTGGGACTACTCCGTCGACGAGAAGGGCGAGCCGTCGGCCGCGGACGTGCTCCGCGAGATCAACGGGCGGCATCTCAGCGGTGACAAGTCCGGGCAGCCGCTGTCCGCCTATACGGAGATGAAGCCCGACGGCTCCACAGCCGGTGGCTGCTGGATCTACACCGGGGTCTACGCCGACGACGTCAACCAGGCGGCTCGTCGCAAGCCCGGGCAGGAGCAGGACTGGGTCGCGACGGAGTGGGGCTGGGCCTGGCCGGCCAACCGTCGCCAGCTCTACAACCGGGCGTCCGCCGACCCCGACGGCAAGCCGTGGAGCGAGCGCAAGGCCTACCTCAGCTGGGATGCGGACCAGGGCAAGTGGGTCGGGCCGGACGTGCCCGACTTCGTGGTCGACAAGCCGCCGTCGTACCGGCCACCGAAGGGGGCAGCCGGCGCGGACGGACTGGCCGGTGACGACCCGTTCATCATGCAGGCGGACGGCAAGGGCTGGCTCTACGCACCGAGCGGGCTGCTCGACGGGCCGATGCCGGTGCACTACGAGCCGCACGAGTCGCCGGTGCGCAACGCCCTGCACCCGCAGCAGGCCAGCCCGACGCGCGAGGTCTACAAGCGCCAGGACAACCTGTCGAACCCGTCCGGCGACGACCCGGGCAGTGACGTGTTCCCGTACGTCTTCACGACGTACCGGCTCACCGAGCACCACACTGCCGGCGGCATGAGCCGCTGGCTGCCGTACCTGTCCGAGCTGCAGCCGGAGTTCTTCTGCGAGGTCTCACCCGAGCACGCGCGCGAGCGGGGGCTCGAGCACCTGGGCTGGGCCACCATCATCACGGCCCGCTCGGCGATCGAGGCGCGCGTGCTCGTCACCGAGCGCGTCGTACCGCTGACGATGGGCGGCCGGACGATCCACCAGGTCGGACTGCCCTACCACTGGGGCGTCGGCGCCGACGCCGTGGTCTCGGGCGACTCGGCCAACGACCTGTTCGGCCTGACTCTCGACCCCAACGTGCACATCCAGGAGTCCAAGGCCGCCAGCTGCGACATCCAGCCCGGCCGGCGACCGACCGGTCCGGCGCTGCTCCGGCTCGTGGAGGAGTACCGCAGTCGCGCGGGCATCACGGTGGAGACGGGCAACACGCTGAAGACGGTGAAGCCATGACGTACGACCCCGCGACCGCCTCCGGTTGGGTCGACGCGCCGGCCCGCAAGGGCTTCTTCACCGACACGTCGGTCTGCATCGGCTGCAAGGCCTGCGAGGTCGCCTGCAAGGAGTGGAACGCCGTGCCTGACGACGGCATGAGCTTCCTCGGCTCGTCGTACGACAACACGGGAGCGCTCGGCGCGAGCACCTGGCGGCACGTCGCGTTCATCGAGCAGAAGAAGCCCGTCGACCTGGGCATGCCGTCGACGGCTCGTCCCGGTGCTGACGGTGACGGCCGCGCCGACTTCCGCTGGCTGATGGAGAGCGACGTCTGCAAGCACTGCACGCACGCCGCGTGCCTCGACGTCTGCCCCACCGGCTCCCTCTTCCGCACGGAGTTCGGCACCGTTGTCGTGCAGGACGAGATCTGCAACGGCTGCGGCTACTGCGTGCCGGCCTGCCCGTTCGGCGTGATCGACCGGCGGATCGGCGAGAAGGACACCCCGAAGGTCGGCGTCGCGCAGAAGTGCACGCTCTGCTACGACCGCATCGGCGAAGGGCTGGAGCCGGCGTGCGCGAAGGCGTGCCCGACGAAGTCGATCCAGTTCGGCGACCTCGACGAGCTGCGGGAGCGTGCCCAGTCACGAGTCGACGTCCTGCACGCCGCCGGTGTCCACGACGCGAAGCTGTACGGCGAGAGCGAAGGCGACGGCGTCGGTGGGATGGGTGCGTTCTTCCTGCTGCTCGACGAGCCCGAGGTCTACGGCCTGCCGCCTGATCCGGTCGTCACGACGAAGGACCTGCCGGCGATGTGGAAGAAGGCCGGGCTCGCCGCGCTGACCCTGCTGGCAGGTGCCGTCGCGGCCTTCGCGGGAAGCGGCTCGTGAGCCCCCGGGGCAGGCGCCGCGACGAGTTCCAGATGGTGCCCGACGCCCACTTCACGTCGTACTACGGCCGGCCCGTGGTGAAGGCGGCGCCATGGACCGCCGACATCCCGGCGTACCTGTTCCTCGGTGGGCTGGCCGGGGGCTCGTCCCTGTTGGCTGCGGGCGCGCAGGCGACGGGGCGCGACTCGCTGCGCCGGACGTCGCGACTCGGAGCCCTCGTGGGCATCTCGCTGAGCATGGCTGCGCTCGTGCACGACCTCGGCAAGCCGGCGCGGTTCGCGAACATGTTGCGGGTGGCGAAGCCGACCTCGCCGATGTCCGTCGGCACCTGGGTCTTGACGGCGTACGGACCGATGGCCGGACTGGCCGGCGTGGCGGAGCTGCGGCCCTTCCTCCCTCGCTCGCTGCGTGACGGGGCGGTGGGACGGCTGCTCGGTGCGGCCGGCACCCCGGCCGGTGCGTTGGCGGCGCTGGCGGCACCCGCGGTTGCGTCGTACACCGCTGTGCTCCTGTCCGACACCGCCACCCCGTCGTGGCACGAGGCGCATCGGGAGCTGCCGTTCGTTTTCGTCGGCTCGGCGGCGGCTGCCGCTGGTGGCCTCGGCCTGCTCGGTGCCTCGCTGCACGACGCGGGCCCGGCTCGTCGCCTCGCGGTCGGGGGCGCGCTGCTGGAGCTCGCGGCAGAGCACCGGATGGAGCAGTCCATGGGGCTGGCCGCGGAGCCGCTGCGTGCCGGTACGCCGGGGCGGTTCATGAGGGCCAGCAAGGCGCTGACGGCGTTCGGCGCTGTGACGGCCGCTGTGTTGGGCGGCCGGAGCCGCGTTGCGGCGGGCCTCGCTGGGGCGGCCCTCATGGCGGGCTCCGCGTGCACCCGCTTCGGCGTCTTCGAAGCGGGTCAGGAGTCCGCCCGCGACCCGAAGTACACCGTCGTGCCCCAGCGCGAGCGGTTGAACGCGCGCCTCGGCTCCTAGCGGACCTCGACCACCGCGTTGCGGCGCGCGACGATCTCGCCGATCACGGGGGCGCCCGGGATCTCGCCGGCGATGAGGAGGCCGCCGCTCGTCTGCGCGTCGGCCAGCAGCAGCAGCTCGTCGTCGCCCACAGCGCTCAGCAGGTGCGGCTCCACCCACTCGAGGTTGCGGCGGGTGCCGCCGCTGACGTAGCCGTCGCGGAGCGCCTCGCGCGCCCCGTCGAGGTAGGGCACGGCGGCTGCGTCGATGACGGCGGTGACGCCACTGGCCCGGGCCATCTTGTAGACGTGCCCCAGCAGGCCGAAGCCGGTGACGTCGGTCGCCGCTGTGCAGCCTGCCGCGAGTGCGGCCTCACTCGCCTCGCGGTTGAGGGCGACCATGCTGGCGACCGCGTGCGGGAAGACCTCCCCGGTCGCCTTGTGGCGGTTGTTGAGCATGCCGACGCCGAGCGGCTTGGTGAGGGACAGGGGAGTGCCGGGCTCGGCAGAGTCGTTGCGCAGCAGGCGGTTCGGGTCGGCGATGCCCGTGACGGCCATGCCGTACTTCGGCTCCGGGTCGTCGATGCTGTGCCCGCCGCCGACATGACAGCCGGCCAGCCGTGCGACGTCGTACCCGCCGCGGAGAACCTCCCGCAGCAGCTCCTTGGGCAGGACGTCCCGAGGCCAGCCGACGAGGTTGACGGCGACGATCGGCCGCCCGCCCATCGCGTAGACGTCGGACAGCGCGTTGGCCGCGGCGATGCGGCCCCAGTCGTAGGCGTCGTCGACCACCGGCGTGAAGAAGTCTGCGGTCACGACGACGGCGGTGCGCTCGTCGATGCGCACGACGGCTGCATCATCGCCGCTGTCGAGCCCGACGAGCAGGTCGGGGCCGGCGTGGTCGACGAGGTCGCGTACGACGTCCTCGAGCTCCCCGGGCGGGATCTTGCAGGCGCAGCCGCCGCCGTGCGCGAACTGCGTCAGCCGGACGTCGAGCGTGGTCACGTCACCGACGTTACGTCGATCCGCGCGACGCGGCTCACCTAGGCTCGGCGACGGAGGCGTCTGCGTTCCTGGTGGGCGCCCCGGTCTTCAAAACCGGTGAGGGCGAGCATCTCGTCCTGGCGGGTTCGATTCCCGTCCGCCTCCGCCACGCGCTCTGGCCTGCGATTTCGCGATCCGAGTTCTGACATGCGCGCCGCGACCTCGGCAGTGGTTGGGCTTACAAGCCGGCGTCACGAATCTCGCGGGTAATCACTGCACTGCGGCTGAAGAGCTCGGCGGTGACTGATTGGAAGGTCTCAGGATTCGCTGTCAGTCGGGACGGCTTGTGCTCTCGCGAGGTGAGCATGTTCTGACGTAGCAACGTTGGGGGGTGGCTCGCGTCTGTGCGGTGCTGTTCTCGACCCGCGATGCGACGCCAACGCTCTCGCTGGCTGGCCGGAATGCCGGCAAGGAATGCGCGCTGTCTTGCCCAGATGTCGGCATTGGGGTTCGCGCGAAGCGCCGTCTGCATCGCTCTCACGCTGGCGTCGCCAGCCAGGAACTGCTCGAGGAGGTCGATCGCCGCGTCGGTACCTGCGACCGTGGCAGCTAACTCATCAGCGCGATATTCCGCGCGTTGGCCGGATCTGGCCGCGACTCGGTGCAAGCCGACTGCGAGGAAGCCGACGGTCCCCGACAACGGCAACAGGATGAGCGGGGCCAGAAACTCCGCCACCATGACCAAGGCGGACGAAGGGCCGCCGGACGCAGCCCATGTGCGCTGGCGACTGAGTCGCAGGTCGGGGTACAACAGCCACGCCCAACGTCGAAGGGTGTCGATTGCTGTACCGACCACGAGTCCCGAGCGGAGATCTCGGTTGACGTCATGGGCGCACTCATGTGCCAGCAGGGCAAGGCGTTGCTGATCCTCCAACGCGTTCCACAAGGGCAGCCCGATGACGAGAATCCGCTTTCCAAGAACCCTGGCCCGACCGTATGAGGCGTTGAACTCGTCCGAGATCACGATCCTGTCCGGTGGGTGCGATCCGGTTACGGCGGCCACCTCGTCAACCAGCGCGAATGCTGCGGGCGCTGTCGTCGGCGTCAACGCGTCGTCCAACTGAGGCCTCCACAACCGAGGGCGCACCTCCCAGGCGATACCCGCCAGCAAGAGCGACACGAGGAGCTTCACGCCAAGGAATGTTCCCGTCGTCCAGACCCACACCGCGATTGCTGCTGACATCAGCGTTGTCAGATGCACAGCCACGGCGAGCACCCCGGCTATCCACCCAGTGGCGCCATCAGCACGCAGGTCCGAGGACCGAAGACGATCATGATTGGCCAGCACCCGGGCGTGCATGCGACGTACCCGCCACGAAGCCCAACGTCCCGTCGGCTTGCTCCGCCTCGCCGTCAGCCCCCACTCGCACGCGGAGCACCAGACAGGCCAGCCGACCTCGACCTCCACCGAGGCGCCGCACGCCGGGCACAGCGTTGAGTCCGCCCGCACCCCGCTCGCGACCACCTAGAAATCATGTACGACAAGTCGCCCGGCCGGACGGATTCTGAACAATTCAACGCAGAACATCAGTCTCGCCGTCTGCGTCCGGCACGCCGCTAACAAATGCCGCAGCCCGCGCATGTGTAAGGCCGGCCGTGTACCGGCGCCTACCGTTCGCCGTTGTCGACCTGTCGGCTGTACTCGCGATAGCGCAGATAGAGTCCGAGCCTGTCGAATCTCCACGGCGCAGCCACCGGCGGTCACCTTCGCGAGCTTCCTTCTCTCGGGCGGCTTCCACGTGATTCGCAGCCTGATGCAGCATGGATCTCCAGCACTGCGCGCGCTGCGGCGCCCCGATGTATGGCGTCTACCGCTGCCCTGCATGCGCTGCCGTCGAGACGCCGGCCTTCGCCGCTGCCCACGACGTGTGCGCGGCGCACGCTCACGTCGCGAGCGTGGGGCGCGCACACGTCAGGCGACTGCCGGTGGGTGTGCGCGGCGCACGCTCACGTCGCACGCGTGGGACGCGCACACCGATCACC
>JAODNA010000086.1 GCA_025465135.1 Frankiales bacterium | reverse complement strand
AGCGGGCCGGCGAGCTCGTCGCGGCGGAGAGCCGCAACACCGGCAAGCCGATTGGCCTGACGGCGTCGGAGGAGATCCCGCCGATGGTCGACCAGATCCGCTTCTTCGCGGGGGCGGCCCGTGTCCTCGAGGGGCGCGCCGCGACCGAGTACATGGCCGACCACACGTCGTTCATCCGGCGCGAGCCCATCGGCGTCTGCGCGCAGGTGACGCCCTGGAACTACCCCATGATGATGGCGGTCTGGAAGCTGGCCCCGGCGATCGCGGCCGGCAACACGGTGGTGCTCAAGCCGAGTGACACAACGCCGGTCACGACGCTGATGCTCGCCGAGATCGCCGCAGAGTTCCTGCCGCCGGGTGTTCTCAACGTCGTCTGTGGCGACCGCACGACGGGGGCGGCGCTCGTCGACGACCCGGTGCCCGCGATGGTCTCCATCACGGGCTCCGTGGCCGCCGGGATGGCGGTCGCCGAGGCCGCCAGCAGGAGCCTCAAGCGGGTGCACCTCGAGCTCGGCGGCAAGGCGCCCGTCATCGTGTTCGACGACGCCGATGTCGCTGCTGCCGCGGAGGCGATCGCCATGGCGGGCTACTTCAACGCCGGGCAGGACTGCACCGCCGCGACCCGTGTCCTGGCCGGGCCGCGTGTGCACGACGACTTCCTCGCCGCCCTCACCGAGCAGGCAAAGCAGACGAAGACCGGCATGCCGGACGACGAGGACGTCCTGTACGGGCCCTTGAACAACGCCAACCAGCTGGCCCGAGTCAGCGGCTTCCTCGACCGGCTCCCGAGCCACGCGAACGTCACGGCCGGAGGCGGCCGCATCGGCTCGGCCGGCTTCTTCTACGAGCCGACCGTCGTGAGCGGCCTGCACCAGGACGACGAGGCCATCCAGTCGGAGATCTTCGGCCCGGTCATCACCGTGCAGCAGTTCGACGACGAGGACAAGGCGCTCGCCTGGGCCAACGACAGCGACTACGGCCTCGCCGCGAGCGTCTGGACCGCGGACCACGGCCGCGCGATGCGCATGGCGCGCGGGCTCGACTTCGGCTGCGTCTGGATCAACACGCACATCCCGCTGGTCGCGGAGATGCCGCACGGCGGCTTCGGCCGCTCCGGCTACGGCAAGGACCTGTCGATGTACGGGTTCGAGGACTACACCCGCGTCAAGCACGTCATGAGCAACATCGCCCGCGGCTGACGCAAAGGCCCGGACTTGACGCAACCGTTTGGTTGCTATAAAACTGTCGCAACCCAACAGTTGCGACAGGAGAAGCCATGCCCATCCCGAACACGATCACCCGAACACTCGAGCTAGCGCACCCGCAGGCGAAGGTGTGGGCCGCGTTGACCACCCTCGAAGGCCTCACGAGCTGGTTCGGCAGCCATGCCGACGGCAAGGTCGCGCCCGGTGAGGACGTCGTCATGCGCTGGGAGCAGTACGACGACGGGCAGCAGGTCCTGGCCATCAAGGTGGTGGACCCGATGTCGGTGTTCGCCTACTGCTGGGGGATCTCGGGCGCGCCGGCCGGCGACCCCCGCCGTACCTACGTCGAGTTCGCGCTCGAGCCGACCGACACCGGCACCCGCCTCGTCGTCAGGGAGAGCGGCTTCGCGCAGCTGCCCGACGAGTGGCTGGAGCAGACCTACCAGGGCAACTCCTCGGGCTGGGGGGCCGAGCTTGCGGAGCTGGTGACGTACCTCGATGCCGCCTGACGCAGAGGAGGTCGCGGCCGCCGTCTTCGCGGCTTTGGCCGACCCCACGCGGCGGGCGATCCTCGCCGCGCTTGCGGCGCACGGCCCGAGCACGGCGACACAGCTCTCCGCGCGGCTGTCGATCACGCGGCAGGGCATCGCGAAGCACCTGACGCTGCTCGCCGAGGCGGCGCTCGTCACCAGCGACGCGGGCCGCGGGCGACGCGTGTTGCACCGGCACCGATCCGAGCCGATCAAGGTCGCCCAGTCCTACCTGGCGGCGCTGGCCGCCGACTGGGACGGCGCACTCGACCGCCTGTCCGACTTCCTCGACGAAGGAGAACCATGAACGACTTCAGCACCACCTTCACGGTGGACCAGGCGCCGGACGAGGTGTTCGCAGCCATCAACGACGTGCGCAGCTGGTGGACCGGCGACATCGCCGGAGGCACCAGCGCGCTGGGGGACGAGTTCACCTATCGCCACCAGGACGTGCACCGCAGCACCCAGCGCGTCACCGAGCTCGTCCCCGGCAAGCGGGTCGAGTGGCTGGTGACGGATGCCCACCTCTCCTTCACCGAGGATCCAGCGGAGTGGACGGGCACGAGGGTGGTCTTCGACATCGGCTCCGGCCCGGAGGGGACCGAGGTCCGCTTCACCCACGTCGGCCTGTCGCCGGAAGTGGCGTGCTACGAGTCGTGCTCGAGCGCGTGGGGTTTCTTCGTCAACGGCAGCCTGAGGAGTCGCATCACGGCCGGCTGAGCGAGGCCCTACGGTCAGAGCATCATGAGGATGGTCATCGCGCGCTGCTCCGTCGACTACGCGGGGAGGCTCACCGCGCACCTGCCCGAAGCGGTACGGCTGCTCATGGTCAAGGCCGACGGGTCGGTCCTGGTGCACTCCGACACGGGTGGCTACAAGCCGCTGATGTGGATGACGCCGCCCTGCTCGCTGGCAGCGAAGGACGGCGTCTGGACGGTGACCAACAAGGCCGGCGAGCAGCTCCTGATCACGATCGGCGAGGTCCTGTCGGACACCGGGCACGAGCTCGGCAGCGATCCCGGGCTGGTGAAGGACGGGGTCGAGAAGCACCTGCAGGAGCTGCTCGCTGACCGCTGCGAGGTGCTGGGCACCGGCTGGACGCTCGTCCAGCGCGAGTACTTCACGGACATCGGGCCGGTCGACCTGCTGTGCAGGGACGAGTCCGGCGCGCACGTCCTCGTGGAGATCAAGCGACACGCCGAGATCGACGGCGTCGAGCAGCTGACCCGCTACCTGCAGCGGGTCTCGACGGTCCTCGGCGACGTCCGGGGCGTGCTCGCGGCGCAGTCGTTCAAGCCGCAGGCGAAGGTGCTCGCGGCCGACCGGGGGATCGCCTGCGTGCAGCTCGACTACGACGAGCTGCGCGGTATCGCGTCCAACACGCCCAGGCTCTTCTAGCCCTCGATCAGCAGGGCCTCTTCGAGGTTCAGCAGGTTGAGCATCCGCACGACCATCGGGCGCGGCCGCCGCAGCGTGAGAGTCCCCCCGAGCTCGGTCAGCTTGCGGCGCGCCTCGAGCAGCGCGCCGAGACCGGTCACGTCGAGGAACTCCAGGCCGGCGAGATCCAGCGCCAGCCGGCGCACGGCGCTGCCGCGACCGAGCAGCTCCCGGACCCGCTCCCGCAGCAGGTCGGCCGTCGCGAGGTCCAGCTCCCCGGCCAGCCGGAGCACCGTCGTGGCGCCCTCGGCATCCGCAGTGATGCGGAGCGCCGGCGTGTCTGCGACGTGCATGGCCAGCACGCTAGACCCGCCCCTCGCCCGGGACGGGACGGTCTGGGAGACTCGGTCGACCAGATGCGCGGTGAGAGGACGGCTGTGGCCCGGGAGTTCGGCAAGGTGGGAGTGGTCGGTCTCGGCACGATGGGGGCCGGCATCGCCGAGGTGCTGGCCCGCTCCGGCCTGCAGGTCGTGGGCGTGGAGTACGACGACGCCGGGGTGGAGCGCGCCAAGAGCCACCTGGCCAGCTCCACCGGTCGCGCGGTCAAGCGCGGCAAGCTCACCGAGGACGACGTCACCGCCCTCATGGAGCGGATCAGCATGGGCACGGATCTGGCTGCCCTCGCCGACTGCGAGCTGGTCGTGGAGGCGATCCCGGAGCGCATGGAGCTCAAGCGCGAGCTCTTCGACAAGCTCGACCGCCTGCTGCCCGACGACGCCGTGCTCGCCACCAACACCTCGGCGCTGTCGGTCACGGAGCTGGCGACCGGGACGTCGCGGCCGTCGCGGGTCGTGGGCCTGCACTGGTTCAACCCCGCCCCGGTCATGGGCCTCGTCGAGGTGGTGCGGACGGTCGTGACCGACCCCTCCGTCGTCGAGGACGTCGAGGGACTGGTCGCCAAGGTCGGGAAGACGGATGTGACCGCGGGGGACCGCGCCGGCTTCATCGCCAACGCACTGCTCTTCGGCTACCTCAACAACGCCGTGCGGATGTACGAGTCGCGCTACGCCTCCCGCGAGGACATCGACGCGGCGATGCGCTTCGGCTGCGGCCACCCGATGGGCCCCCTGGCGCTGCTCGACCTGATCGGGCTCGACTCGGCGTACGAGATCCTCGAGACGATGTACGCCCAGTCGCGCGACCACCTGCACGCACCGGCGCCCATCCTCAAGCAGTACGTCACGGCTGGGCTCCTCGGCCGCAAGAGCGGGCGTGGCTTCTACACCTACGCCGCCCGCGACTCGAGCGAGGTGGTTCCCGACACCGAGACGCCGAGCGGTGCAGCGGGCGACGCGGGTGCCCGTCCCGTCCGCAGCGTCGGCGTGATCGGCACGGGCACGATGGCGACCGGGATCATCGAGGTCTGCGCGAAGAGCGGCTACGACGTCGTGTTTCGCGCCCGCGGCGAGGACAAGGTCGCCGGCGTGCGCAAGAAGGTCGAGGGCTCGCTCGACAAGGCGGTGCAGAAGGGCAAGCTCACCGAGGAGCTGCGCGGCGAGACGCTGTCGCGCATCACCGGTACGACCGAGCTCGACGACCTGCGTGACTGCGACCTCGTGATCGAGGCGGTCGTGGAGGACCTGTCGGTCAAGAAGGCGCTGTTCGGTGCGCTCGACGACATCCTCAAGCCGGGCGCCGTCCTCGCGACGACGACGTCGAGCCTGCCCGTCATCGAGTGCGCGACTGCGACCGCGCGGCCAGCCGACGTCGTGGGCATGCACTGGTTCAACCCGGCGACCATCATGAAGCTGGTCGAGATCGTCCCCACGGTGACCACCGCGCCCGATGTCGTTGCGACGGTGCTCGCCGCGTGTCAGGCGACGAAGAAGCACCCGGTGTTGTGCGGGGACCGGGCCGGCTTCATCGTCAACGCGCTGCTGTTCCCCTACCTCAACGACGCTGTCCGGATGCTCGAGGCCCACTACGCCTCGATCGACGACATCGACGCTGCCATGACGGTCGGCTGCGGTCATCCCATGGGACCGTTCGCGCTGATGGACGTCGTCGGCCTCGACGTGACGCTCGCCATCCAGCAGACGCTGTACGACGAGTTCCGCGAGCCCGGCTACGCGCCCGCTCCGATGCTCGAGCACCTCGTCAAGGCCGGCTACCTCGGCCGCAAGACCGGCCGCGGGTTCCGCGACTACGCGAAGCGCTAGTGCCGCGCGGCTCGGGGCGCTCCGCCAAGCGAGCCGCCGCTCTGGACGCCCTCAAGTCCGGCGACGACGACGTGCTGCGCCCGCCCGTCGGGGAGCACGTCGAGGACGGCTTCGTCGTGCGACACGTCAGCGGCGCGAGCGGGAAGGCCTACCGCTGCCCGGGCTGCGACCAGGAGCTGCGGCCCTCGACCCCGCACGTCGTGAGCTGGCCGGAAGGTCGCCCGGACGACCGGCGGCACTGGCATGCGGCCTGCTGGTCGGCGCGCGACCGCCGCGGCGTCAAGGTGCAGCGCTCGAAGAACGCCCCGAGGTACGGCTGATGGATATCCGTGCCAACACGGTGCTCCCGGCCGACCGGCGACCGGTGACCTTGCACACCGCTGACGGGTTGCAGCTGGTCGGTGAGCTGTCCCTGCCGCTGGACCGGCCCCCCGTCGCCACCCTCGTGTGCCTGCACCCGCTGCCGACGCAGGGCGGATTCATGGACAGCCACCTGCTGAAGAAGGCCGCGTGGCGGCTGCCTGCGCTGGCCGGCGTCGCCGTGCTTCGCTTCAACACGCGCGGCACGACGAGCCCGCACGGCACGAGCGAGGGCCGTTTCGACGAAGGCGAGTCGGAGAAGTACGACGTCGCTGCGGCGCTCGACCTCGCCGAGGCGGAGGACCTGCCAGGCATCTGGTTGCTGGGCTGGTCGTTCGGCACGGACCTCGCGCTGCGCTACGGCTGCGACCCTTCCGTCGTGGGCGCCATCCTCATCTCCCCGCCGCTGCGCTTCAGCGGCCCCGGAGACCTGGAGCAGTGGGCCGCATCAGGCAAGCCGCTGCTCGCGATCGTGCCCGAGCTCGACGACTACCTGCAGCCACCGCAGGCGCGTGAGCGGTTCGCCGTCGTACCGCAGGCCCAGGTCATCGGCGTTCCGCGCGCCAAGCACCTGTTCGTCGGCTTCACCGAGACCGTCCTCGACGAGATCGTCCGCCGCGTCGCACCCGATGCCTACCCGCTTGCCCGCACCTACGAGGAGACCTGACATGACCTTCGACCTGACCGGCAAGACGGCACTGGTCACGGGCGCCTCGCGGGGCATCGGGCGTGCGCTGGCGGTGGGTCTCGCCGCCGCGGGCGCGGACCTGGTCCTGTCCGCGCGGGACGAGGCGCTGCTCAAGGAGGTGGCCGGAGAGATCGAGTCGCTGGGCCGCACGGCGACCGTGCTGCCCGCAGACGTCACCGACGCCACCGCGTGCGGGCAGCTGGTCGAGGACGCCCTCGGCGTCAGCGGCCACCTCGACGTCCTGGTCAACAACGCGGGAGGCTCGTCCTACATGGGACCCTTCACGGACCTGAGGTTCTCCGGTTGGGAGAAGGTCATGCGGCTCAACGTCGACTCGCTCGTCCACCTCTGCCAGGCCGCCGGCCGCCACATGACCGCGCGGGGCAGCGGCAGCATCATCAACGTCGCCTCGGTCGCCGGTCTGACCGGCACACCGTTCCTCGCGCCGTACGGCGCCTCGAAGGCGGCGGTGATCTCGCTCACGAAGTCCCTCGCGCTCGAGTGGGGCGAGCACAACGTCCGGGTCAATGCCCTCTGCCCCGGCTGGACGAAGACGGACCTGAACAAGACGCTCTGGGGTGCGCCGGACGGCGGCGCGACCTGGGTCGCGAACCAGGGGCTGAAGCGCTGGGCGACCGTGGACGAGATGGTCGGTCCGACGGTGTTCCTCGCGAGTGACGCGTCGTCCTACGTGACCGGCCAGTCCATCGTCGTCGACGGCGGGCAGACGGCGGCCTGACATGGAGCTGGCATACCGCGAGGCGGGTTCGGGTCAGGCGCTGGTGCTGCTGCACGCGTTCCCGCTGTCCTCGGCCATGTGGCTGGCCCAGCGCGAGGGGCTGGCGGCCGGCTGCCGCGTCATCACGCCCGACCAGCGGGGCTTCGGGGGCTCGCCGCTCGGCACCGACGCGCCGTCCCTGGACGCCGCCGCCGACGACGTGGCCGAGCTGCTCGACCGCCTCGACCTCCCCCAGGTCGTGCTGGCCGGGCTCTCGATGGGCGGCTACGTCGCGATGGCTTTCCTGCGCCGCCACCCGGAGCGCCTCCGGGCCCTGATCCTCGCTGACACCAAGGCCTCCGCCGACGCCGATCCGGCCCGGGCGAACCGCGAGCGGATCGCGGCTGCCGTCGAGAGCGACGACGCCTCGACGGTGCTCGTCGACGAGGTGCTGCCGAGCTTGCTCGGCTCCACGACCGTCGCCTCCCGGCCGCTGGTCTCCGGCCGCGTACGCGGCCTCGTGCAGGCCGCGCCGGCGCCGGCTGTCGCGTGGGCCCAGCGGGCGATGGCCGCCCGTCCCGACTCCTTCGAGACCCTGCGCGCCTTCGCCGGACCGGCTCTCGTCGTGGTCGGCGCGGAGGATGCGCTCTCGCCGCCGCCCGACGCTGAGGCGATGGCCGCTGCGCTGCCTCAGTCGCGTCTGGTGGTGCTGCCGGAAGCCGGCCACCTGACCGCGGTCGAGACGCCGGAGGCGTTCAACGCGGAGGTGGCCGGCTTCCTGGCCGAGCTGTCCGACTAGAGCCGGCTGACTAGAGCTGGCTGGTACGGCGGCGACCCGCGCGGATCGCCAGGCCACCGGCCAGGAGTGCGCCGAGCGCCACGGCGAGCATCGTGCCCAGCGCCAGCCCGGTGAAGGGAAGGGCGGACCCGCGGCTCTGCGTGGTGCGGGCGACCGGCGCGCTGGCCGCGGCCGCGCC
>JAODNA010000090.1 GCA_025465135.1 Frankiales bacterium | reverse complement strand
AGCTCGATCGCGTGTCCGCTGGACTGCACGTCGACGTCGTACGACGGCGGCTCGCCACTCGCGACCAGCAGCTGCTGCTCCACCAGGTCGACCCCGTGCACGAGCTCGGTGATGGGGTGCTCGACCTGCAGGCGGGTGTTCATCTCCAGGAAGACGAACTCGTCGCCCGAGACCAGGCACTCGACCGTGCCGGCGTTGCGGTAGCCGACAGCCTCGCCCGCCCGTACGGCAGCGGCGAGCATTCGCGCCCGCAGCTCCGGGGAGACCCCCGGCGAGGGCGTCTCCTCGGCGACCTTCTGGTGGCGCCGCTGCACGGAGCAGTCGCGCTCCCCCAGCGTCACCACGCGACCGTCGGCCAGCCCCAGCACCTGCACCTCGACGTGCCGCGCCTTCTCGAGGTAGCGCTCGAGCAGGATCGCGGGCGAGCCGAAGAACCGCTCGGCCCGGGTCCGGGCCGTCTCGAAGGCCGTCCGCAGGCCGGCCTCGTCGTGCGCCACGCCCATGCCGATGCCCCCGCCACCCGCGGACGCCTTGACCATGACCGGGTAGCCGATCTCCTTGGCGGCAGCGACCGCTGCCTCCGCGTCCGACAGCGGCTCCGGCGTACCGGCGGCGACCGGAACCCCGGCGGCTGCCATGGTGTTGCGCGCGTTGATCTTGTCGCCCATCCTGTCGATCGCATCAGGCGACGGGCCGATCCACGTCATGCCGGCGTCGAGGACGGCCTGGGCGAAAGCGGCGTTCTCAGCCAGGAACCCGTAGCCCGGGTGGATCGCCTGCGCCCCGGTCTGCTTCGCGGCCTCGAGCACCTTCACCTGGTCGAGGTAGGACTCGGCGGGAGGCGCGGGACCGAGCAGGACGGACTCGTCGGACTCGAGGACGTGCAGCGCCTTCGCGTCAGCCTCGGAGTGCACCGTCACGGCCTTGACGCCCAGCCGCTGGCAGGTGCGCACGACGCGGCGGGCGATCTCGCCGCGATTGGCGACGAGGACGGTGTCGAACACGCGGGGTCCTTCCGGAACGGAACAGGTTCGAGCGGGGACACTAGCGAGGTGATCCTCGCCGGAGTCGCGCTGCTCGTCGCGGTCGTCGTCGGCTGGTTCAGCGGCGGCAGCCTGGACCGGCTGGGGGCTCTCCCACTGCGCTCCCGGCGGCTGGTCTGGGCGGCGTTCGCCGTACAGGCCACCGCGATCATCATCGGCGGCCCCGTCTACCCCGTCGGGCTCGTCGTCTCGGCGGGGCTCGTCGCCTGGTTCCTCAGCCGCAACCGCGGCGTGCGCGGGACCGGCCTGGTCGCGCTGGGGCTGCTCTCCAACGCGCTCGTGGTCGGGTTGAACGGTGCGATGCCGGTGTCGGTCGACGCCGCCGGGCGGGCCGGGACCACGACCCAGCACATCCTCACCGGCGACGACCCGCGCCACGAGCTCGCCGACCGGCACACCCGGCTGCGCCCACTCGGCGACGTCATCCCGCTGCGCGCCCCGCGCTGGCCGGAGGTCGTCAGCCCGGGCGATGTCCTGCTCGCCGCCGGCCTGGCCCAGCTGGTGCTCATCGGCATGCGGACGGGGCGCGGCCCGGCCCGCCACGCCCGCCCCCGAGCGGCCGCACCGGCATCTGTGTAACCCTGTAGGCCACCTTCCAGAGGAGTAGTCATGGCGAAGAGAGGCCGAAAGCGCCGCGGTCGCAAGAAGAACGCCGCCAACCACGGCAAGCGTCCCAACGCCTAACCCCCACTCAGCGGGGGTCGGTCGCGGGCGGCGCGCCAGCCGGCCCAGGCGGTGGCGACCATGTCGTGCAGGTCGCGCGTCGCGCTGAAGCCGAGCCCGTCGCGGATGCGGCTCACCGCCGCGACGACGCGCGCCGGGTCACCGGGACGACGCCCGACGACCTGGGGCGTCACGTCGCGACCGGTGACCTGGCCGATGACCTCGAGCACCTCGAGGACCGACGAGCCCTCGCCGCGCCCGATGTTGTAGGTCGCCGAACCGGCGCCGTCGTCGAGAGCCCGCGCGGCTGCGAGGTGCGCCGCGGCGATGTCCGCGACGTGGACGTAGTCGCGGATGCACGTGCCGTCCGGGGTCGGGTAGTCGTTGCCGAAGACCTTCGGCCTGGCTCCGGCGTCGAGCTCGCGGAAGACGAGCGGGATGAGGTTGAAGACCCCAGGGTCGGCGAGCTCGGGACTCGCGGTCCCGGCGACGTTGAAGTAGCGCAGCGCCATGTACCGCAGCCCGAAAGCCGCTGCGCAGTCGCGCATGACCCACTCACCGACGAGCTTGGTCTCGCCGTACGGCGACAGGGGCACACCGGGCGTGTCCTCGTCGACCAGGTCGACATCGGGAAGGCCGTACGTCGCGGCGCTCGAGGAGAAGACGAAGCGGTCCACACCGGCCGACCGGCACGCCTCCAGCAGCGTGACCAGGCCGCTGATGTTCTCCCGGTAGTACGTGAGGGGGTCCTCGACGGACTCGCCGACCTGCTTCTTCGCAGCGATGTGCACGACGCCGGTGACGTCGTGCTCGGCGATGGTGCGGTCGAGGAGCGCGCGGTCCAGCACGCTGCCCACGACCAGCGGCGCGGGCCGCACCCGCCCGGCCACCCCGGTGGAGAGGTCGTCGACGGCGACGACCCTCAGTCCTTGCCCGAGCATCTCCCGTACGACGTGCGCGCCGATGTAGCCGGCACCGCCGGTCACCAACCAGGTCATGACCGCAGGCTAGCCAGCGGCGTCAGGGGCAGCTCTCGTGCCGCAGGCCGGCCGGCCCGCGCCGCGCGTGGTGCCGCTGCAGCAGGGGCTCGAGGCAGACGACGCAGACGGCGCCTTCCGGTGCGTGGAACCCGCCGTCGACCTGGGCGGCCTTGGGGTCCGCGAGCAGGGAGTCGGCCGACTGGGCGGCGTTCTCGAGCAGGCCGTTGACCTGCACGCCGGTGACACCCATCCCGACCGTGCCACCCACCCGGGACGGCGACGTGCGACCAGGGCTCATGGGGGCAGTGTGCGCCTACTCGGCGCGGAACTCCACGTGCTCGATCTCCAGCCGCACTTCCTGGATGCGGACCATCACGCGCTCACGGAGGTCGGCGGGCGGGGCGTCGCCACCGCAGCATCGCGCGACGAGCGCTTTGACGGCCTGCTCCAGGCCGTACTGCCGCAGGCAGGGGGCGCACTCGTCGAGGTGCAGCCGCACGTGGTCGTGGTCCTCGGACTCCGCCTCCCCGTCGAGGTAGAGGTAGACCTTCTCCAGCACCTCGTCGCACGGGGTCTCGTGCGGTTCGCCGCAGCTCATTCGTCCGTCGCCCCCGCCTTGACCAGACCGCGTTCGACCGCGTAGTCGCCCAGCAGCTTCTTCAAGCCGCGTCGGCCGCGATGCAACCGGCTCATCACGGTCCCGATCGGCGTACCCATGATCTCGGCGATCTCCTTGTAGGAGAACCCCTCCACGTCGGCGAGGTAGACCGCCATTCTGAAGTCTTCGGGCAGCTCCTGCAGGGCGTTCTTGACATCGCTGTCGGGCAGGTGGTCGAGCGCTTCCATCTCGGCGCTGCGCAGCCCGGTGCTCTGGTGCCCCTCCGCGGCGGCCAGCTGCCAGTCAGCGATCTCGTCGGTCGGCGACTGCTGCGGCTGGCGCTGCTTCTTGCGGTAGGTGTTGATGAACGTGTTGGTCAGGATCCGGTAGAGCCAGGCCTTGAGGTTGGTGCCCTCCTGGAACTGGTGGAAGGCCGCGAACGCCTTGACGTAGGTCTCCTGGACGAGGTCCTCGGCATCGGACGGGTTGCGCGTCATCCGCATCGCCGCCGCGTAGAGCTGGTCGAGGAAGGGCAACGCGTCACGCTCGAACCGCGCTGTGCGCTGCTCGCTGGTCTCGCTCTCGACCGTGCCCACCTCCTCGTTCTGCCGGAAGGACGAGTCTACCGTCGCAGGCCAGGTCGGCACGTCGACCACCATGGCTCGGGCGAGCATCGGATCTCCTTCGGCGAGGCTTGCTGATGCCTCAACACCGCGCCTTCCGTCGCCGATTCCCGCTGTCGGGCAGACGTACGATGCCGAGCGTGGAAGGCCACCACCCAGCAGTGGAGCAGTACCTCGAGACGATCCTTGAGCTCGAGGAGTCCGGCGTCGTGCCGATGCGGGCCCGGCTCGTGGAGCGCCTGGGGGTCTCGGCGCCCGCCGTGAGCGAGACCGTCAAGCGCCTGGAGCGCGAGGGCTACCTCACGCTCGACGGGGACCGCGTCATGCACCTGACCGGCACCGGCCGGGCCTACGCGACGTCGATGCTGCGCCGGCACCGCCTCGCCGAGCTGCTCCTGGTCGACATCCTCAAGATCCCCTGGGCCCAGGTCCACGAGGAGGCCTGCCGACTCGAGCACGCCATCAGCCCCACCCTCGAGGCACACCTGGTGACGCTGCTCGGCGACCCCGGGTCCTGCCCGCACGGCAACCCGATCCCCGGGTCGGCCAACGCCGTCGACCCCGGTCCGCTCCAGCCGCTGTCGACCGTCGCGGCGGGCCAGTCCTGCGTCGTGCGCCGGATCGATGAGCACCTGCAGACGCAGATCCCGCACATGCGCGAGCTCGAGTCGGCGCACCTGCTGCCCGGCCAGGAGGTGCTGGTCGGCGAGACCGCTTCGGGCGAGCTGTCGATGCTCGTCGACGGCGTACCGGTGATCCTCGAGCAGGTCGTCGCCGCCAACGTCTACGTCACGGTCTGAAGCCAGTCCCGTACGACGGTCCGCACCTCGGTCAGCACCTCTGCGCGGGTGCGGCCGTCCTGCCGTCGTACGGCGAAGGAGTGATCAGCCGCCGCGACCGGGTGCACGTCGACGCCCTCACCTGACGCGGGGATGCCGAACGCATCGCGCGAGCCCTGCACCACGAGCCGAGGCACCAGCGGCATCGCGAGCTCGTGCGCCCGGCTCGTCGCCTTGCCGGGCGGCACCAGCGGAAACGCCAGTGCCAGCACGGCGTTCGCGCGCAGCTCCGTCGCCGTACGGCACGCGACGCGCGCCCCGCTGCTGCGTCCACCGAGCACAAGCGGGCCCTCGTCGGTGAACTGCGCAAGGACGGCGAGCCAGGCTTCGTCGAGGTGAGCTGCCGGTGCGGCGACGCGCTTCCCGGCGACTCGCCACGGCTGCTCGACGCGCGCGACAGAGAACCCTGCAGCGACCGCACCCTCGCGCGCCGCGAGCAGATCGGGCGCCTCCGGTCCGCCGCCCGCGCCGTGCCCGAGGACCAACAGCCCGTGCTGCCCGACGTCGAGATGCACCCGCGCCGGCCCCCGCGCCGTCTCCACCTCGCGCACCTCGCCCACCTTTGGCCCGTCCCTCACCCGCCCATGATCAACGCAGCGGAAGACACCGCGTGCGGCCCCTGCGCCGAAGGTGCTTTACGCCGCGTTGATCACGGGAGGGGCCGGGGTCAGGGGGCCGCCTACCTCAGCGGGCGGCGTACATCTGGGAGCCGGGGGTGGTCAGCAGCTCGCCGGTCTCGAGCCAGGTCTTCAGGCCGGACAGGATCATCGGCCAGCCGCCGTACAGCTGGTTGTTGGCGCCCTCGCGCAGCTGGTCGTGCGTCACCACGAGGCAGCACGAGTCGCCGACCTGGCTGATCTCCCAGGTGACGCGCGAGGTGCCCTCGGCCTTCACGTCGTCGCCCCACAGCGCGTTCATCGTCTGGACGAGCCGTCGCGGCGGGTCGACCTCCAGGTTGACGCCCTCGCCGAGCAGCCCAGGAGCGTTCGGCGAGCTCTGCTCGAAGCGCGAGCCAGGGGTGAAGTCGGAGTCGATCCGTACGCCGAACTGGTACTTGCTGCGGATCTCCGGGTCGGTGATGGCCTCCCACAGCCGCTCGGGGGTGGTCCGGATGTAGATCTCGAACACCTTCTCCATCGTCTTCTCCAGGTCTGCTTTGAGGTCGCTGAGCGCGCTGGTCCAGCCCTGCGCGTACTTGCTCACCCAGCGGTCGTAGACGAGCTGGATGGGGACGGGGTTGAGGAAGTGCAGCTTCTCCCGGCCACGCTTGCGCGTGACGACGAGACCGGCCTCCTCGAGCAGCTTGAGGTGCTTCATGACCCCGAAGCGGGTCATGGCGAAGCGCTCCTCGAGCGCGCTCAGCGACTGGCCGTCGGACCGGAACAGCTCATCGAGCAGCTCCCGTCGCGTCGGGTCGGCAAGCGCCTTGAAGACCTCGTCCACACCCGCAAGGATAGGTGACCGTATGGTCACACGTCAAGCGCTAGGCGGCGTCCTCGGCCTTCGACTGGCACTCGACGCAGCGGGCCGCCTCCGGCCGCACCATCAACCGCGCCTCGCTGATCGCGACGCCGCAGTCGACGCAGGTGCCGAAGGTCCCGTCGTCGAGCCGCTGCAGAGCCGCCCGGATCTGCTCCCGCTGGCCCTCCGCGGCCTCCAGCAGCGCGTTCTCGCGGTCCTGGTCGACCAGGTCGCTCGCGTTGTCGCCGGGGTGCTGGTCGACGTGGCTCAGCTCCGCGCTGTCGCCGGCGCCCTCGTGCTCCAGGGTCGTCGTCGCGGTGTCGAGCTCGTGCAGCATCTGCTCGAGCTGCTGTCGGGCGTCCTGCACGTCCACGGGTTGGCTCCTCGATCGTCGGTGTTGCGTCTACGTTGCCCTACCCGGCGGCCGGCAGGCCTCACGCGAAAGACCTAGCCTGCCGCTGTGCGCAGAGTCACGGGAGTCGGAGTCGCTCTCGTCGCGATCGCGCTGAGCGCAGTGCCGTCGTACGCCGGCGCGGCGATCGACCTGCCGCAGCCCGGCGCCGGACGTGCCCAGGAGCTCGCGCTCGTCTGCAGCAAGGCCGTCGGCGCGACGCCGGAGCGCTGCAAGAAGTCCAAGGTCCCGGGCCCGGTCGTCAACGACGAGGTGGTGCTGGTCGGGCTGGACGGCGGCGGCATCCCGAGCCGCGTGCAGCTCGAGCAGCGCCTTGTGCTGACGAAGGTCGGCGACTACGTCATCCGCGAGCGCGGACCGGCCCGGTCCGCGGTCGGCCTCGTGCCCGACTCCGACCCGCCCAACACCAAGCTCGGCGCCGTCGTCTTCCAGGGGTTCACGCCCGGCGACCGCAAGCTCGGCGCGCGCCTCACGCTCGACGCCGGCCTCGAGGGACCGCGACTGCCGCTCGGGGTGACGGTCACCTTCGACGGCGGAAACGGCCCGAAGCCCCTCGGTGCGGCCGGCCGCGTGCCCGGCGCAGGGACGGTCCACATCCGGCTGCAGAACGAGACGAGCCAGCCGGCCGAGCTGCCGAGCGCCGCCGACGCGAGCCCCG
>JAODNA010000059.1 GCA_025465135.1 Frankiales bacterium | reverse complement strand
GGAAGAACCGGCCGAGCCCGGCGTAGTGCACGCCGGTGTAGCTCAGCCCCAGCAGCGAGATCAGTCCGAAGACGAGCAGCTGCAGCTTGGTCTGGCGAGTGATCACGACAGACCTCCGAGCAGCAGGCTGAGCAGCCCCGGCGACATGCCACCGGCGAGCCCGCCGAGGCCCGGCACCGAGGGCAACAGCGAGCGGCCGGGCGCCGGCACCGGGAGCTTGGGCACGAGGGACGGGATCGGCACCGGCAGCGGCGGCAGCGTGGGAATGGCCGAGGCGACCGGCCCCGGGATGATCCCGGTGTTGGTGCCGGCCCCGAGCAGGTTGATGTCGGCGGTCGCGAACAAGTTGGCGTAGTCGCCCTTGATCCCCTCGTCGACAGTCTTCGGGAACGGGTACGTCGTGAGCAGCTCGAGCGAGTCGGGCAGGTCCTTGCCCGCCCGGTTGAGCTGCGTGAGGATCGGCTCGAGCGCGCGCAGGTCGGCGGTGGTGTTCTGCTGCGACGCCTTGATGACCCGGACTGCGACGGTCCCGAGCCGGTTGAGGCCCGTGAGCACCTGCGTGATCTGGGCCCGCTGGTCGGCGAGGACCGCGATACCGGCGGGGATGTCGCGCAGTCCGACGGCCAGGGTCTCGCGCTGGGCAGCCAGGCGCGCCGTGAGGGAGTCGAGGCCGTCGAGCGCCCGGACGATGTCGGCCTTCTGCTTGTCGAGCCCACCGACGAAGGTGTTGAGCTGCACCAGCAGGTCGCGGACCTTGCTCTCGCGACCCTTCAGCGCCAGCACGAGCTCCCGGTTGATGGTCTGCAGCTGCTCGAGGCTGCCGCCGTTGAGCACCAGCGAGAGCGCTGCGAGCACCTCTTCGATGTCGGCGTTGCGCGTCGTGCGGTCCAGGCCGATCGTCGCGCCGTCACGGAGGCGTCCGGTGGCCGGCTCGGTCGTCGGCGGGTCGAGGCTGACGAACTTCTCGCCGAGCAGCGATGTCTGACGCAGGCTCGCGTGGGCGTTGGCCGGGAGAACGACGTCCCTGCGGACGCGGACCCGCACGCGCGCCGTGTAGCCGGTCGGCCCGACCTCGATGGAGGTCACGCTGCCCACGGCGACGTCGTTGACCTTGACGGCGGACTGCGGCACCAGGTCGAGCACGTCGGGGAACTCGATCGTGACCTTGTAGGCCCCGGCGCCGCCACCGGCTCCGCCCGGCAGCGGGATGGCGGCCGCGCCCTTGAACTGGCAGCCGGACAGGACCACGCAACCGGCCAGGGCCAGCCAGGTCGTCGTACGACGGACGTTCATCGCCGGCCCCCGAGGATGCCGCCGAGGGTCGGGTCCGTGCCGTAGGTGGGCGTCACGGCTGCGGCAGTGGCCAGCCCGGCGGGGCAGGCCTGGCCGGCCGCCGTGAGCAGCCCGCACAGCAGCCCCTGCGGCGTCGTCTGGTTGCTGTTGTTGTCGCGCGTGTCGAGGGTCCCGGACTTCGGGTTGTAGGCGAGCTGCAGGTTGGACAGCGCAGTGGCGGAGTTGTCGATGAACTCCTCGAGCGCCCGCTTCTGCTTGACCAGGACGCTCGTGATCGAGGCGAGGTCCTTGACGTTGGCGGTCAGGTTGGTCTTGTTGTCCCGCACGAACGAGGCCACCTCGCCCAGGGCGACGGACAGCTCGCGGATCGCGGTCGCCAGGTCGTGACGTTCACCCGACAGCTGCGCGGCGACGTCGGCGAGGTCGGTGTTGAACTGCCGCACGGTGCGGTCGCTCGTCGCGAGCGTCGTCGTGAAGGCCTGCAGGTTGTCGACCGTGGCGAACAGGTCCTGCCGCGAGGTCGACAGGGTGGCGACCGCCTGCGACAGGTCCGTGAGCGTGTTGTTGAGCAGCTGGCCGTTGCCGTGGAGGTTCTGCGCTCCCACGTGCAGCAGGTCCGACAGGGCTCCGTTGCGGTTGGCGCCGTTGGGGCCGATGTCCTGGTTGAGCTGGTCGATCGCGCCGTAGATCTGGTCGAGCTCCACGGGCACCGCCGTGCGGTCGGTCGGCATGTCGAACGCTGCAGGCAGCGCGTCGCCGCTGCGCCAGACCGGCGTGATCTGCACGTAGCGGTCGGACACGATCGACGGCGATACGACGACGGCCTTGGCGTCGGGTGCGAGCTTGTACTTGGCGTCGTACTCCATGTCGACCCGCACCGTCGTGCCCTCGGGCTTGATCGCGGTCACCTGGCCGATGCGCACACCGAGCACGCGCACGTCGCTGTGCTTGTAGAGGCCGACCGTGCGGGCGAAGTGGGCGGTGAGGTGCTTCTGCGCACCGCCGCCACCGAGGATGCCGCAGCCGGTGGTGCCGCCGGCCAGGGCCAGGGCGACGAAGGCGGCCAGCAGCGTGACGGGCCGTGGCCGTCGCAGGGCGGTCATCGCGTCCCTCCGGTCGCCGCGCCCGGACCGAAGCCCGTGGGAGAGGAGAGGTTCTGCACGAGGGTGTCGAACCAGCGGCCGTTGCCGAGGTTGTTGGAGAACACGCGGGTGAAGGTCGCCAGCCGCGGCAGGGCCCGGTCGATGTTGTCCTGGTTGGCCTTGAGGACCAGGACGACGTCGTGGAGCTTGGCCAGTGCGGGAGCGAGCGTGGCGCGGTTCTCCCGGACGAGCGCGATCAGCTGCTCGGAGAGCTGCGTGGTCGTCGTGAGCAGGGAGTTGATCGCGGCGCGCCGGTTGCGCAGCTCCTGCAGGATCAAGCTGCTGTCGGACATGAACGCCGTCAGGTCCTGATCGCGGGCCGACAGCACCTGGGTCACCACGGCACTGCGCTTGAGGAGGAGTTGGAGCTGGTCGTCGCGGCTCGCGATCGTGCGGGAGAGGCGGGACAGGCCGGTCAGCGACGCCTTGACCTCGTCCGGGGTGTCGCGGAACGTGTCGGCGAGGGTCTTGAACGACCGCTCGAGCTGCTTCGTGTCGATCTGGTCGACCGTTGAGGCGAGCCCCTGGAACGCCGCCGACACGTCGTACGGCGACGACGTCCTGGACAGCGGGATGACGTCGCTCGTCGACATCTGGCCGGGGCCGTCCGGCGTCAGCATCACGAACTTGCGACCCAGCACGGTCTTGATCCGGATGTCGGCACGGCTCTGCGTGCCGAAGTCGGCGTTCTTGATCCGGAACCTCACGAGGACGTGGTCGCCGGCGAGGTCGACCGAGATGACCTTGCCGACCTTGACGCCGGCCACGCGGACCTCGTCGGTAGGACGCAGGCCTGCGGCCTCGCTGAACTCGGCCTTGTAGATGGCGCCGCCGCCGATGATCGGAAGCTTGTCGGCGTTGAAGGCGCCGGCGATCAGCAGCAGGATCAGCAGCAGGCCGACGGTGCCGATCGTGGTCTTGTTCTGCTCGCGGAACGGAGTCATCTAGTCACCCGCCCCGCGCTGGCAGCGGGCCGCCGAGTTGACGAAGTGCGGCGACATGACCGCCCCGCTCGGCAGGACGATCCGTCCGTCGAAGCCGCACAGGTAGAAGTTGAACCAGGAGCCGTAGGTCGCCGTCCCGATGATCCGGTCGAGCTTGCCCGGGAGCCGCTGGAGGACGCCGTTGACGGTCGACTTGTTGGTGTCGAGGGTGCCGGCGAGGGTGCCCAGCTGGGCGATGTCGGTGCGCAGCGGGCCGCGGATGTCGGTGAGCAGCGACGTGGTGGCGGACGTGAGGTCGTTGATGCCGACGATCGACTGGCCGATGGCGGTGCGGTCCTGAGCGAAGCCTCCCGCAAGCCGGCGGAGCTGGAGAACCAGCTGCGAGAGCTGGTCGCCGTTGTCGAGCGTGTCGAGCACCGCGCTGAGGTTGGTGATGACGCGACCGATGACCGCATCGCGGTCGGCGAGGGTGCTGGTGAGCGAGGCGGTGCGCTGCATCAGGGCCTCGAGGGTGCCGCCCTCGCCCTGCAGCGTCTGGATGAGCTCGAACGCGACCTCGTTGGTCGACTGCGGATCGAGAGCCTGGAACAGCGGCCGGAACCCGTTGAACAGGACGGTCAGGTCGAGGGCGTTGCGGGTCTGCGTGACCGGGATGGTCGAACCCGCCTTGAGCGGCTCGGCCGAGCCCGGGCCTTCGGTGACGGCGAGGTAGCGCTCGCCGACAAGGTTGCGGTAGCGCAGGCGGATGACCGTGCTCTGCGGGATCTTGCGCTTCTGGTCGAGCGAGAACGTCACCTTCGCCAGCTTGCGGTTGGCGAGCGAGATGCTGTCGACCTGGCCGATCCGCACGCCGGCGACCCGGACGTCGTTGCCCGGCAGCAGGCCCGTGACGTCGCTGAACAGCGCGCTGTAGCGCGTCTTGCCGCCGAAGGTGATGTTGCCGATGGTCGCCGCGAGGAACAGCGTCAGGATCGACGTGACGATCATGAACACGATCAGCTTGACCAGGGCCGCGGAGGTCTTCATGCGAGCCCCACCGTCGCCCCCCGGGCCATCGGGCCGAACAGCAGCTCCGCGATGTCCGGCACCCCGTCGTACGGAACTTGGAGAACGGGCGCCACGACCGCGTCGAGGATGCCGCGCTGCGCGTCGCTCCCGGCCAGGTAGAGCGCCGGGTTGGCAGCGACGCCCGCAGGCGGCGGCGTGACGGTGCCTGCCTGGTCGTCGCGGTAGCCGTCCTTGTAGTTGATGTCCGGGGCGGGCACCTTGGGGTGTGGCAGGCCGTAGCAGGCGGGGCCCCGGTCGTCCTTGTACTTGGGCTCCTCGCCCGGGGAGTACTGGCCGTTGTCCTTCGTCACCTCGAGGGTGATGTGCAGGCCGGGCTGGAGACCGCCGAAGCTCTTCTCGACGCGGGGCTGCCAGGCCGTCAGCCCGCTGGCCATGCAGGGGTACTCCGGCGCGTAGCGGGCGTAGGCGCCGAGCGGGCCGCGGCTGGCCGAGGCGAGGGTGATGAGACGCGTGTCGTTCTTGTTCAGGAAGTCACCGAGCGTGTCGGAGAAGGTGGCGGTGCTGGCCAGGAACGTCGCGAGCTCCTGCTTCTGGTCCACCAGGTTGCGGCCGACCGCGGCGGAGTTGTCGATGAGGCGCAGCAGGTTGGGCGCAGCCGCGCTGTAGCTCTGGGAGACGTCGGCGAGGCCCCGGAAGTCCTCCTGGATGGCCGGCAGTTCCGGGTTGAGCTGCTTGAAGTAGGCGTCCACGCGGACGAAGTTGCCGCCGAGCCGGTCGCCGCGACCGCGCAGGGCCGACGACAGGGAGTTCAGTGCGAGGCTGAGCTCGGCCGGCTTCAGGCTCTGCAGGAGCGGCAGGAAGTTGTCGAGGACGCGCTCGGTCTCGATGGCGGTTGTCGAGTGGTCCTGGTGGATGACGTCGCCGGCGCGCAGGTGGTCGGCGCTCGGCGCGGCCGGCAGGACGAGGTCGACGAACTTCTCGCCGAAGAGCGTCTTAGGGACCAGCTGCGCGTCGACGTTCTTGGGGATCAGCTTGACCTTCGCGGGGTCGAGGGCGAGGTCGATCGTCGCACCGTTGCCGTGCGACGAGACGGACCTGACCTCGCCCACGATGAGCCCGCGCAGCTTGACGTCGGCCGGCGCCGACAGCTGGTTGCCGATCCGGTCGGCCTGCAGCGTGACGCGCACCACCGGGGTGAACGTCTTCTGGTAGAGGGCGACGGTCAAGGCGACGAGCAGACCGATGACGACGAGGAACGCCACCCCTGACAGGCGCAACCTGACCAGGGCCCCGAGGCCGGCGGGACGTGGGACAGCCATCAGCCCGCGATCCTGACCGTCGTCGTCGCGCCCCAGATCGCCAGGCTGAGGAAGAAGTCGACGACGTTGATGGCGACGATCGCCGTGCGCACGGCGCGGCCGACGGCCACCCCGACGCCCGCCGGACCGCCGCTCGCGTAGTAGCCGTAGTAGCAGTGGATCAGGATGATGATCACGGCGAACACGAGGACCTTGGCGAAGCTGTAGAGCACGTCCACCGGCGGCAGGTACTGGTTGAAGTACTGGTCGTAGGTGCCGGTCGACTGGCCGTAGAACCCGGTCGTGATCACGCGGGCGGCAAAGTACGACGACAGCAGCCCGATCACGTAGAGCGGGGTCACCGCGATGAACCCGGCGATCATCCGCGTCGTCACCAGGAACGGCAGCGACGGGACACCCATGACCTCGAGGGCGTCGACCTCCTCGCTGATCCGCATGGCGCCGAGCTGAGCGGTGAAGCCGCAGCCCACCGTCGCGGAGAGCGCCAGTCCGGCGACGAGCGGCGCGATCTCGCGGGTGTTGAAGTAGGCCGAGATGAAGGCCGTGAAGTTGCTGACGCCGAGCTGGTTGAGGGCTGCGTAGCCCTGGAGCCCGACCTCCGTGCCGGTGAAGAACGTCAGGAAGGCGATCACGCCGACCGTGCCGCCGACCACGGCGAGCGCGCCGGTCCCGAGGCTGACCTCGGCCAGGAGGCGAACGACCTCCTTCTTGTAGCGGAACAGGACGCGGTAGGTCCAGCCGAGCGAGCGCGCGTAGAAGGACAGCTGCGCGCCGAGGTCGTCGAGGGCGGCGAGCGGCTTCGCGCCGATCGCCTTGACCACCCGCAGCGGGCGTTCGAGGACGGGAGGGGTAGCCGAGCTGACAGCCATGGCTAGCCCCCCTTCTGCGGGACGATCTGGAAGTACACGGCGGTGATGATGAAGTTGGTCAGGAACAGCAACATGAACGAGATGACGACGCTCTGGTTGACCGCGTCACCCACGCCCTTGGGTCCGCCCTTGGCGTTCAAGCCCTTGTAGGCCGCGACGAGCGCGGCGATCATCCCGAAGATGACGGCCTTCATCTGGCCGACGTAGAGGTCGGGCAGCTGGGCCAGCGCGGTGAACGACGACAGGTAGGCGCCCGGGGTGCCGCCCTGCAGGATCACGTTGAAGAAGTAGCCGCCGACGACCCCGACGACCGAGACCAGGCCGTTGAGGAAGAACGCGACGAGCATGGTCGCGAGCACGCGGGGCACGACCAGGCGCTGGAGCGGGCTGACGCCGAGCACCTCCATCGCGTCGATCTCGTCGCGGATCTTGCGGGAGCCGAGGTCGGCGCAGATCGCCGAGCCGCCGGCGCCGGCGATGAGCAGGGCGGTGACGATCGGGCTGGCCTCGCGGACGATGCCGAGCACGGCGACGGCACCGGTGAAGGACTGCGCACCGATCTGCTTGGTGAGGTTACCGACCTGCAGCGCGAGGACCGCGCCGAACGGGATCGAGACGAGCGCCGTCGGCAGGATCGTGACGCTGGCGATGAACCAGGCCTGCTGGACGAACTCCGCGCCCTGGAAGGGACGCTTGAACAGGCTTCGCAGCACGTCCAGAGACAGTGCGAAGAAGTCGCCGGCCCCGCGGACCGGTGCGGCAGGAGCGAACGCCATCAGGCGTCGCCCCGCGAGCGCCCGCTGCGGGCGGGCGCCTTCCTGGCCGGGGCCTTGGTCTTGGACGACGCCGCCCGCCGCGGCGCCGGCGCCTCGCTGTCGTCGGCACCGGCTTCGGAGCCGTCGGTGTCGGCCTGCCGGACGTCGGCCGGCGCCACGACCTCGACGTTGGGGGTGCTTGCGCCGTTGCGCGTACGGCCCTTGACGTTGGGGATCTCGCCGACCCAGCCGGTCGGCCCCTTGCCGCTGGGCACGTCGACGTCGATGCCCTCGAACGACCCCGGCGGTGGGGTGACGCCGTGCTCGCGGAGCCACGAGCCCGGGTCGCGCTGCGTGTTGCGGACGCGGCCGTCGCTCGTGGGCAGCTGCACCGGGATCGGCGGCAGCTTGGCCTGCTCCTCGCCGCTCTCGGCCTCGGCCGCCAGCTCGCCGGCGTCCTTCTCCTCCGCCATGCCGATGGGGCCCTGACGCTGGCCGTTGAGGAACTGCCGGACGACCGGCTCGTTGCTCGAGAGCAGCATCTCTCGGGGCCCGAACATCGCGAGGTGCCGGCGGTAGAGGAGCCCGATGTTGTCGGGGACCGAGCGGGCGGTGCTGATGTCGTGGGTCACGATGAGGAAGGTCGCCTCGATCTGCGCGTTGAGATCGACGATCAGCTGGTTCAGGTAGGACGTGCGCACCGGGTCGAGACCGGAGTCGGGCTCGTCGAAGAGCAGGATCTGCGGGTCCAGCACGAGCGCGCGGGCCAGGCCGGCCCGCTTGCGCATACCGCCCGAGATCTCGCCGGGGAGCTTGCGCTCCGCACCGGTGAGCCCGGTCAACTCCATCTTTTCGAGGACGATCGACTTGATCTCCTTCTCGGTCTTCTTCGTGTGCTCACGAAGCGGGAAGGCGATGTTGTCGAACAGGTTCTGCGAGCCGAACAGCGCGCCGTCCTGGAACAGGACCCCGAAGAGCTTGCGGATCTCGTAGAGCTCGCGCTCGCGGACCTTGGTGATGTCCTTGCCGTCGATCGTGATGGAGCCGTTCTCGGGCTTCAGCAGCCCGATGAGCGTCTTGAGGAAGACCGACTTGCCGGTGCCCGAGGGGCCGAGCAGCACGCTGATCTCACCCGCGGGCAGGGTGAGGGTGACGTCCTCCCAGATGGTCTGGCGACCGAAGCGCTTGGTGAGGTTCTCGACGCGGATCTCGACACCCACAGCGCGACTCCACTCGAAGCTCGTCGGACGGGTGACGGCAGCGCCGCACCCCGGCCGCACCGGCCTTGGACCCACCCGCATCCAAGATCGACGTGACCGTACTCACAGGACGTACCCCGCAGGATACGGGCGTACCACCCGTGTCGCCCCCGGGGGTCGTTGCGGTTGCACAACGACGCCGGGGCGGCACGCCTCTCGGCGTACCGCCCCGGCGGGAGCGTGCTGGGTCCTACTTGACGGTGACCGTGGCGCCGGCACCCTCGAGCGCGGCCTTCGCCTTCTCGGCCGCCTCCTTGGTGACCTTCTCCAGGACCGGCTTCGGCGCGCCGTCGACGAGGTCCTTGGCCTCCTTGAGACCGAGGGACGTGAGCGTGCGCACCTCCTTGATGACCTGGATCTTCTTGTCGCCGGCCGCCTCGAGGACGACGTCGAACTCGTCCTGGTCCGCCGTCTCCTCCGCCGCCGCGCCGCCACCGCCGGCAGCCGGAGCCGCCGCGACAGCGACCGGCGCAGCGGCCGTGACGCCGAAGGTCTCCTCGAACTGCTTCACGAACGCGGAGAGCTCGATCAGCGTCATCTCCTTGAACTGGTCGAGCAGCTCGTCGGTGCTGAGCTTCGCCATGGTGTTGCTCCTTGGTGTCTGTGCCGGTCTCCGGCGTTGCGGGTGGGGTTGGTACGGCGGCCGGAGCCGGTTACTCGGTCGGGCTGTCCTCGGTCAGGCTGGTCTCTGTCGTGCCGGTCTCATCGGTCTCGGCGGGCGTGACGCCCTCCGCTGCGGTGGCCTCGGGAGCCGCTTCCTCGGCGGTGGCCTCGGCGGCGGGCGCCTCGGCCGTCTCTGCGGTCACGCTCTCGGCGGAGACCGCGTCGTCGCCGGCGGCGGCCTCGACCACCGGAGCCTCGGCCGGGGTCTCGGCAGGCGCGGCGGCCGGGGTGCCGGCTCCACCACGCAGGATGCTCGGGTCGGCCTCGGCCTTCGCCTGCAGGGCACCCGCGAGGCGGGCGGCCTGCGCGAGCGGGGCGTTGAAGAGGTAGACGGCCTGCGTGAGCGAGGCCTTCATCGCTCCGGCGAGCTTGGCGAGCAGCACCTCGCGCGACTCGAGGTCGGCGAGCTTGCGGATCTCGTCGGTCGTCAGGGTCTTGCCGTCGAGCACGCCGCCCTTGACGACGAGCGCCGGGTTGGCCCGGCCGAAGTCACGCAGCCCCTTGGCCGCCTCGACCGGATCGCCCTTGACGAACGCCACGGCGGTCGGGCCGGACAGCAGGCTGTCGAGCCCCGTCAGCCCGGCCGCCTGCGCGGCCAGCTTCGTCAGGGTGTTCTTGGTGACGGAGTACGTCGTGTCCGCGCCCATGGCCCGGCGCAGCTCCTGCAGCTGCTTGACGGTGAGTCCGCGGTACTCGGTCAGCACGGCAGCGGTCGAGGCGCGGAACGCCTCGGCCAGCTCGGCCACGACGTCGGCCTTCTCCGGGTGAACCGTTGCCCGGGTGTGTGTCACGGCCTGGTCAGTCGTCATGGGCCTCCTTCGTGTGTCGGTGCGGCTGCGTGCGGGCCGGGCGGCACCGACAACGACGAACGCCCCGGCGCAGATGCGCACGGGGCGTCAGGGATCCGCAAGCAGCGGACCTGTCCGTGTTCACCTGCGCGGGCCGCCCGCGGATGCGGGGCCTTCGATCACCTGCCGAAGTGCGGGCACTTCAGCCGGTGAACGACCAGCGGTCTTTGGCGGGAGAAGACTAGCAGGGCCTACGCGTCGGCGGTCCCGGCTGCGACCTCGGCGTCCGCGAGCAGGTTGCGGGTGCGGTTGGGGTCGACGGTGATGCCCGGGCCCATGGTCGTCGTGACGACGACCTTCTTGAGGTACTTGCCCTTCGAGGACGACGGCTTCGCCCGGCTGACCTCGTCGAGCGCGGCCGCGTAGTTCTCGACGAGCTGGGTCTCGTCGAAGGACGACTTGCCGATGACGAGGTGCAGGTTGGCCTGCTTGTCGACGCGGAAGTTGACCTTGCCGCCCTTGATGTCGCTGACCGCCTTGCCGACGTCGGCGGTGACGGTGCCCGTCTTCGGGTTGGGCATCAGCCCACGCGGCCCGAGGATGCGGGCGATGCGACCGACCTTGCCCATCTGGTCCGGGGTCGCGACGGCCGCGTCGAAGTCGAGGAACCCGCCCTGGATCCGCTCGATGAGGTCGTCGCCACCGACGACGTCGGCACCGGCCGCCTCGGCCTCGGCGGCCTTGTCACCCGTCGCGAAGACGATGACGCGGGCGGTCTTGCCCGTGCCGTGCGGGAGGTTGACGGTGCCGCGGACCATCTGGTCGGCCTTGCGGGGGTCGACGCCCAGGACCATCGCGACCTCGACGGTCGCGTCGTACTTGGTCGTGGAGGTCTCCTTGGCGAGCCGGACGGCCTCGAGCGGCGTGTAGATCCGGTCGAAGTCGATCTTGGCCGCTGCGGCGCGGTAGGCCTTGCTGCGCTTCATGGTGGTGCCTCTCTGCAGCGAGTGCTGCAGTCGTGGTCCAAGCGGACGCGGACGTTCCGAGCCCTCCCACTGGTGAGCAGGTGGTGCGCTGTCAGCCGGTGACGGTGATGCCCATCGAGCGGGCCGTGCCGGCGATGATCTTGGCGGCGGCGTCGATGTCGTTGGCGTTGAGGTCGGCGAGCTTGGTCTGGGCGATCTCCCGGACCTGCGCCGCGGAGATCGTCGCGACCTTGGTCTTGTGGGGGACGGCCGAGCCCTTCTCGACGCCGGCGGCCTTCAGGATCAGGCGGGCGGCCGGCGGGGTCTTGGTGATGAAGGTGAAGGAGCGGTCCTCGAACACCGAGATCTCGACCGGGACGATGTCGCCGCGCTGGGACTCCGTCGCCGCGTTGTACTGCTTGCAGAAGTCCATGATGTTGACGCCGTGCTGACCGAGGGCAGGACCGACGGGCGGCGCGGGCGTCGCGGCACCGGCCTTGATCTGCAGCTTGATGATGCCGGCGAGCTTCTTCTTGGGGGGCATGAGTCTTTTCCTGAGTAGGCGAGAGCTCTTAGAGCTTCGCGACCTGGTTGAAGGACAGCTCGACCGGCGTCTCGCGGCCGAAGATCGACACCAGCACCTTGAGCTTCTGGCTGTCGAGGTTGATCTCGTTGATGGTGGCCGGCAGCGTCGCGAACGGGCCGTCGGTGACGGTGATCGACTCGCCGACCTCGAAGTCGACGGCCTTCTGGGCGACGACGGTCTTCTGCTTCGGCGCGGCGAGCTGCTTCACGACCTCGTCGATCGTGAGCGGTGTCGGACGGGACGTCTGGCCGACGAAGCCCGTCACGCCGGGGGTGTTGCGGACCGCGGACCACGACTCGTCCGTGAGGTCCATGCGGACGAACAGGTAGCCGGGGAGCTTCTTGCGTACGACGGCCTGCCGCTTGCCGCCCTTGATCTCCATGACCTCCTCGGTCGGGACCTCGATCTGGAAGATGTAGTCCTCCATGTTGAGGCTGGAGATGCGGCTCTCGAGGTTGGTCTTCACCTTGTTCTCGTAGCCGGCGTAGGAGTGCACGACGTACCAGTCGCCGGGCAGG
>JAODNA010000043.1 GCA_025465135.1 Frankiales bacterium | reverse complement strand
GACGCGGTGCTCGCTGCAGCCGAGGAGGCACGTGATGTCCGCAAGTCCTGAGCAGAGCGGTACGACGTTGCAGGTCGTGCTCGCTGCCGATCTGCACGCGCGGCCGGCCGGGCAGGTGGCTCAGCTTGCCGCGACCTGTGCGGGTGCCGTGTCGTTGACCGCCGACGGCCGCTCGGTCGATGCGCGGTCAGTCCTGGCGGTGATGGGTCTCGGGGCTCGCGCCGGCGAGACGGTCACCGTGTGGGCGGCCGGACCGCATGCAGCCGCGGATGCGGCCGCGATCGCTCAGGTGCTCACGGCGGCCGCCGTCTCCCACTGACGGCAGATGGGTACGTCGGCGCGCGGTCGAGGTCAGCGCAGAGCGGCCAGCTCCGGGAAAGTTCGCCGGTCGTCCACACGGCGAGGTGTCGAGAACTCCTTGTGCACAGGCACTTGCGCGCATGCCGGACCTGTCGTATCTTCGAACACACGTTCGAATGCCTCGGGAGGTGCGGGTGAAGGTCGAGGCGGACCTGACGCTGCTCTCTCCTGAGGTGCGCGCGGTCGTTGCGGCGATGGCGGCGCTCGGCGAGGTGGTGCCCTCGGACGTGCCGGGCGCGACGGCACTGGAGGACATGCGGGCGCTGCTGGCCGTCAAGGAGCAGCTCGACACGCACCTGCTGCCACGGGTCCGCGACATCGAGCTGCGCCAGCTGCACGAGCTCGACGCGATGCCCACGGTCGCCACGTGGATCGAGGCGCAGACGACATCGGTCGACCGCCGGCACGTGGCGTTGGCGCGTCGGCTCGACAACCTTCCTGCCGTACGACGGGAGCTCGAGACCGGGCGGCTGTCGATGCTCGGGGCGCAGCGGGTCGGGGCGGCGATCGAGAAGGTCCGTGGGTTCCTCGACGCGCGCGACGGGCTGATCGACGGGCTGCCGGGGGAGGACGTTCTGGATGCAGTGATCCTGCGCGGGGTGCCGCAGCTGTTCGGCGAGGCGCTCGGCGGGTTGTCCGATGACGACCTGCGGCTGCGCCGGTTGCTCGCCGAGATGGTGGCGGTGCAGGCGTCCGGGGCGTCGCAGGCCGCGCGTGTGGAAGAGGCGTTTGTCGCGCTGGCCGCACGGGTGGAGTTGCGCTCGCTGCCGCCCGCGCTCGAGCAGCTCGTCGACGCGTTGCTGCCGCAGCGGCTCGAGGACCTGGCGGCCAAAGCGCATGCGCGACGTGGTCTGGCGCTGCAGCGCAACCTCGACGGCGTCGGGTGGCGGCTCGAGGCGGATCTCGACGACGAGACCGGCGAGCTGCTCCACACGACGCTCGTGGCTGCGATGGCGACCGATCCGGACAACGTCACCGACACCGCCCTGGCCGAGGCGGCCCGCGCCGAGGGGCGTGATCCGTATGTGCCCTCGCCGTCGCCCACGCCCCGACCGGTGTGGGTCCGACGGCACGACGCGCTGTCGACGGTCTTGCGTGACTGGCTCGGCAGTGGCATCGCAGGTTCGCGGGGCAAGGTGGTTCCCCACCTGCTCGTGCGCGTCGGTGTCGACGCGCTGGCCGGTGCGCCAGGATCGCTGCCCGCCGTCGGCTCGTCGGGCCGGTCGCTGTCCGCGTCGCTGGTGCGGCGGTGGGCCTGCGAAAGCGTCATCACCCGCTTCGTGATGGGCCTGGGCCACCGGGTGATCGAGATGAGCCACCCGGCGCGGACGCTCAAGGCGCACGAGCGAAGAGCCAAGCTGATGGAGACAGGAGGAGTCTGCCAAGCGGCGGGTTGCCATCCACCACCAGGTGCGCCGCTGATCCCGCATCATCCGGAGGCGTTCGCCCGGAGCAAGACCACGAGCTTCTTCGACACGGTGATGTTCTGCGACCGCTCCCACCACGACCTGCACGAGGGCGGCAAGACGCTGCGGCTCAAGGACGGCCGCCTGCTGAGCCCCGACGGCTGGGTCCGGCAGGTCGCCGCGTGACGCCCCTCGCTTCGGCCGCTCTCGTCGTACGGCCGATCAGCTCGACCGCGTGGCCGGGCGCGGCTGCCTCGCGCCGATCCGCGCGGCAGCGGCCTCGAGGTGATCCACCCAGGTGCCGCAGCAGCCCCCGACGACGTCGACGTGCGGGTTCTGCCGCACCAGGTCGGCCAGCTGCCCGCCCAGTTCCTCGGGGTCGCCCGACTCCAGGTGGCCGATCGTGCACAGCGACTGCTTGTCCGTCGTCGAGGCGTTCGGCCGCAGCATCCGCACCCGCTCGAGCCACGCGCCTGGCGTCAGGGCCGGCGCGAACTCGGTTGGGTGCGAGCAGTTGATGCCGTAGAAGTCAGGCCGCGACGTGCCGGCCTCTGCGTCGACGGCCTCGACCGCCTCGCGCAGCGTCGGGCCCGTCAGGATCCGTCCGGACGTGTCGACCATGAACGACACCGAGATCGGCAGTCCCACCCGCGCCGCGGCGCGCGCGACGCCAACGGCCTCGGGCACGTTGTTGAAGGTCAACGCGCTCACGAGGTCGACGCCGGCGTCGTGCAGTGTCTCGAGCTGCACGCCGTGGTAGTCCTCCGCCTCGGCGGCGGTGATCTCGCGGTCCTCGCCGTACGCGTCGCCGCGCGGTCCGAGGACGCCGACGTACAGGACGCTCGGGATGCTGTCCTGGAAGGGCCTGGCGACGTCGCGCAGGAACGCGATGGAGCGGTGCTGGTACTCGGCCAGTCCCTCCGGCGAGATCCCGAGCTTCCCCGCCCAGTCGGGGCTGGCCCGGTAGTCGAGGCCACCCATCAGCGGGACGAAGCCGTGCTGCGCGGCCACCTGCAGGTAGCGCGTGTACATGTCCGTCAGGTCCGCGACGGCGGCGGGGCTGTCGAGCAACGGGAACAACGCGAACTCGGCCAGCTCGTGCCCGTGCTTGTACATGATCTCGGTCTCCTGCCCACCCTCGGTGAGGTAGCGGACACCAGCCGTCGATGCGGGGAAGCCCGTCATGGGATGCGCCTCTCGTTTCGGACTGTTCGGTCTGTTGTAGCAGACCAAACGGTCTCGTACAATGGAGGTATGCCGAGGGACGGAGCGCCGACCCGCGTGCGCATCCTGGACGCGGCAGAGGTGCTCGTGCTGCGCAACGGCTTCGCGGCAACCAGCGTGGACGACATCCTGCGCGCGGCGGACAGCTCGAAGGGGGCGTTCTTCCACCACTTCGCCTCGAAGGCCGAGCTCGCGAGCGCGCTGGTCGAGCGTTACGTCGACGCGGACGTCGCCGAGCTCCGCAAGGGCCTCGATGCGGTCGCGGACGAGGCGGATCCGGTCGATCGGCTGCTCTCCTTCGTGGGCTACTACGAGCGCTGGGCCGAGCAGCTGGTGGCAGAGGAAGCCGGCTGTGTCTACATCGCCGCGCTGGCCGAGCTGGACCTGCTCGACGACACGACCTCGCGCGCAGTCCGGCGTGGGATCCAGACCTGGCGGGCGGAGTTCGGGTCGTTGCTGAGACCGGCGCTCGCCGCAGCGCGCGTCAAGAGCACGATCGACGTCGATGAGCTGGCGGATCACCTCTTCGCGACGTTCGAGGGCGCCTACCTGATGTGCCGGAGCCTGCAGTCGGCCGAGCCGATGCGGGCCCAGCTCCGCGTGTTCCGGCAGCTGCTGACGGTGCTGTTGAAGCGCTGAGGCGCGAAACCGATCAGGATCGAAGAAGCGCAGCACGGGTCGCCACTCGTACGCTCGCCACGACGAGAGAGGACGAGCTCATGCCGACAGTCGTGGATTTTCAGCAGGTGTCCAGCGCCGGGCTGGAGTCGTCTCCGGTCTCCGCGGCCCTGGCCGGGTTACGGGCGAACGAGGCGCGTTACTACAAGAACAAGTACGACCATGACTTCACGGTGTCGCCGGCCAGTCAGGCAAAGGACGTCGTGGACTACGTGCACCGCATCCTCAAGGAGGAGCGCGACATCGTGATCGCGTCGCGCCCGCTCGAGGCGACGTCGTTCGAGGTCGACGGGCTCCGGATGGCCTACGTGTTCTACGAGTCCGGGCTGGCGATCAACGTCATGTACGCCGTCGAGGACGGCGGCAAGCGCGCGGTGGGTTTCAAGCTCTCCGACGGGATGGAGGTGCCCGAGGAGCTCGCGGAGCGCTTCAAGTTCGCCAGGCAGAAGTCCAAGCTGGCCGGCACGATCCGCGGCTCCTACTTCGTGATCAAAGGCGAGTACTGAGCGCGGCGTCTTCCTGCGGGGGCGCTGCCACCCGTGGCATCGTCGGCGCATGCTGAACGAATCTGAGCTCGCCCGGCGCCGTGTGTTGATGGGTCGCGGCGTGCAGCCGTGGGTCACCGAGTCGCACATGTTCGGTGCGGCAGGAGACAGGTCGTGGTCGCTGATCTCCGGGAGCGCCACGCCGGATCTCAACCTCGTGCTCGTGCATGACGACGACCCCGAGCTGCTCACCGAGCCGCTCGCGGAGGTCGCGCGTCGCGGCTGTCCGTCGCTGCTGATGCTCGCCGGTCCGGGGAAGGCGCTGGCCGGCAAGCTGCCGGCTGCGCACGCCGCGGTGGGCGAGATGCCGATCATGTCGGCCGACCTCGCGACTGTTCCGCGACAGCACGACGCGCGGGTCCGGCGGGCGACAGCGGCCGACATCGAAACGGTAACGGATCTGCTCGCCACGGCGTACGGCTTCGACCGCGCCATCGCCGCCTTGGCCGCAGCGCCGCTCGCGACTGCGTCCAGCGGCGGCATGTCCATCTACCTGCTCGAGGACGAAGGGCAGGCCGTCTCGACGGTCACCGTCTGTCGCACCGAGGACGTGGCGTCGGTGTGGTGCATGGGCACGCCGGAGCGGTTCGGCCGGCGCGGGTACGGGCGTGCGCTTCTCGCCGCCGTACTGCAGATCGCGTACGACGACGGCGCGACGCTCGGACTGCTCGGGGCGACCCCCGCAGGCCTACCGCTGTACGAGGCGACCGGCTGGCACACCGAGGAGACCTGGGACCTGTACACCGACGCCGTCTCGGAGCAGTTCACGCACTGACGACAGAACGCGCCGAGATTGCTGTGCGCAGCGGCATGCGCAGGTCCGACAGAGGGCGAAAGCACTGCCCCGCCTCCCAGAGCTGGGAAGCGGGGCAGCTGTGTGCACTGTGGGCCTAGCGGGACCAGCCGCCCGTGGTGGCGGAGCGCCGTGTGGGGCCGAGCGGTGCCGGCGGCGGCGTGTAGGGGGTCAGCGTGTAGCCGAAGGACGCCGCCGCGGGCTTCCCGGTTGCATCGAATCCGACGAAGACGATCCGCTGTCCGGCGGCGATGAAGCCGGTGCCCGTGGGTTCGGTGCAGCTCGAGGTGCCGGCCGCGACGACGCACTCCGCGTAGGTCCGGTACGTGCCGCCTGCGTCGTAGAGGGAGTAGGTGACGTCAGATGCCGCGGGGCTGTCCAAGTGGACCGTGAAGTTCTGCACCGTGCTGTCGATCGGAACCACGCCGGACACCGCCGGGTCCGGGCCGATGGCCTGGCAGTCCGTGGCCTGGCTGAACCCGCTCGGCGCGCTGCAGAGGTGATCACCCGAACTGCTGGCCACCGCGGTCGCCATCCGTCCGGTTTGGGTGCTGGAGTTGTCAGCCGCCGTCCCGGGCGCACCATCTGCGCCGGGGGAGCCTTGCGGACCCGGTGAGCCTTGCGGTCCGGGTGAGCCATCAACACCGGGTGAGCCATTGGCGCCGGGCGAGCCCTGCGGACCGGGCGACCCTTGTGGACCGGGCGACCCTTGTGGACC
>JAODNA010000038.1 GCA_025465135.1 Frankiales bacterium | reverse complement strand
GATCGGGTTGGGTACGTGGCAGCTCGGTGGCGACTGGGGCGACGACGACGACGAGGCGGCCACCGACGTGCTGGACGCCGCCCTCGACGCCGGCGTCACCCTGCTCGACACCGCCGATGTCTACGGCGACGGTCGCTCCGAGGAGCGGATCCGCAGGGCGCTCGCGCCGCGCGGCGAGCGGCCCTTCGTCGCGACCAAGGCCGGCCGGCGTGCCGACCCGTTCGAGGCGGCCCAGTTCACGCCGGAGAACCTGCGCGCCTGGATCGACCGCTCGCGCCGCAACCTCGGCGTCGCCACCCTCGACCTGGTGCACCTGCACTGCCCGCCGCCCGCGGTCTACTCCGACGAGCGCGTGTACGACACCCACGACGCCCTGGTGGCCGAGGAGGCCATCGCCGCGTACGGCGTCTCCGTCGAGACCGTCGCCGAGGGGCTCACCGCCCTGCAGCACCCGAACGTGGCCTCGATCCAGGTCGTCCTCAACATCTTCCGTCGCAAGCCGCTGGAGGAACTGCTCCCGGCCGCGGCGCGCGCCGGCGTCGGCGTCCTCGCACGGGTGCCCCTGGCCAGCGGGCTGCTGACCGGCAAGTACGACGAGTCGACGACGTTCCCGGCCGACGACCACCGGAACTTCAACCGCAACGGCGAGGCCTTCGACGTCGGCGAGACGTTCGCCGGCGTGCCCTTCGAGATCGGCGTCGCCGCAGCCCGGGAGGTCGCCGGGATCGCCGGCCCCGAGGTGCCGACGGCGGCGTTCGCGCTGCGCTGGGTGATCGACCAGCCCGGTGTCACGGCCGTCATCCCCGGCGCTCGCACCGTGACCCAGGTCCGCGGCAACGTCGCCGCGGCCACCCTCGCCCCGCTCTCCGATTCCCAGCTCAGCGACCTCGAGCGGCTCTACGACGAGCGCATCCGCGCAGTCGTGCACGACCGCTGGTAACCCCGCACACCCTCAGGAAAGGCCCTCCCTTGCTCCGCACCCACGACGCCGGCACGCTGCGCGCGTCCGACGCCGGCTCCACCGTCACCCTCGCCGGCTGGGTCGCCCGCCGCCGCGATCACGGTGGGGTCGTCTTCCTCGACCTGCGCGACGCCTCGGGCTACGTCCAGGTGGTGGTGCGGGAGGAGGAGGCGCACGCGCTGCGCAACGAGTACTGCCTGCTGGTCACCGGCGAGGTGCGCCGGCGACCCGAGGGCAACGAGAACCCGGAGCTGCCCACCGGTGAGATCGAGGTCGCGACGACCACCCTGCAGGTGCTCTCGGCCTCGGCGCCGCTGCCGTTCCCGATCGAGACCGATCAGCCTGCCGGGGACGACGTCCGGTACGCCTACCGCTACCTCGACCTCCGCCGGCAGGGTCCGGCCAGGGCACTGCGGCTGCGGTCGGAGATCAACCGGGTCGCCCGCGGCGTGATGGCCGGGCACGGCTTCGTCGAGGTCGAGACGCCGTCGCTGACCCGCTCGACGCCCGAGGGCGCGCGCGACTTCGTCGTCCCCGTGCGGTTGCAGCCGGGCAAGTGGTACGCGCTGCCACAGTCGCCCCAGCTGTTCAAGCAGCTGCTCATGATCGGTGGGCTCGAGCGGTACTACCAGATCGCGCGCTGCTTCCGGGACGAGGACTTCCGCGCGGACCGCCAGCCGGAGTTCACCCAGCTCGACTTCGAGATGAGCTTCGTCGAGCGGGACGACGTGCTGGCCATCGCCGAGGACGTCGTCCGTGCCCTCTGGCGCGAGCTGGCCTCCTACGACGTGCCCGAGATCCCGCGGATGACCTACCGCGAGGCGATGGACCGGTTCGGGTCGGACAAGCCCGACCTGCGGTTCGGTATCGAGCTGACCGAGCTCACCGACTACTTCAGCGAGACGCCGTTCCGGGTCTTCCAGGCGCCCTACGTCGGTGCCGTGGTCATGCCGGGCGGTGGCTCGCAGCCGCGCCGCGCCTTCGACGCCTGGCAGGACTGGGCGAAGTCGCGGGGAGCGCGCGGCCTGGCCTACGTGACGATCGGCGAGGACGGCACGCTCGGTGGCCCGGTCGCGAAGAACATCTCCGACAGCGAGCGCGACGGTCTCGTGGCCGCCGTCGGTGCGTCGCCGGGGGACTGCGTGTTCTTCGCCGCCGGTCAGCGGCGCCCGTCGCAGGAGCTCCTCGGTGCCGCCCGCAACGAGATCGCTCGCCGGCTGGAGCTCATCGAGGACGGCACCTGGTCGTTCCTGTTCGTCGTCGACTTCCCGATGTTCGAGCAGACCGAGAGCGGCGACTGGACCTTCATGCACCACCCGTTCACCTCACCCACCCCGGAGTTCCGCGAGACCTTCGCCGACAACAAGGGCGACGCGCTGTCCGACGCCTACGACATGGTGATCAACGGCAACGAGGTCATGAGCGGGTCGGTGCGTATCCACGACGCCGCCCTGCAGGAGCGGGTGTTCGAGACCCTGGGTATGTCGCGCGAGGAGGCCCGCGAGCGGTTCGGCTTCTTCCTCGAGGCGTTCGCGTACGGCCCGCCGCCGCACGCCGGGGCCGCGCTCGGCTGGGACCGGCTCTCGGCGTTGCTGTCCGGGGTGGACTCGATCCGGGAGGTCATCGCCTTCCCCAAGACCGGGGCCGGCTTCGACCCGCTGACCGGAGCGCCGACGCCGATCACCGACGCGCAGCGCAAGGAGGCCGGCATCGACGCGAGGGCAGAGGAGCCTGCGCTGCCGAACCAGCCGGGTGCCCCGGGCCCGACGGGCTGAGGCCTGGTGGGGCCGCACGGAGCTCCGACATCGCCGGTAGCGTCGCGGGCATGCCGTTGCGCGCCCGCACCCTGCTCGGACCCGGACCCTCGAACCCCTACCCGGAGGCGACCGTCGCCCTGGGCGAACCTCTGCTCGGCCATCTCGATCCGGTCTTCCTGGGGATCCTCGACGAGACCTCGGACCGGCTGCGGCAGGTGTTCGGGACGACGAACCGGCGCACGCTGCCGCTGTCGGCGACCGGGTCCGCGGGCATGGAGGCGGCGTTCGTCAACACCCTGGGCCCGGGGGACGTCGTCGTCGTCGCGGTCAACGGGCTCTTCGGGCAGCGGATGGTGGAGGTCGCCTCGCGGTGCGGGGCCGACGTGGTCGCGGTCGACCACGAATGGGGGCAGCCGGTCGACGTCGAGCGGGTGCTCGCGGCGCACGCCTCGCCGAAGCTGATCGCGGCCGTGCACGCTGAGACCTCGACCGGGGTGCTGTCGGACCTGGCGCCGCTGGCGGCCGGCAAGGGCGACGCGCTGCTGCTGGCCGACTGCGTGACCTCGCTGGGCGGGATCCCGGTCCGACTCGACGAGTGGGGCGTCGACCTCGCCTACTCGGGGTCGCAGAAGTGCCTCGGGGTGGCTCCCGGGCTGGCGCCGTTCACGATCAACGACCGGGCCTGGGAGCGGCGGATCGAAAAGCCGCAGAGCTGGTACCTCGACCTCGGACTGCTCGGCGGATATGCGGGAGAGGCCGCCGGTTCCGGGCGCACCTACCACCACACCGCGCCGACCGGGATGGTCGTCTCGCTGCATGCCGGGCTCGGCCGGATCCTCGAGGAGGGCCTGGACGCCGTCCACGCCCGGCACGCCGAGGCGGGTCGGATGCTGCACGAGGGTCTGGAGGATCTGGGTCTCGAGCTGTTCGCGGCCGAGGGGCACCGGCTCCCGGAGCTGACCACCGTGAAGGTGCCCGACGGGGTGGATTCGGCCGCCGTGCGCAAGGAGCTGCTGGAGCGATTCGACATCGAGATCGGCGCGGGTGCGGGTGCCTATGCGTCGTCCGTCTGGCGGATCGGGCTGATGGGCGCCAACGCCACCTCCGACAAGGCCCTGCTGATCCTGGCCGCCCTGAAAGAGCTCCTCGCTCGCTGAGCTCTCGCCGGCGCCCGCCTCAAGTTGATCATCGTCTGCGTGTCCGCCGGCTGGGCGGGTCGCTCGCGGGGCGGGCGTGTTGCGAGCAGGCAGCCGATGATCAACAGCCTTGCGGGCGCCAGCCGCGATTGATGAGCGCTCGTCGTGTCCGTTCCACCACCGCGTACCGACCATGACGCGCGGCGAACCGGAGCACGAGCCAGTCGTCCGCCGCCATGAGGGAGTAGCGATCGACGTCCCGACTGAACTGTCCGGGCTCGGCATGCTGCCGACCCTCGTACTCGAGTGCCACTTTCCAGCAGTCGTAGCCGAGGTCGGCAGAGGCCACCTTTCGCCCTGAGCGGTCGAGGATCGGGAGCTGCACCGTCGGCTCCGGGAGGCCACTGTCGAGCAGCCAGAACCGCATGAGGCTCTCCGGTGGAGAAGCCGCGCCGCTGCTCAGGTGTGGCGCCCACCGGCGGGCCCGTTCGACTCCGCGCACCCGGTCGGCGCGTTCCAGCCGAGTGGCGAGGGAGTCGCGGTGGAGCACTCCTGCTCGCATCAATCTGTCCCCGAGTACGAACAGATCAGGGGGAGGCAGAACGGCTGCCAGGTCGAGGAACGTCTGCTCTCCTGCCGTCACGCGGAGACCGCCATGGTCCGCTACGTCGACGTCGAGTAGGCGGCGGACGTGCACCGTCAGCCCGGCCCGCTGCGGAAGCACTCTGCGCGGACGCATGACGGCGTGGATGGTCTCGGGTTCCCGGTCGGCCACCCCGTACAAGGCGGCGGCTGTGTCAAGCCCGAAGGCGGAATCTGGCGGAAGCACCTTTGCCCAGGCCCGGCAGCGCTGCCGCAGGTCCGGTTCCACAGCGGATGACAGGTAGAGGCCACGGGAAAGCTCGACACCGTCCAGGAGGATCTGCCGGCGGCTCACGCCACTCGCGCGGGCTTCCGTCCAGGTGTAGGCGTGGCCAAGAGGTATGCCTTCCATGCCCGCAGGTTGCCGAGGGCGGAGGGCGCGGCGTTGATGCTTGGGGGATCTGTGGATGGGACGTCAGCCTGTGCACGACGCCCCCTCGGAGTTGATCATCGGGTGCGTTCCGCTGGCGGAGGCGTGTCGCCGCGTCTTTTCGTGTGTCCCGTGCACGCAGACGATGATCAACACGGCGGGGGCGCGTCAGGGGGTGTTCAGGCGGGCCAGGTCGGTGG
>JAODNA010000033.1 GCA_025465135.1 Frankiales bacterium | reverse complement strand
AGGACACGGGCCGCCCCCGCGAAGAAGCGGATCTGGTCGACCATCGGCGGGATCTCCTCCGACGCCGTCAGGCCAATCGGCTTGCCGGTGTTGCGGCTCTCCGCCGCGACGAGCTCGCCGGCCCGCTCCTCCACGGCATCGGCGATACGCAGGAGCGCGAGCTGTCTCTCAGCCGGCGTGGTGTCACGCCACGTCGAGAACGCCCGCGCCGCGGCTCGGGTTGCGACCCCGACGTCCTGCGCGCCCGACAGCTGGGCCGTCGCGTAGGTCTGACCTGTCGTCGGGTCGACGAGCTCGGTGGTGCGGCCATCCGCCGCGTCGACCGACGAGCCGTCGATGAAGTTCTGCACCTTCACAGCTGCGCCCATGCCCTCGTGAGCACGTCACGCAGGACCTGCTCGATCTCGTCGAAGTGCGTCTGGTCGCAGATCAGCGGCGGCGCCAGCTGGATGACGGGGTCGCCGCGGTCGTCGGCGCGGCAGTAGAGGCCGGCCTCGAAGAGCGCCTTGGACAGGAACCCGCGCAGGAGCCGTTCGGACTCGTCGTCGTTGAAGGTCTCCTTCGTCCCCTTGTCCTTGACCATCTCGATCCCGTAGAAGTAGCCGTCACCACGGACGTCACCGACGATCGGCAGGTCCAGCAGCCTCTCGAGCGTGGTGCGGAACCCTTTCTCGTTGTCGAGGACGTTCTGGTTCAGGCCCTCCCGGTCGAAGATGTCGAGGTTGGCCATGGCGACCGCGGCGGACACCGGGTGGCCGCCGAAGGTGAAGCCATGGGCGAAGTACGTCGTGCCGGTCAGGAACGGCTCCATCAGCCGGTCGCTCGCGATCATCGCCGCGATCGGCGCATAGCCCGACGTCAGGCCCTTGGCGCAGGTGATGATGTCGGGGACGTAGCCGAACTTGTCGCAGGCGAACGTCGTGCCGAGCCGCCCGAAGGCGCAGATGACCTCGTCGGAGACGAGCAGGACGTCGTGGCGGTCGCAGATCTCGCGCAGTCGCGCGAAGTAGCCCGGTGGCGGCGGGAAGCAGCCACCGGAGTTCTGCACCGGCTCCACGAAGACCGCCGCAACCGTGTCGGCGCCCTCCAGCTCGATCGCGATCTCGATCTGGTCCGCCGCCCACCGGCCGAACGCCTCGTAGTCGTCGCCGTGCTCGGGCGTGCGGTAGAAGTTGGTGTTGGCCGCCTTGTGCGCTCCCGGCACGAGCGGCTCGAAGAACATCCTCGCTTCGGGGATTCCCGTGATCGACAGGGCGCCGTGCGGCGTGCCGTGATACGCGACGGCACGGCTGATCACCTTGTGCTTCATGGGCTTTCCGGTCAGCTTGAAGTACTGCTTCGCCAGCTTCCACGCGGTCTCCACGGCCTCCCCGCCGCCGGTCGTGAAGAACACCCGGTTGAGGTCGCCCGGGGCGAGGGAGGCGAGCCGCTCCGCGAGCTGGATCGCCTGCGGGTGCGCATACGACCAGATCGGGAAGTACGCCAGCTCGGCCGCCTGCGCAGCCCCGGCTTGGGCGAGCTCGACCCGTCCGTGGCCGGCTTGCACGACGAACAGCCCGGACAGCCCGTCGAGGTACTTCTTGCCGTTGCTGTCCCAGATGTAGGCGCCATCGCCCTTCACGATGATGGGCACCGACCCGCCATCCTGGTACGTCGAGTGCCGGGTGAAGTGCATCCAGAGGTGGTCGCGGGCGGAGTCGGCGAGACCGCTCGCGTCGCGCCGCTGCCAGACCTGCGGGGTGGTGGTCATCGGAGTCCTGTTCGGAGGGATCAGGGGGCGGTCGGGGTGAGTGCCGGCGCTGCCGGGGCGGGTGGCCCGGTGCGGCGCCGGAAGAACGTCGGATCGGTCAGCTCGCAGACGACCATCACGAGCAGGCCCAGCACCAGGGAGCCGATGCCGACGAGGAAGACGCCGCCGACGCCGTGGAACGAGGTGTTGCCGTAGTCCGAGGCGTACATGTCGTGGGCGCTCTTGATGAAGCAGGCCGTGAGGATGACCGCCCCGACGAAGGGCAGCAGCCCCTTCACGAGGAGCTGCTGCGCGCTCTGCGTCAGGTCGCGACGGAAGTACCAGACGCACGCGAAGCCGGTCAGCGCGTAGTAGAACGCGATGAGCAGCCCGAGTGCCGCGATGGAGTCGCCGAGCACGTTGCCGCTGACCACGACGAGACCGACGTAGAACGCCACGGATGCCACGCCCATCGCGACCGTTGACACGACGGGCGTCTGGTACGTCGGGTGCATCCGCGCGAAGCTGCGAGGAATCGCCCGGTGCGCGGCCATCGACAGGGAGGTCCGCGCCGTGGGCAGGATCGTCGTCTGGGTGGACGCCGCCGCGGAGCTGAGCACGGCAAGGATGAGCACCTTGCCGAACGTGCTGCCGAGGACGGCGTTGCCGAGCACGGCGAGCACGTCACCCTGGTTGTTCTCGTTGGTCAGCGTGCCGAGGCCGCTGTAGGCCTGACAGGCGATCGTCACGAGCAGGTAGATGCCGAGCAGGCAGAGCGTGGAGATGATGGCCGCGCGGCCCGGGATGTGCTCGGCGTCCCGCGTCTCCTCGTTGCACGCGACCGCGGTGTCCCAGCCCCAGTAGATGAAGACCGCAAGCAGTACGCCGGCCGACAGGGCGCTGAACGAAGGGATGTCGAAGGGGTTGAACCAGCCCAGCGACGGGTGGATCGCCCCCTTCGCGGCGTGACCCGAGTAGACCTTCACGAGCGCCACCAGCGAGAAGACGGCCAGCGCCGCCAGCTCGATCGCCAGCAGGACGAACTGCACTCGCGCGGAGATCTCGATGCCGCGGTAGCAGACGTAGGTCAACCCGATGATCCACGCGGCACCGACCAGGGTCGTCCAGAACGTGCTTGCCGCGAGGCCGTCGGCTCCGAACAGCAGGAAGCCGTACTGCCCGGCGATCTGCGCGAGGTTGGCCATCACCACGACGTCCGCGACGATGATCCCCCAGCCGCCGAGCCAACCGGAGCGGGGACCGAACGCCCGCGCGACCCAGGCGAACGTGGTCCCGCAGTCCGGGTCGACGGCGTTGAACTCGCGATAGGCATAGGCGATGCACAGCATCGGCACGAACGCGAGCAGGATCACCGCCGGCGACTGCAGGCCCACGGCGGCGGCGACGAAGCCGATCGTCGCGGCGAGGCTGTAGCCGGGTGCCGTCGAGGAGACCCCGATGACGACGCTGGACAGCAGGCCCAGCGCCCCGGACTTCAAGCCCTTGTCCCGAACACCGCCGACAGCAGCAGGCTCCGCGATTGCCATGGGTCTCCCTCGTCGGTGCCGATGCTGTCACGTTTCTCGCAGACAGAGAGGCCTTTGACAAGCGTATCCGTCGTCACCGCGACGGAAAGTTGCGAGATTCCTGCCGTCAGGCTTGTGCCTCTCGCCGTTCCGCAGCAGGATGGGCCGCCGAACCGGGAGGTCCCATGCCGTCCGCACCCCGCCGCCGCAGCCGCGAGCGCGTCGCCGTCGTCCCCACGCCGGCGGCCCTGCTCGACGACGTGGGCAAGGCGATCCTGCGCCAGCTCCAGGAGGACGGCCGACGGTCCTACACCGCGATCGCCGGGGCTGTCGGCCTGTCGGAGGCGGCGGTCCGCTCGAGGGTGAAGGCGCTCATCGACAGCGGCGTGCTGCAGATCGTGGCCGTCACCGACCCCCTGACCCTCGGGTTCGGCGTGATGGCCAGTATCGGCGTCATGGTCACCGGCGACTCGCGAGCGGTCGCCGACGCGCTGTCGGCCATCGCCGAGGTCGACTACTGCGTGCTGACGTCGGGCCGCTACGACATGCAGCTCGAGGTCGTCTGCCGGGACAACGAGCACCTCCTCACGATCATCAACGACCGGATCCGCACCGTGAAGGGCGTGCGCGAGACGGAGACCTCCATCTGCTTGCGCGTGCACAAGCAGACCTACAACTACGGGACGCCCGAGTGAGTGCGCTGCTGCACCCGTTCGCGAAGCCGTCAGCTGCGGAGAGCTCCTTCATCCGCATGGTCCGGGGTCAGGGTGCCGTCGTCTGGGACAGCAACGGCAAGCGGTACGTCGACGGACTCGCCTCGCTCTGGTACTGCAAAGTCGGCCATGGCCGGGCCGACATCGCCGACGCGGTCGCCGCCCAGATGCGCACCCTCGAGACCTACCACTGCTTCGAGCGGTTCTCCAACGGCCCGGCGGACGAGCTGGCCGCGCGACTGGCCGCACTGGCGCCCGTCCCCGGCAGCCGGGTGTTCCTGACCAGTGGCGGTTCGGAGGCGGTGGACACTGCGATCAAGCTGAGCCGCGTCGCTCACGCGCAGGCAGGTCACCCGGAGCGCACCATCGTCGTCAGCCGCGCGCCCAGCTACCACGGCGTGACGTACGGCGCGATGGCCCTCACCGGGCTTCCGTTGAACCGCAAGGACTTCGGCTCCGGGCTTCCTGACGTCGTCCAGGTCGACAAGGACGACGTCGACGCGGTCCGGCAGGTCCTCCTCGACCACCCGGGACAGGTCGCCGCCGTCTTCGCCGAGCCCGTGGTGGGCGCGGGGGGCGTCTGGCCGCCGGAGCCCGGCTACCTGCAGGCGCTACGCGGGCTCTGCGACGAGCACGGCGCCCACCTGGTCCTCGACGAGGTGATCTGCGGCTTCGGCCGGCTCGGCGCGACGTTTGCCGGCAGCCACTTCGGGGTGCAGGCCGACCTCACCACCTTCGCCAAGGGCGTCACCAGTGGCTACGTCCCGCTCGGCGGGGTGCTCGTCGCACCTTCGGTCCACGAGCCGCTGGCCGCCGACCCGTCCTTCGTACTGCGCCACGGCTACACGTACTCCGGCCACGCCGCGGCCTGCACCGCTGCCCTGGTCTGCCTCGACATCACCGAGCGCGAAGGCCTGCTGGCGAAGGCCACCGCCATCGGCGCGCGACTCGAACCGGCACTGCAGTCACTGCAGAAGGACGGGCTCGTTGCCGACGTGCGCGGGGTGGGTGCCCTCTGGGCCGTCAGTGTCCCTGCCGGCGTCGACCCGGTGGGCACCCGCGACCGCATGCTCGACCTCGGCGTCGTCGTACGGCCCATCGCCCCCGCCACGCTCGCCATCTGCCCGCCGCTCGTCATCGAGCCGGGCGACCTCGACGCGATCCCCGAGGCCCTGCGCACCGCCCTGTCGTGAGCCTCCGTCGTGGCTGAGCAGCCGCTCAGCCTCTGGCACGACCAGGTGCGGGCCCGCTCGGCCCGGCCCTCGCTGCCGGGCGACGCGTCAGCCGATGTCGCCATCGTCGGAGCCGGCTTCACCGGCCTGTGGGCTGCCCTGCACCTGGCGCGTGCCGACCCGACCCTGCGGATCATCGTGCTCGAACGCGAGGTGGCCGGCTTCGGGGCGTCGGGACGCAACGGCGGCTGGTGCTCCGCGCTGTTCCCGGCTTCCTGGCGGCGGATGGCGCGGGATGCCCCCCGGGAAGCGGTCGTCGCGATGCAGCGGGCCTTGGAGCAGTCGGTTGAAGACGTCGGGACGACCGCCGCGAGCCACGGCATCGACTGCCACTTCGTGCGCGGCGGCTCGATGTCGCTCCTGCGCAACCGGGCTCAGCTCGCTGCCGCGACGAAGGAGGTGGCCGAGGCGCGCGCCTGGGGCTTCGGCGTGGAGACACTGGCGCTGCTTTCGGCCGAGGAGACGTCGGCCCGGGTCCGGGCCACGAGGTCCCGGGGCGCGCTCTCAACGGCGGCCTGCGCCGCCGTGCAGCCGGCCATGCTCGTGCACGGCCTGGCGGAGGCCGTCGAGCGACGCGGCGTGGTGCTGCACGAGCACACGGAGGTCACCGACGTGCAGCCGCGGCAGGTCGTCACCCGCTCGGGCCGGGTCACGGCCGACGTCGTGCTCGTGGCCACCGAGGGTTACACCGCGCAGCTGCCCGGACGGCGGCGTGACATCGCGCCGGTCTACTCGCTCCTGCTCGCGACGGAGCCGCTGCCCGCGGAGGTCTGGGACTCCATCGGCCTCGTGAACCGGGCCACCTTCAGCGACCACCGGCACCTGACCGTCTACGGCCAGCGCACCTGGGACGACCGGATCGCCTTCGGCGGTCGCGGCGCGCCCTACCACTTCGGGTCTCGCGTCGACCCGTCGTATGAGCGCGTCGCGCGCGTGCACGATGCGCTGCACGCATCGCTCCTCGACCTGTTCCCGGTTCTGAGCGATGCCCGGATCACGCACCGGTGGGGCGGCAACCTCGGCGTGCCGCGCGACTGGTACCCGTCGGTCGGCTTCGACCGCCCGAGCGGCATGGCCTGGGCAGGTGGCTACGTGGGAGACGGGGTGGCGGCGTCGTATCTCGCCGGCCGCACCATTGCCGACCTCGTCCTCGGTGCGGACACCGAGCGCACAAGGCTGCCTTGGGTACGACGCCGGACCGCGCGCTGGGAACCGGAGCCGCTGCGGTGGCTCGGCGTCAACGGCGTGACAGCGCTGATGGCACGGGCGGACCGCACGGAGGAGCGCACCGGCCGGCCGTCCCGGACCGCAGCCGCCTTCTGGAGAAGGCTCGGCCAGTGATCAGCGGCGCGCGCCGACCGGCTCTCCTGAGACCCGTTGCGCGAGCCACACCGGAACGATCGACAGCAGCACCAGCACGGCGGCCACGACGTTGACGACCGGGCCCTGGTTGGGGCGGAACAGGTTGGCGAAGATCCACAGCGGCAGGGTCTGCACGCCAGGTGCCGACGTGAACGTGGTCACGATGATCTCGTCGAACGAGAGCGCAAAGGCGAGCAGCCCACCGGCGAACAGCGCTGAGCGCAGCATCGGGAACGTCACGTAGCGGAAGGTCTGCCAGATGCCTGCACCAAGGTCTGCGGAGGCCTCCTCCAGGCTGCTGCCCATCCGGCGCAGCCGGGCCAGCGCGTTGTTGTAGACGAGGACGATGCAGAACGTGGAGTGCCCCACGATGATGGTGAGCAGCCCGAACGGCACGCCCACGAGGCGGAAGGCGTTGTTCAGCGCGATGCCGGTGACGATGCCTGGCAGCGCGATCGGCAGGAGCAGCAGCAGCGACACGCCGTCGCGTCCGAACCACCGGTAGCGGGAGACCGCGAAGGCAGCCATCGTCCCGAGGACCAGCGCGATCGCGGTCGCACCGAGCCCCGCCTCGATGCTCACGCGCAGTGCGCTGCGGGCGCCGGCACTGCCCCACGCCTGCGACCACCAGTGCGTCGTGAAGTGGCGCGGCGGCCAGCTGAACGTCCGGGAGCTGTTGAAGCTGTTCACCAGCACCACGGCCAGCGGCAGGTAGATGACGAGCAGGCCCACGGCCATGGTGGCGACGAGCAGCCGCCGGCCTGCGGTCGAGGGCATCAGAGATCGTCCAGCGCGCCCGCGCGGCGAACGGCCAGCAGGTAGCCGACCATGACGATGATCGGGAAGAAGGCAGCCGCGGAGGCGAACGGCAGGTTGCCGCCCGTCGTGATGTTGTCGTAGATGACGTTGCTCGCGAGCTGGCTCGCGCCACCCACGATCTTCACGGTGATGTAATCGCCGAGCGACAGCGAGAACGTGAAGATCGAGCCGGCCAGCAGCGCCGGGAACAGCAGCGGAAGCACCACGGACCGGAACGTCCGGAGTGGCCGCGCGCCCTGGTCGGCCGACGCCTCGAGCAGCGCGTCGGGGATCCGCTCCAGCCCGGCGAACACCGGCAGCACCATGAACGGCAGCCACAGGTAGGACAGCGTGATGACCGTCGCGCGCAGCCCGAAACCCGGGCCGTGGCCGCCGACCGGGGAGAGCAGCCAGTCGACGACGCCGCCCTTGGCGAACATCACCCGCCAGGCGTAGGCCTTGACGAGGTACGACGCCCACAGCGGCGTCAGCACGGCCACGACCAGGAGCCGGCGCACGCGCGGCGAGGCGACCTTCGCCATGTAGTACGCCATCGGCAGCGCGATGAGGGTGTCGACCAGCGTCACCAGTGCGGCGACACCGAGGGATCGCAGCGCGACCCGCCGGTAGACCGGCTGCGTGACGAGCGCGCGGAAGTTGTCGAGCGTCGTGCGGTGCTCCACGGCGCCGGTGAAGTCGTTCGTGGCCCAGAAGGCCGCGATCAGCATGACGGCCAGCGAACCGAGGTAGGCGACCACGAGCCACAGGCCAGGCAGCGACAGCAGCCCGAGCAGCCGGGCACTCGGGTGGCGGTGCAGCCATGCCGACGTCGACCGCGCCCTGGAGAGCTCAGGCGCGGTCGACGTCTTCGTGGCGACCGTTGTCATGACGGGGCATCAGCCCTTGATGGCTGTCCACTCCTGGGTCCACGTGGCGTAGTCCGTGCAGACGTTGCCGCGGCCGTCCAGGCAGTGCTTGGTCGGCGTCGTCCAGTAGAAGATCCGGTCGGAGTAGGCCTTGTCGGCTGCGTGGTAGGTCGCGCAGAACGTCTTGTCCGAGGTCTGGTCACACGCCAGCGACTGCGCCGGCGCCTCCCCGAACCACTCCGCCACCTGAGCGTTGACCTTCGCCGAGGTGATCCAGTCCATCCACTTGTACATGCAGTTCGGGTGCTTGGCCTTGGCCGCGACCATCCAGGTGTCCGACCAGCCGGTCGCGCCCTCCTGGGGGATCACCGCCTGCACGGTCGCCTTCTTGTCCGACGTCACGAGGTTGGCGATGACCTGCCACGTCGTACCGAGGACGCTGTTGCCGGACTCGAAGGCCTGCACCTCCTTCGTGTAGTCGGACCAGTACTCCCCGACCAGGGTGCGCTGCGTCTTGAGCAACGCGACAGCGGCATCGAGCTGGGTCCGGTCCAGCGCGTAGGGGTTGGTGATCTTCAGGTCGGGCTTGGTGCGCATCAGGTAGAGCGCGGCGTCGGCGATGTAGATCGGGGAGTCGTACGCCGTGACTGCGCCCTTGTACGGCGAGGCCGCGTCGAAAACGGCCCCCCACGACGTCGGCGGCGTGCTCACCTTCTTCGTGTTCCACATCAGCAGGTTCGCGCCCCAGCCGTGCGGGATGCCGTACATCTGGCTGCCCACGGAGTTCCACGGGCGGTTCTTCAGGAAGTCCTGCACGGTCGCGTAGTTGGGCACCAGCGAGGTGTTGACGGGCGCGACGAGTCCGCCGTAGATGAGGCGGAGGGTGGCGTCACCGGAGGCCGAGACGCCGTCGTACTGACCCGACTTCATCAGGGTCACCATCTCGTCGGAGGTGTTGCCGATCTTGTCGTTCACCTTGCAACCGGTCGCCTTCTCGAACGGGAGAACCCAGTCGACGGTCTTGTCGTTGGTCCCGTCCTCGGCGTAGCCGGCCCAGTTGACGAGGTCGAGCTGGCCCTCACCGGCCCCGACCGCGTCGAGCATCGCGACCTTGGGAACGGGCGGCGCGCTGTCGGCGGCCTTGGCGCCGCCCCCCGAGCTGCCGCCGCACCCGGCCAGGACGAGCAGCCCAGCCCCCACCACCGCGACGAGCGCGGTCCTCGGACGTCCGTGCATGTGCCCTCCCCCTAGCGATGTCGTCCCGGCGTCAGCCGAGCCGTCGTACTGCGTCGTCGTCCCAGGTCAGGAAGACGCGCTCACCTCGTTGTGCCACAGCACGCAGGTCCTCGCCCGTTGCCGGCGTGGTCACGACCCAGGTCGGCCCGGCGTCGAGAGCGACGACGTGCCGCAGCAGGGCGCCTGCGAAGACCACGTCCAGGACCTCCGCGGCCGCTCCGGTCCGTCCGACGGCGCTGCCCAGGTGAATGCGCTCGGGCCGCAGAGCGAACTGGCCCTCGGCACCGAAGACCGCCTGTGCCGCAGCACCGTCGGCGACGTTGGACGTGCCGATGAAGTCCGCGACGAACGGCGTCTCCGGCCGGTCGTAGACGTCCTCCGGAGTGCCGACCTGCTCGAGGCGTCCGTCGCGGAAGACCGCGATGCGGTCGGCCATCGTCAGTGCCTCGTCCTGGTCGTGAGTGACGAAGACGAAGGTGATGCCGACCTCGCGCTGCAGCAGCTTGAGCTC
>JAODNA010000023.1 GCA_025465135.1 Frankiales bacterium | reverse complement strand
AGGAGGGCGTGCGGATCAAGGACGAGAACCAGACCCTCGCCACGATCACGCTGCAGAACTACTTCCGCCTCTACGACAAGCTCGCCGGGATGACCGGTACGGCGATGACCGAGGCCGCGGAGTTCAGTCAGACCTACAAGCTCGGCGTGGTCGAGATCCCCACCAACAAGGACCCGCGCCGCGAGGACGAGCCCGACGTCGTCTACAAGACCGAGCAGGCCAAGTACGACGCGGTCGTCGAGGACATCGCCGAGAAGCACGAGGCCGGCCAGCCGGTGCTCGTCGGCACCGTCTCCGTCGAGAAGTCAGAGCTGCTGTCGACGCTGCTGCGCAAGCGCGGGATCCCGCACGAGGTCCTCAACGCCAAGCACCACGAGCGCGAGGCCCAGATCGTCGCGCAGGCCGGCCGCAAGGGCGCGGTCACGGTCGCGACCAACATGGCCGGTCGCGGCACCGACATCATGCTCGGCGGCAACCCCGAGTACATCGCCGCGGCCGAGCTGCGCCAGCGCGGGCTGTCGCCCGTCGACAACCCCGAGGACTACGAGGCCGCTTGGCCGGACGTGCTGCAGAAGGCCACCGTCTCGGTGAAGGCCGAGCACGAGGAGGTCGTCGATGCCGGCGGCCTCTACGTCCTCGGCACCGAGCGGCACGAGTCGCGGCGCATTGACAACCAGCTGCGCGGCCGCTCCGGCCGCCAGGGCGACCCGGGCCTGTCGCGCTTCTACCTCTCGCTCGGTGACGACCTCATGCGCCTGTTCAACGCGAGCGCCGTCGAGTCGATCATGGACCGGCTGAACATCCCCGAGGACGTCCCGATCGAGTCGAAGATGGTGTCGCGTGCGATCCGCAGCGCGCAGACCCAGGTCGAGCAGCAGAACTTCGAGATCCGCAAGAACGTCCTGAAGTACGACGAGGTGCTCAACCGTCAGCGCACCGTCATCTACGACGAGCGGCGCAAGGTCCTCGAGGGCGCCGACCTGCACGAGCAGATCCGCAACATGCTCGACGACGTCATCGAGGGCTACGTCACGGCGGCGACCGCCGACGGCTACCCGGAGGACTGGGACCTCGAGCAGCTGTGGGCGGCGCTGAAGACCCTCTACCCGGTAGGGATCCCGCTCTCGGAGGTCGACGAGGACCGCACGGTGCTGTCGACGGAGTTCCTCATCGAGGAGCTGAAGGCAGACGCGCAGGGCGCCTACGACCGGCGTGAGGCGCAGCTCGGCATCGGTGCCGAGGGCGAGCCCGTCATGCGCGAGCTCGAGCGGCGCGTCCTGCTGTCGGTCATGGACCGCAAGTGGCGTGAGCACCTCTACGAGATGGACTACCTGCAGGAGGGCATCGGCCTGCGCGCCATGGGTCAGCGCGACCCGCTCGTCGAGTACCAGCGCGAGGGCTTCGACCTGTTCGGCTCGATGATGGAGGCCATCAAGGAGGAGTCCGTCGGGTTCCTGTTCAACGTCGAGGTGCAGGTCGAGGAAACCGCCCCGCCGCAGCTCGACCTCAACGCGCTCGTCGCGACCGGCCCCGGTGAGAACCCGGGTGAGGTCGTCGCGGAGCCGTTCGTGGCGGCACCGCCGATGCACGAGGCCGGCGGCGTCGACTCCGCCTTCGGAGCCGTCCCGCACGCGCCGGCTCAGCCCGCGGTCCCGCCGGTCGGCGTCGCCGGCGAGCCGGTGCCGTCAGCCGCTCCGGCGGCCTTCGTCGAGGAGGAGTCGCTCGACATCGAGCGGGGTGGCGGCACGACGCCGACGCCCACCTCCGCGCAGAGCGCGTTCGGCAACTCCGGTGCCCCGGCGGCCCCTGCGGCGTCCCTGCCGGAGAGCTTCGGGCGGCCCGAGCGACCGGCCAACCTGCAGTACACCGCGCCCTCGATCGACGGCGGCTCGGGCGTGCACCAGTCGACCGGGCCGATGTCGCCGACCGCGGTGGGCGAAGGCCAGCGGCCCGGTCAGGCGAGCGGCAGCGACCAGTCGCGCAACTCGCTGTGCTCCTGCGGCTCCGGCAAGAAGTTCAAGCGCTGCCACGGAGACCCCCGCAACCGCTGAGCTGCTGTCAGGCCCCGACGAGTTCGGCAGCCCCGCACTCCCGCCTCGCGACGATCCGGCCTGCTCCGCGGTCCGCAACCGGCGAAGAACTGTCGCTACCCACCTGCTCCGCGGCCTCCGGGCCGAGCGGAACACGGCACTTGTCCTGTGCCGGAATCGCCGGCATACGTAGCCAGGCGCACTCGTGGCGATCGGGTTGGAGAGCCTCCGGCCGTTGCCGAGCGCGGCAAACTCTCCAACCTGATCGTGAGGGACGAGCACGGGCCGTTCCTCCTGGTGGGCCGATCCCTACTCCCGAGGGGATTTACGCACCCTCATCCAAGCTTGCTGCCGAACTCAGGCGCCGACGAGCTGGGTGCAGCGCCAGGTGCCGCCGACGCCTTCGAGGCGGAGGGCGACGGCGGCGTAGCGGTCGCCGCGCCGAACCGTTGCTGAGACCTCGGCGATCCCCTCCGGTCGCTGCTGGACGCGCACGCTGCGGACCGCGCGGCCGTCGGGTCGCGGTCCGGCGACGCGCGGCCGGCTCGTGAGGACGCGCTCGAGCTCGTCGTAGACCTCGAGCGTGGTGTCGCGCTGCAGCTGCTTGAGCGGCCGCACCCCGGCGACCACCTCGAGCAGGCGCTGGACGAGCGCATGGGCGAAGGGCTGGGCCGGCGGCAGATCCGAAGCCGGCGTACGGACCGGCTCCTCGTCGTCGAGGAACGCCGGCACGATCCGCAGCGGACGTGCGACCAGCGACGTCGACCGCAGGGGCAGCGGCCGACCACCCGGGCGTTCGTCGTCGTAGGGCGGCTCGCTGCACGGGGCGGGCAGCAGGCGCAGCCCCGGTACGACGGACAGCGGCAGCTCGAGCGGTGCTGCAGACATGGCGGGCTCCTCGGTCGGTGGGCGGTCAGGACGGGGCGGGTGGCCGAAGGCGCAGGCCGGGGTGGATCAGGTCGGGCGCTGCGCCGACGGCGTCGCGGTTGGCCGCCCACCAGCGGGGCCAGGCCTGCGCGATCTGCGCGTCGGTGGCGGGCGCGGGCAGGTGGTCGGCGGCGATCGCCCACAGAGAGTCACCGGGCTTGACGACCACCGCGGGGGCGGCGGCGGGCGGCGTGCTGTCCCGCGACGAGGGGTTCCAGTCCAGCGCGGGTGTCGGCGCGGCCGACGGCCAGTCGAGGGAGGGGGCAGCGGGCGGCGGAGCGGGCGGGGCGGCCGAGGCGGGGCCGGCCCCGAGGACGCCCACCG
>JAODNA010000015.1 GCA_025465135.1 Frankiales bacterium | reverse complement strand
TGGAGGGGCCGGCGGTCGCCTGCGGCGCTGCCGCCCGGGCGGTGCAGGGCCTCTCCGCGGCCGTGGACAGCTGCCTGCTCACGGGCGATGTCGCCGACGTCATCGTGTCCGTGCGACCCGCCGGTGCGATCGGATCATGGGGAATGGCCCGTTCGCACTCCAGAGCGGGCCCCAGCGGCCGATGACTGGGTGGTGGAACTCCGTCGTCGCGTAGGACGTCTGGACGAAAGTCGGGCCTCGGCGCTGCCGAAGTCCCTACGACATCTGTGACATAGAGGGGCAAGGCAGGGCGAGACTCAGGGACGCGCGTAACCTCGGAACGCGCCCGTCGTTGGCCTCGTCGTCCGGTTCTCGCCGCGTCGTCCGACCTCTGTCGGACCCGAAGCGAGCCGGAGCGTCGTCGAGGAGCAGGAGGCACACCGGCATGCAGCCGTCGTTCGTCACCCCGCCGGTGCCGGCGCGCCCCCGTGGCTTCGGCTCGCTGCTCGGTGACTCGCTGCGCCGCCCCGGTGGCCGCCGCGGCATCTCGGTGCTGTCGGTGGTGCTGTTCCTCGCCGGGATCGCGATGTTCGCCTACCCGGTCGGCACCGACATCTACAGCCGCTACCGCCAAGACCACCTGAAGAGCCTGTTCGACAGCACGAGCACGCAGCAAGCCTACCTCGAGCACCGCATCCGGGTCGGCGACGGCCTGACGATCCTGCGGATCCCGAAGCTCGGCATCACCCGGCTCGTCGTGCAGGGCACGACACCTGCCGCACTTCGCGCGGGCGTCGGGCACTACGTCAACACGCCGCTGCCGGGGGAGGCCGGAAACATCGGCATCGCCGGCCACCGCACGACGTTCGGCCGGCCGTTCAACCGGCTCGACGAGCTCAAGCCGGGCGACACCGTCTCGCTCGAAACGCCGTTCGCGACCTACACCTACCGCGCCGTCGCACCCTTCGGCGGTCACTCCAACCCCTGGGTGGTCACGCCCAACGACTTCTCGGTCGTGAGCCAGGGCACCGGTCACCTGCTCACCCTCACCACGTGCAACCCGAAGGGCAGCGCGCGTCAGCGGCTGGTCATGCGGTTCACCCTCGTCGGCAGCAAGCTCAAGGACACGAAGGTCAAGGGGGGCAAGTGACGACCAGCCGTCGTACCGCGCGTGGGCTCGGTGTCCTCGCCCTCCTCGCTCCGCTGTCCGGGGCGGGTCTGCTGCTCGCCGCCGCTCCCGCGTTCGCCGCCACCGGCATCACCGCCCCTGGCAACGGTGTCGACTACACGACCGACGCCACCGTGCACATCACGGCGACCGTCGACAAGAACACCGGCAGTGCCGAGCTGCGCCTGACGAGCCCGGCCGCGGGCAGCTCCGCGCAGACCGTCGACTCCGCGTCGACCAGCCTCACGGCCGGAGCGTCGCTGTCCTACGACTTCGACACCGCGACGTGCGCGAGCTTCCCGGCGTCCTGCTCCGGCCGCGCCGAGGCAGCCAACGGGCAGTGGACCGTGACCCTCCTGAGCGGCGGCAAGGCAGTCGACACGAGCTCCTTCGTCCTGCGCATCGCGCCGCACGCACCCGCCGCCGTGACCGCGCGCGCTGACGGCTACCGCGCCGTTGTCCTCAGCTGGGCGAAGGGCGACGAGCCCGACCTGACCGGGTGGACCGTCTACGCAGACGGCAGCCCGGGTCAGGACGTCGGCACCGACGCCTGCAGCGGCTCGTCGTGCTCGACGACGGTCACCTACGACCAGGACGGCACGGGCGACCACACCTACTCGCTCGTCGCGCACCGCAAGGTCGCGCCCGACAGCACCGACACGCTCGACTCCCCGCAGTCGTCGCAGGCCACGGCGACCCTCGACTCGCCCCCGCCGCCGCCCCCGCCGTCCCCCGCGCCCGACAACGGCTCCGGCGGTACGACGGGTGGCTCGACCGGCGGCTCCTCCACCTCCTCGACAGGCGGCTCTTCCTCAGGTGGGTCGGCGGGCACGTCCGGTGGCACCGCCGGCGGCGGCTCGACCGGCAGCACGGGCGGCAGCAGCACGGGCGGCTCCAGCGCCAGCGGTTCGTCGTCCGCGATCGGCACGAGCAAGGCGCCGGCGACGCTGGCCCAGCGGCGCGCTTTCGCCCTGACGTTCAAGGCCTTCGCGCCCAAGCTCGGCATCCCGAAGCTGCCGCCGCTTCCCAACGCGCAGCCCAACGTCGCTCCCTTGCCGGACGGCACCTACGAGAAGACGCTCGGCTACAAGGACGTCGTCAAGACCGAGAAGGTCAGCACCCCGCAGGCGACGGTGCGTCGGGTGACCGGAGTCGTTGGCAGTGCCCTCGACAGCACGCAGTTCCTGCGCAGCATCGCCGGCGCGCTCGTCCTCCTTCTCGTCGCGGCGCACCTGCGCCGTTGGCTGGGCAGCCACCACGAGCACTAGGCCACACCGGCCGCGGCGGTCAGCGGTGGAACAGCCCGTGCCGCGTCGTCTCGCCGTCGTGCGCGACGGTGTCGTCGGCCGGGTAGACGCCCGACTCTGACCGCGCGGCCTCGAGGTCGCGGTGCAGGCGGGCGTTCTCCTCCGCGAGGGTCTCCTTCTCGCCACGGACGTCGCGCACCTGGCGCTTGAGGCCGGTACGCCGGCTCCGACGGCGACCGGCGCCGGAGACGAGCAGCATCACACCGAGGATCGCGACAGCTCCGGTGATGACGCCGGCCAGGAACAGGCCGCCGACGGTCATGCCGGTGACGCTCTGACCGAGCGCCGCGACGTGGACCGCGTCCGTGCTCTGGACCACCAGAGCGGCCGTCAGCAGGCCGGATGCGAGCAAGAGCAGCAGACCGAGGGCGACCATGACGGACTCCAATGCGCGAAGGGATGCAGCAGGGAACCCTTACCCCGTCGCGGTGCCCGCCAGACCCCCGGCCCGATCCGTATCCAGTCCGGCGGCCAGCACCGCATCCAGGAGGCGCACGGCGCCGTCCTTGTCGAGTGGCTCGTTGCCGTTGCCGCACTTGGGCGACTGCACGCAGGAAGGGCAGCCGCTGGTGCACTCGCAGGAGGCAATCGCCTCGCGGGTCGCGCGGAGCCAGGCCGCGCCGCGCGCGTAGCCGCGCTCGGAGAACCCCGCTCCGCCGGGATGGCCGTCGTAGACGAAGACCGTGCACTCGCCGGTGTCCTCGTGCAGCGCCGTCGAGACCCCGCCGATGTCCCAGCGGTCGCAGGTGGCGAACAGCGGCAGCAGGCCGATCGCCGCGTGCTCGGCGGCGTGCGCCGCACCTGGTACGTCGGACCACGCGAGTCCGGCCTGCCGGAGGACCGGCTCGGACACCGTGTACCAGACGGACTTCGTCCGCAGCTCGCGGGCGGGCAGGTCCAGCGGCTCCTCGCCGAGGATCTCCCCGGTCCCGACCCGCTTGCGCAGGAAGGACACGACCTGGTTGGTGACGTCGACCGTGCCGAGGCTCAGGGTCACGCCGTCGTACGACGCCGACGACTGGGTGTCGACGATCCTGATGTCGGTGATGTCGCGGGCCGATGTCGAGTAGTCGGGGTCGTCGGGCCGGACGAGCGCAACCGCCTCCTCCAGGTCGAGTGACTCGACGACGTAGGTCTCGCCCTGGTGCAGGTAGACCGCTCCGGTGTGCGCCTGGCCGTGCGACGACGAGGCGTCGACGGTGCCGAGCAGCCGGCCCGTGCCGCTCTCGACCAGCCGGACCGGCGGGCCGCCTGCGCCGCGGATGTCGACCTCGGGGCGTTCCCGTGAGGTCCAGAACCAGCCCTTGGGCCGCGATCGCAGCAGCCCGCGCCGTACCAGGTCCCCGAGCAGCAGCCGGACCGCTTCGACGTCGCCGAACAGCGGCAGGTCGTCCTCGGTCAGCGCCAGCTCGGCGGCTGCCATGCACAGGTGCGGGCCGAGGACGTAGGGGTTGGCCGGGTCCAGCACGGTGGTCTCCACCGGCCGCCCGAACAGCGCCTCCGGGTGGTGCACGAGATAGGTGTCGAGCGGGTCGTCGCGGGCGACGAACACCGCGAGTGCACCCTGTCCGGCCCGACCGGCCCGCCCGGCCTGCTGCCACACCGACGCGACCGTGCCGGGCCACCCCGTCAGGACGACGGCGTCCAGGCCGGCGACGTCGACACCCAGCTCGAGCGCGTTCGTCGCGGCGACCCCGAGAAGGTCGCCCGACTGCAGCCGCTGCTCGAGCTCGCGGCGCTCCTCGGGCAGGTAGCCGCCGCGGTAGGCCGCCACCCGCGACCCCAGCTCGGGCGCGGCGTCCAGGATCGCGCGCCGGGCGTTGAGCGCAACCGCCTCGGCGCTGCGCCGGGAACGGACGAAGGCGATCGTGCGGGCGCCCTCGACGACCAGGTCGGCGAGCAGGTCGCCCGTCTCCGCCGTGGCGGACCGGCGTACCGGCGCTCCGTGCTCGCCGCCGTAGTCAGGCATCAGCGGCGGCTCCCACAGCGCGAACTCGGTGGAGCCCCGCGGAGACGCGTCGTCGGTGACCGGTACGACGTCGAGCCCGGTCAGCCGACCCGCCGACTCCTCCGGCGCGGACACGGTCGCGGACGCGAGGATGAAGACCGGCGAGGAACCGTAGCGCGCGCAGACGCGTCGTAACCGCCGCAGGACCTGCGCGACGTGCGAGCCGAAGACGCCGCGGTAGCTGTGGCACTCGTCGATGACGACGAACCGCAAGCCGCGCAGGAAGGACGCCCAGTCGGCGTGCCGCGGCAGCACACCCCGATGGAGCATGTCGGGGTTGGTCAGCACGAAGGTGCCGTGCCGGCGGACCCACTCGCGCTCCTCGCGGGCGGTGTCGCCGTCGTAGGTCGCCGCCCGTACCGCAGCGAGGTTCATGCCCCGGACCGACCGCAGCTGGTCGGCCGCGAGCGCCTTCGTCGGGGACAGGTAGAGCGCCCTCGCGCGCTCGTCCTCGAGCTGGGAGGCGAGCACCGGCAGCAGGTAGGCGAGGGACTTGCCGCTTGCCGTGCCGGTCGCCACGACGACGGACGAGCCACCCCGCGCCAGGTCGGCGGCGACCGCCTGGTGCTCCCACGGGGCGGCGACGCCGAGGTGCTGGAGCCGGTCGACGAGCAGCTGCGGGACCCAGGCCGGCCAGTCGGCAGGGCGCCCCGCACGCGCCGGCACGTGCTCGACGTGGGTGATCCGCTCGGCCCGGCTCGGATCCCGGACCAGGCGTCGGAGCAGTGTCTCCGGGAGCGGAGCGGGGGGCGGGGTCACGACCCGTCACTCTCCCAGAGCACGCGGCCCGTTGCGCGCTGCGGTTAGATCAGCACTACGTCGGGTACGGCGGCGCTGGACCTCTTCGGGGGTCCGTCTCGTCGTACGAAGATCCGGGGGGCCCATCTGCCCTCCGTTCGCTGCCTGGAGGAGAGCCGTGGACCTGTCCCTGTCGACCCGGACCGAGGGTGACCGCACCGTCGTCGTCGTGGGTGGCGAGATCGACGTCTACACGGCGCCGAAGCTGCGCGAGCAGCTCATCGACCTCGTGAGCAGCGGCCAGTACCACCTGGTCGTCGACATGGAGGGCGTCGAGTTCCTCGACTCGACCGGCCTCGGTGTTCTCGTCGGGGGTCTCAAGCGGGTGCGTGCCCACGAGGGCTCGTTGCGGCTGGTGTGCACGCAGGAGCGCATCCTCAAGATCTTCCGGATCACCGGCCTGACGAAGGTCTTCCCGATCCACGCCACGGTCGAGGAGGCAGTCGCGGCGACGGACTAGCAGTCCGGAACCCCGCCTCTCATGGCACTCGTCGAGCTCACGCTCACACCGCTGCCCGCGCACGTCCGCACCGCGCGGCTGGTCGTCGTCGCCGCCGCCCGCCGGGCCGGACTCGATGACAGCCTCGTCGACGAGCTCCGGCTCGCGCTCGGCGAAGCAGCGTCGCGGGCCGTCGGCCTGCACGTGAAGCACGCGCCGCAGACCCCGGTCCGGATCACGGTGTCCGACGAGCCGGGCGGCCTCACCATCACCGTCACCGACAGGGGTCCGGCCGCGGGCCGGGTCACGGGGGACCTGGCCGACGAGATGCTCGAGAGCGATCCCGATCCGGACGACGACGGGGTCGAGGCGCTCGTCGACCCAGACGTCGCGCTCGCAGTGCTGTCGGGGCTCGTGGACGAGTACGACGTCCAGGCCGACGACAGCGGCACGACCGTCACGATGCGCTGGCCGCTGCCGGCTCGCCCGGTGGGTGTGTCCGGCCCCGGGTCGACGGCCGCGTCGCAGGTCTGACCGCGGGCTGAGCCGACCCCCGGGTCACCCGCCCGGGTGACGTCCTCGATAGGATCTCGCCGCTCGGCTCCCGACCGCACCCTGCGCGGTCGGCCTGGCCGTGCCAGCCCCGCAGGAGATCCCTGCACCGATCCAGGAGGACGCATGTCCGCGCTCACCCTCGCCGCCGGCGGGGAACGTCTCGCCTCGCTCGCAGACGGCGATCGCAAGATCGTCGTCGTCGTCCTGCTCGCGTCGCTCGTCGCGCTCGTCTTCGCGGCGGTCTTCGCCCGCGAGGTGCTGGCCGCCGAGCAGGGCCCTGAGAAGATGCGGGAGATCTCCCGCGCCGTCCAGGAGGGGGCCGCCGCCTACCTCTCGAGGCAGTTCCGGACCCTCGCCGTCTTCGCCGTGCTGGTCTTCGCCGTGCTGTTCCTGCTGCCGGCGCACGACGCGAACGTCCGCATCGGGCGGTCGCTGTTCTTCCTCGTCGGTGCCGGCTTCTCCGCACTCGTCGGCTTCATCGGGATGACGCTCGCCACTCGGGCCAACGTCCGCGTCGCGCACGCTGCCAACACCGTGGGCACCAAGCCCGCGCTGCGGATCGCCTTCCGCTCCGGTGGCGTCGTCGGCATGTTCACGGTCGGGCTCGGCCTGCTCGGCTCCTCCGTCGTACTCCTCTCCTACAACAACTACGCACCCGAGGTGCTCGAGGGCTTCGGGTTCGGTGGCGCGCTGCTCGCGATGTTCATGCGTGTCGGCGGCGGCATCTTCACGAAGGCCGCCGACGTCGGTGCCGACCTGGTCGGCAAGGTCGAGCAGGGCATCCCCGAGGACGACCCGCGCAACGCCGCGACGATCGCCGACAACGTCGGCGACAACGTCGG
>JAODNA010000224.1 GCA_025465135.1 Frankiales bacterium | reverse complement strand
GCAGCTCCGCGCCGGTCACCTGCGGCACGTGCACGTGCATGTCGACGCGGTCCAGCAGCGGTCCGCTGAGCCGGGCCAGGTAGCGGCGGCGGGTGTCCGGCGCGCAGCTGCAGCCGTCGTCGGGCTTCGCGCACGGACACGGGTTCGCCGCCAACAGGAGGGTGAAGGCAGCGGGGTAGACGGCCGTCCCGCCGACCCGGGTGAGCGACAGCCGGCCGCTCTCGAGCGGCTGGCGCAGCGCGTCGAGGACCCGCGTCGCGAACTCGGGGGCCTCGTCCAGGAACAAGACGCCTCGATGCGCCAACGACGCTGCGCCTGGCCGGGCCACCCCGCTGCCGCCGCCGACGATCGAGGCCACCGAGGCCGTGTGGTGGGGGTCCTGGAACGGCGGCGTGCGCACCAGCGGCTGCCCCTCCGGCAGCGCGCCGGCGACGGAGTGGACGGCCGTGACCTCCAGTGCCTCCTCGAGCGACAGGGGCGGGAGCAGACCCGGGAGGCGCTCGGCCAGCATCGTCTTGCCGCTGCCCGGCGGTCCGAGCAGCAGCGCGTGGTGCCCGCCGGCCGCAGCGACCTCGACCGCGGTGCGGCCGGCGACCTGGCCGACGACGTCGGCGAGGTCCGGCGGCGCGACCACCTCCGGCGGCTGTGACGGCGGCACCGTCTCGTCGTGGTCCTCGCCACGCAGCAGCGCGACGAGGTCGCGCAGGCAGCCCACGCCGCGGGCGGTGATGCCCGGTGGCAGCCGGGCCTCCGCGAGGTTGGGCAGCGGCACGACCACCCGCTCCACCCCGGCCGCCCGGGCGGTGAGCACCGCGGGCAGGACGCCGCGGACGGCGCGCACGCGTCCGTCCAGGCCGAGCTCGCCGAGCAGGACCCGTCCGAGCAGCGCGTCGGCGGGCACGACCCCGCTGGCCGCGAGGACCGCCGCGGCCAGGCTCAGGTCGAACCCGCTCCCCCGCTTCGGCAGCCAGGCGGGCGACAGGGCGAGGGTGATCCGGCGCTGCGGCCAGGAGTACCCGCTGTTGACGACGGCCGCCCGCACGCGGTCCCGGGCCTCGCCGAGCGCGGTGTCGGGCAGGCCGATGACCGTCAGCCCGGGCAGGCCCATCGCGAGGTCGGCCTCGACCTCCACGACGTGGCCGTCCAGCCCGACGAGCGCCACGGCGTAGGACCGGGCGAGTGCCATCAGAACGCCGACCGCAGGTGGGTCACCCGGGGCGCCTCGCCCCGCCGTCGCACGATGCTCACGACGTCGAAGCGGACCTCCGCCCCGTGGGCCGGCGACTCCATCAACCAGCGGCCCGCGAGGGTGCGCAGCTTGCGGGCCTTGGCCCAGCCGACCGCCTCGGCCGGCGAGCCGAAGCCGGTGCCGGCCCGGGTCTTCACCTCGCAGAACGTGGAGGTGACCAAGTAGCGCGGTCTGGCCCGCTCCTCTGGGGCTGTAACTACTAGGGCGTCTCGCGGACCCAGATCGGCGTGACGTGCATCCGGGGCCGACCGGTCCCGCGCCCGTTGACCTCGACGTGCCGGATCAGCCTCTTCAGGGTGTCCCTGACCCCGACGATCGACAGGGCATCCCACGTCGCGGCCAGCGAGGTGATCGTCGGGCCGTGCGGCCGCGCGAGGACCTCGACGTCGTCAGCCGCCGCCTCGAGCTCGACCAGCGCCTTGTCCCTTAGCCCGGTGATCTCGTCCCGCGCCGCGACGAACGACCCGGTGTCGGGCAGCAGCCCCTCCGCCCGGTCGAGCAGCAGCTGCTTGAGCTGCCGGTCGTACCTGGCGACGAGCCGGCTGAAGTGCGCTCGGTCCTGCCTGCGCTCCACGACGACCTCCAGCCGGGCAGCCGCGGCGCGCGCATGCCGCTCGAGGTCTGCCGCCTCCTCCTCCACCCACTGCCGGACGTGCGCCTCGACCTTCCAGGCGGTGATGTTGCCGCCGCCGATGCACTCGCCGCCTTTCATCCGCGTCGAGCAGCGGTAGGTCCGGCGCGGGACGCCGTCGCGCCGGTCCCGGGTGATGCCGCTGGCCATCGGCTTCTTGCACCCGCCGCAGCGGATCAGCCCGGACAGGATGTGCGCTGGCGCCCGCGACCACGGCGACGTCTTCCGCCCATCGGCCCTGGTCTTCAGGAACCGCTTCCACAGCGCCTGGTCGATGATCGGCTGATGCGCTCCGGGGACGTGCTGGTCCGTGACGCGCAGGTGTAGGAGCCCAGCGGCGAAGCCGGCGTCGAGCACCCGGTAGAGACTGATCGGCACCCAGGGGCCGCCCGCGGTCGTCGGGACGTTCGCGTCGTTGAGGTAGCGGCACAGGGACCGGACGCTCTGCCCGTCCGCGAACCGCCGGTACACCTCGACGACGTAGCCCGCGGTGGCGCCCGCCGGGTCGAGGCCCCGGCGGAGCCGTTCCTCCTCGGTGTCCGGGTGGTGCAGCCCCTCCATGTAGAGGTACCCGAAGCGCGGCCGGCCGGAGTGCGGCAAGCCCCGAGCGACGCGATGCGCGTGCGTGCTTTTCCAGCCCTCACCGATGAGGTCGGACTGCAGCTCGGCGACGGCCAGGATGTTCGTCCGGCCGTACTTGCCGATCGCGGTCGTCGCGTCGAACGGCTCGGTGACGCTGACGACCCGGCCGCCGGCCTCCTCGACCTTCGCGATGTTCACCAGCGACTGGCGGACGTTGCGGCCGAACCGGTCGTACCGGTAGACCAGCACGACCTGCCACTCCCCCGCCTCGACGCCCTCCACGATGCGCCGGATGCCGGCGCGAGCGAAGTTCCGGCCGCTGACGTCGAGATCCTCGACCATGTCCAGGATCTTCAGCGGCTGACGGCCCTCGTAGTCGCGGAGGTGCCCCTTCTGCAGCTCGGGGCTGATCATCTCCTCGCGGGCCATGCTGACCCGCACGTAGCCGACGGCCGGCTGGGGCGCGTCCGGTGCGACCGCGAGCCGACGGCGTGTCACCGGATGCTGGCCCCGAGTCGACGGGCCGCACGAGTGGCCTGGCGTTGCGCCCGCAGCCGCTGGAGTCGCTTCACGGTCATCGGGTCGGCGGCGAGCGCCTCGGGAAGGTCGATGAGGGCGTTGAGCAGCTGGTAGTAGCGGGTCGACGTCAGGGTGAACCGGTCGCGGATCGCGCTCTCCTTCGACCCGGCGTGCTTCCACCAGGAGCGCTCGAACGCGAGGACGTCGGCTTGGAGGTCGGTGAGGGCTGCCATGCCCGGCACAGTGCCGTCGGCTACCGACACTTCGGTCACGACAGCAGTCGGCTCTTGGCCACCTGGAACTCGCCCTCGGTGAGGACACCGCGCTCTCGAAGCGCAGCCAGCCGCTCTAGGTCTTCCGCGACGTTGGGGGCGGCCGGGGGGCGGCCGGGCGCAGAGACGGGCAGAGCCGGTGGCTGCTGCGGACCCCATCCGTTCGGCCACTGCTGCGGCCGAGCGCCCTTCGCCTGCTTGCGCATGATCGAGGTCTGCTTGCGCTGCTCGTTGCGGGTGGCGCGGGTGTAGGCGGCCGTGCGCTCCTTGTCGCTGCGGAAGTCGACGGCACCCAGCGTCGACATGCTCATGATCTTCCGGGTCAGCCCCACTGCAGATGTCCTCTCGTTGGTGTCCTCGACGTGGCTTACGCCGCTCCCCAGTCCTCACAGCTCAGCCGGTGGTTGATCACGGCCATGTCGTAGTCGTCGAGGTCGTCGCCCCGAACCCGGAGCGTGTCCAGGTCGACGCCAAGCTCGTCGGCGATCTCCTGCGGGTGCCGGCCGTACAGCGCGAGGTCTGCGAAGCGGAACGACGGCAGCAGCCGGCGGGCGGCGCATCGAGCGACGGCCAGCTCGAGCCGCTCGTTGACGACGGCGTCGCCGAGGGTGCAGCGGTCTCCGCGGTCGAGGTGCACGATCTCGTGCGCGATCGTGCAGTCCCACTCCGCCCGCGGTGCGCTGGAGTCGATGACGATGAGGCGCCGGCGGTAGACGAGGAAGCCGTACGCGCCGTGCAGTGGCCGCCGGATGACCCGCCACTCCGGGTACCTCGCTGCCAGGTCAGCCCCCGGGTTGTACAGGCCCACGTGCAACGTCTACTCCCCTTCACGATCAAGCTCCTCGAGCACAGCCCGGGCCGACGCCTCGGCTGCCCGCCGTGCGGTCTCGCGCTGTCGTGGTGTCGCGTTCGGGGGCACGCGCAGGCGGAAGACCATCTCGTCGGGAGCCTCGGGCTCGGGTCCGACATTCGCGTCGGCGTTGCGCCGTTCGGCGGCGCGGTTCGCCTCGACCATCTGCTCCTGCGTGGGCAGGACGTAGCCAGCCGCCTGCAGTGCCTCCTGGTGCGGACGACCGAAGGCGTCGGCGGCGGCGACCGCGAGCTGGTAGCTGGGACGCCGTCCGCGTAGCCACTGCGTGATCGTGCTCGCGTCGATGACCGGCCGCCCGTTGGGCTTGTTCCCGCCGGCGCGGACTAGGTCAGCGGGGCGCCGGATCTGCCGGTGCTCGTCGAAGCGGTCACGCAGCCACGCGGACCACGCGTCGTAGGTCTCTGCCACGCGTCGACGGTAGGCCCAGTTTTTGCCCAACCCTGATGGTTGGCCACAGGCAACACCGCAGGTCAGGTAGTTACAGCGCGGTATTTCCGCAGGTCACGGCGTTGCCACTAGCCAATTGAGCGTATCCGTGGGGGTCACCCAAAAAATCTTGGGCCGCCCTGTTGACTTGAGCCAAGCCAACAGGGCAGTGTCTTGGCTGCAGGCAAGACCGCAGGTCAGGAGGTCCGAGATGGGAGGCAACACGATGGCAGGAGCGCTGGTCCGCCTGCGAGTCCAGCAGTTCGCCAAGATCGCCGCGAGCAAGGACTGGAACACCACCACGTCCGCGGCCAAGGCCATCGGCTGCGAGGTCTCCACCCTCAGCCGCATCCTGCGCGGCGAGCGCGCCTGCGGCGGCGAGTTCATCGCCAACCTGCTCGTCGCAGCCAAGCCCTGGGACTTCAACGACCTGTTCGAGGTCGAGACCGGCGACGAGCCGGTGTCCGCATGAGCTTCCCGGCCCTCCTGCACGACGAGGCCAGCCGCAAGGAGCAGGCGCTCCGCGAAGCCGGTGAGGTCATCGCCCGCGACCTCGCCGAGCAGGAACGCCGCTCCCCCCGCGACGCCGCCCTCGCCGCGCTCGGCCGCCACGCCACCGGGGCCCAGATCACCGCCTGGATCTCCCAGCACCGACCCGCCGCACCCCGCCAGCGCACCTCCGCCTGACCACTCCGGCGCGCCTGCCCGGCCGCCGCCACACCCCACAGCGACACGACGAGGAGTTCCCCTCCATGAGCAACCAGCCGACCTTCTGCTACGGCTACGCCAACAGCCCGACCGGCCGCTGCCAGCACGGCAACGCCGGCGCCCACACCCTCGACGGCCGCGAGGACCTCGTTCAGGCCGCGAACCTCCGCCAGCTCGAGCAGCGCCTCCGCGTCGACGTCGAGGGCTTCATGGCCAAGGCCGACGAGGCCACCAGCGACCGCGCACCCGCCGGCAGCGTCCTCGCCGACTACCAGCGCGACGTCGCCCGCCACTGGTCCGCCATGGCCGCGACGGCCCTGTTCCACGCCGACCAGGCCGCCGAACGCGCCACCGACCTCGAGGCCCACGCGGCGCTCGCCGACGTCGCATGAGCGCGGACCGCGCCGGCTACATCGCCGGTCTCCGCGCCCTCGCTGACGCCCTCGAGGCGGACACCGCCCTCCCGCTGCCGGACGAGGGCACGTCCTCGGAGCTGTCGGTCTTCGTCCAGACCAAGACCGAGGCCGTGGCGTACGCGCGGCTGCTGCCCGGCAAGGTCGACAAGAAGGTCACCGACGGCCACTACGGCTTCGAGCTGCACGGCTCCCTGCACGGCCTGCGCGTCCTGATCTACGCCCCCCGCGCGGAGGTCTGCGAGCGCGTCGTCACCGGCACCCGCGAGGTCACCCGGGTGATCCGCGACCCCGAGGCGCTCGCGGCCGTCCCGACGACCACCGTCGTCGAGACCGTCGAGGACGTCGAGTGGCGCTGCACGCCGCTCCTCGCCCCCGCGCCGGTGTCGGCATGACCGCCCCCGCCCGGGCGACCAGCCCCGACGTCACCGTCACCCCCATCGGGCTCGGCCTCGTCCAGAACGCCCGGCGCCTCGTCACCGCCACCTGCCCCACCGCCGACGACCGCCGCAACGCCCTGCGCAAGCTCGCGCTCACCGCAGAGGACGAGCCCGAGCACCTCCTCTCCATCGCCGTCGCCGCCATCGCCGACCGCGACCTCACCCCCACCACCCGAGCCGCGGCCTGGGACGACCTGCTCGACGCCGTCAGCCTCCTCACGGGCCTCGACGACCGCAGCGTCGACCCCCGGCTCATCGCCCCCGGCGCCAACCCGCACAGCGCCTTCACCGTCGCCCGCGAAGTCCTCGATCTGGACATCGCCCGCGCCCTCGTCGCCCTCGTCGCTCTCGCCACCGGCACCAGCGCCGACGCCGCGACCTCGAGCGGTGTGGCATGACGGCCCTGGTCGGGGTCGTCCTCGTCGCAGAGGGCGGCAGCGAGACCGGCGTCTACGAGGTGCCGACCTTCGGCTGGCAGTGCGCCCGCTGCCAGGAGGGCTCCCCGGCCGCCACGTACTTCCAGCCGGAGCAGGCGCGTACGGCCCTGGAGGAGCACGACTGCGTCGACGACGCCTGCCCGGAGTGCCCGACCGGCGTCGTCGAGTCCGTCGGCCGGATGGAGTCCGACACCGGCCACCAGCCGTACGCGTGCAACGCCGGATGCGGATACAGGGGCTAGCGCGATGAACCCTCGCATCTCGGCCCTGATCGCCCGGCTTGTCTACTCGCCGTCCGGATGCCTCCTCTGGCCGGGAGCCGTCGAGTCCGGCGGCTACGGCCACGCGTGGATCGACGGGCGCACTCCCGTCGTCCACCGGGCCATCTACGAAGCTGTCGTAGGCGTCGTCCCGGCGGAACTCGACCTCGACCACCTCTGTCGTGTGCGCCGCTGTTGCAACTGGCTGCACCTCGAGCCAGTAACGCGCCGCGAGAACCTGCGACGGGGCAGCCACCATCTGCGCGACCGGTCGACCTGCAAGGCCGGCCATGCCTTGACGGGCGCGAACGTCAGCCCGAGCGACGGCACCCGCCGCCGGTGTCTGACTTGCCAGCGAGCCGCCGTCGCCCGGTACCGCGCCCGCAAGCTCACCGCCTGCAGCCCTTCATGACCACCGACACGTGCTGCCTCGACGCGCGCGACGGCCGGCTCTGCACCTGCTCCAGCTGGACAGCCGGGCCGCCGGCGGACAGCGCCCGGTCGTGGACCAGACCGTCCGCCCGCCGCTCACTGCTCACCGACCTCGCGGCCGTCATCGCCGTCGCCGTCGGCATCGCCGTGCTGGCGCTGCTGGTCCTCCACGTCCGGCCCTTCCTGTGCGACCTGCACGAGGGCCAGCTCCGGTACTGCGCCGCCTATCCCACCAACGAGGAGTCCCGTTGACCACCGCCAGCCTCAAGCCGACGATCCCCGCCGGCGCGATCCTCACCCAGCACGTCAAGGCCGACTTCGACGACTACGTCGCCGGCCGGCCCCGGCTGCAGCGACTGTGCGTCTGGCGCGGCCAGGTCGGTGACATCGGCATCAAGGACCTCGACAAGGGTCGCGCCGAGTCCGCGAAGTACTCCACGATCGACATGGCCGAGGTCACCGACCCGCGCGACATCGACCTCATCCAGCGAATCTTCCTCCGCAGCCGGGCAGAAGGAGCGTGGGCTGCCAGCCAGCCCACGCTGTTCGACGCCAGCGAGGAGGAGCAGCGCGACTCGCTGCTCAACCTCATCAAGGACTGGGCGTCCGAGCACGACCTGGCGATGACCGAGGTCGACAAGCAGTTCGTCGACATGTTCGGCGGCAGCGAGCACGCCAGCGCCGAGACCGTGCAGGCCTGCCGGTCGGTGCAGCAGCTCAAGGAGTTCGCCTACACCGTCGGCGTTCTCCCCGACCCCGTCGTCGGGACGGCCGCAGACGCCGAGGACGCCGGCGAGGCGCGCGAGCCCGACGAGGACTTCGGAGAGACGACCGCGGCGCCGCCCAGCGCCGTCGCCGCCCCGCCGTTCGAGACCGGCCAGGACCCGACGTGACGGCCGTCCTCGACCAGGACGTTCAGCCGCTGTGGACGGGTGGACCGATCGCCCTCGCGCCGCACGGCCTGTCCCGCGACCTGTGGCTAGGCGTGCGCAAGCGCGGCATCGGCGGCAGCGATGTCGGCGCGATCCTCGGCGTCGACGACCGCAACAGCGCCCTGACCGTCTACATGGACAAGCGCGGGGAGCTGCCCGACAACGACGCCGGCGAGGCCGCCGAGTGGGGGAACCTCCTCGAGCCCGTCGTCGCCGCGAAGTGGGCCGCCGACCACGACCTGCACATCTGGTCACCCGGCGTCCTCGCCCACCCCGACCGGCCGTGGCAGATCGCCAACCCCGACCGGCTGTTCATCGACGACAAGCCCGACGTCGCCGGCGACGGCCAGGTCGTCGCGCCCGACGGGCTGCTCGAGGTCAAGACCGCCAACCAGTACCTCGACGCCGACTGGGATCCCGACGCCGACCGCATGCCGGACCGCGCCCGGCTGCAGGTCCAGCACTACCTCGACGTCACCGGCCTGCGGGTCGCGCACGTCGCCTGCCTCGTCGGCGGGCAGCGCATGAAGACGTTCATCGAGACCTACGACGTCGAGCTCGCCGAGATGGTCCGCGACGCCTGCGACCGGTTCTGGCACGAGAACGTCCTCGCCGGCCGGCCGCCCGCGATCGACGGGAGCCGCGCCACCACCGACATCCTCGGCCGGCTGTACGAGGTCCCGACCGAGGACATCGCCGTGCTCGACCCGGCCGAGGTCGGACCGCTGCTCCGTGCCCGCGTCGGCGCGAAGGCCGCCGTCAAGGCCGCCGAGGCGGAGGCCGCGCTGATCGACAACCAGCTCAAGGCGCTGCTCGGCACCCGCCAGGTCGGCGTCGTCGACGGCACCCCGGTCGTGACCTGGAAGCAGGTCGACCGCGCCGGCTACCAGGTCGCCCCCACCACGTTCCGCCAGCTCCACGTCCCCAAGCGAGCCCTCGAAGCCGTCTGAGGACGACCACACCCCACCGCACCCAGGAGACCCGATGACCAGCAGCAGCACACGCGAGCAGCTCAAGGGCACGCTCGCCACCCAGCAGCGACCGCAGTTGACGGCCGCCGACATGAAGCGCGCGCAGCCGCTCAACACGATCCGCGACCTGATCGACCAGCAGAAGGGCGAGCTCGCCCGGGCCCTGCCCAAGCACCTCGATCCCGACCGGCTCGCGCGCATCGCCTTCACGACCATCCGGACCGGCAAGGACCTCGACAAGTGCTCCGCCGAGAGCCTGCTCGGCGCGCTCATGACCTGCGCGCAGCTGGGCCTCGAGCCCGGCCCTCTCGGTCACGCCTACTTCGTGAAGTACGGCAGCGACGCCACGTTCATCCTCGGCTACAAGGGCATGATCGAGCTCGCTCTGCGCAGCGGGAAGATCGTCAGCCTCGTGGCCCGAGAGGTCTACGAGCACGACCAGTTCGACGTCGAGTACGGCCTCGCCGACGCCCTCAAGCACAAGCCGCTGATCCTCGGCGACCGCGGCCGTGTCGTCGCCTACTACGCCATCGCGAAGCTGCAGGGCGGCGGCCACGTGTTCGTCGTGCTGTCGCGCGACGACGTCGAGAAGACACGCAAGCGCAGCCGCTCTGGCAGCAGCGGCCCCTGGCAGAGCGACTTCGACGCGATGGCGAAGAAGACGTGCATCCGCCGGCTCTTCACCTACCTCCCGACGTCGGTCGAGATGGCGCAGGCCCTCGCCCAGGACGAGCAGGTGCGCAAGGAGTTCACCGCCGACGCCCTCGACAGCGCGCCGCCGTTCATCGACGGGCAGGTCGTCGACACCGAGGACGCCGGTCCGGTCGACCAGAGCACCGGCGTCCTCGTCGAGGGCGACGTCATCGACGGTGCGGTCGTCGAGGACCCGCCGGCCGACTCCGGCTGGCCCGAGACCGCGCAGCCCGCGGACGCACCCGCATGACCTGCGGGACGGTCTGGCATGAGGGTCCGCTGCTGGCCTTCGACACCGAGACGACGGGCGTCGACCCGTTCGAGGCACGGATCGTGCAGGCCGCGCTCGTCCTCAAGCGGCCCGGGCACGCCGCGGTCAGCCACGTCCTGCACATGAATCCCGGCGTCCCGATCCCGCCCGGCGCCAGCGCCGTGCACGGCATCACCGACCAGCAGGCCGCGAGCTTCCCGCCCGCGGCTGACGTCCTGCCGAAGGTCGCCAGCGTCATCACCCGGCACCTCACTGACGGCACGCCGCTCGTCGTGTTCAACGCGGCGTACGACTGCACGCTGCTCGAGGCCGAGCTCGACCGGCACAGCCTGCCGACCGTCTCGGACCGCCTTGGCGGCTTCGCCCCCGTCATCGACCCGTTCGTCCTGCACACCAGGGTCAGCCGGATCGTCAGCCGCAAGCTCGAGCACCTGTGCCGGTACTGGGGCGTCCCGCACGACGGTCCGCACAACGCCGGCCACGACGCGGCCGCGACCGGTCGACTCGCGACGCTGCTCGGGCAGCGGCACCCACAGCTGAACTTCACCGCCGAGGAGCTGCACCACGCGCAGATCATGTGGCGGCAGGAGTTCTGCGAGGCCAAGCGCGGCGAGTACGACGGGCTCGGCTGGAAGCACGACGGCTGGGACGGCACCTGGCCGATCCGGCAGCGCACGGCGGTGCCCGCATGACCGAGCCGACCATGTACGCGCTCGTCCACACCGGCTGCGGGCACTTCGGTGGCCTCGCCACCCACGCCGAACTCGTCGCCGACCAGCTCCGGCTGCTCGTCGCCGCCGGCTACAACCGCTGGACCTGCGAGACCATCCAGCCCACTGACGTCCCGACCGTCCAGTCCGCCTTGCTCAGCGGCGAGCGGACGGGCTGCATCACCTGCCGCGTCGACCCGCTCCGGGGGCTGCTGCCCGAGGCACTGAAGGTCAGCGCGGAGATGCTGCCGCTCACGGTGCACCGCCGATGAGCGCCGTCGACGAGGCGAAGGCGCTGCTCGAGACCAGCGGGTACGTCGTCCTCAAGGAGAAGTCCTACCGCCAGGCTCAGGAGCGGCAGCGCATCGCTCGCGTGATGCAGGAGTCCGCCGAGCAGCGGTACGAGCACCAGCAGGCGTGGCTGGCGCGCGCCGTCTTCCCCTGGGAGCGTCACCTCGTTCAGCGCGTCGACCACCTGGCCCGGCTGGCGACACGGCTCGGCGCCAAGGACGAGGACTGGGCCGGACCGCCATGTACCTGCGGCGGTAGGCAGTGCCCGGACCCGACGACCGCCAGCGCGCGGTACGCCGGAGTGGACGACGCGATCGCCGCGACGCCGCGCGAGCAGACGCACGGGTGCCCGCCCGACGGCAGCGGCCTGACGCCGTGCTGCGGACGGACGCCCTTCGAGCTGCCGCAGACCGACCGGATGACCGACGACGCCGCACTGGTGACGTGTCGGGGGCGTTCTGAGGCACACGTCCGCGAACGCGTCGGGCTGGGCGTCTACGTCTGCGCGACCTGTCCGCCCGTCCACTACAAGGACTTCGAGGGCTACCCGACCGCTTCGCAGCCGGTCTGGCCGTGCGAGCCGGTGCGGTCTGCCGACGCCAGCACGACGGCGGCGTCGTGAGCGCCCCCACGACCTCCCGGGTCAGCAGCGACCAGATGCCGCTGCTCGACGCGTCAGCCGGGACGGAGGTGACCGCGGCCGCGGTGCAAGGGGAACAAGGCACTGCGGCCGCGGCCATCCCCTGCGTCATCGGCGTCGACCTCAGCCTGTCCAGCACCGGTGTCGCCGGCGGCACCTGGGCACTCAGCATCGCCGGCGGCGCGCTGCCGCGGAAGGGCGCGACGCTGCTGCAGAAGTGGGAGCGGCTGAAGAAGGTCCGCAGCGAGCTGCTCACCTACCTCGACAGCGCCGAGCTCGTCGTGCTCGAGGCACCGTCGTACGGCAGCAACGACCCCGGTAGCCACGAGCGCGCCGCGCTCTGGTGGTTCGTCGTCGGTCGCTGCCTCGCCCGCGAGGTTCCCCTCGCGACCGTCGCTCCGACCACGCTGAAGGTCTACGCCACCGGCAGCGGCCGGGCGAAGAAGGAAGACGTCGTCCAGGCCGTTGCCACCCGCCGGCCCGGGCTCGAGTTCAAGGGCAACGACCAGGCCGACGCCCTCGTCCTCGCCGCGATGGGCCTCGACGCCCTCGGCCACCCGCCCGTCCCGATGCCGCAGACCCACCGCCGGGCACTCGCGTCCGTCGCCTGGCCCTGGACCGGTGAAGCATGAGCCGCAGCCCCGTCAAGCCCGAGCAGCACGGCAGCCTGACCGGCTACACGAACGGCTGCCGCTGCACCCCCTGCAACGCCGAGCACACCCGCGCCGTCGCGGCCCGCCGACGCCGCAAGGCCATGGGCATCCGCACCCCCAACGACCGCATGCCCTACGGCCCGACGCACCGGACCGTCCTGCGCCTGCGCGAGATCGGCTACACCGACCCGCAGATCGGACGTCTCGCCGGGCTGCCGGACAGCCGCATCAGCTACCTGCGCCGACCCACCGGCAAGTACGTCCTGCGCGAGACCGCCGAGCGGATCGAGCACGCCCTGCAGCTCGTCGAGCGGATCCCACCGCGTGACCTGCTGGCCGCCCGCTACGTCGACGCGACCGGCGCGCAGCGCCGCATCCGCGCGCTCATGCGACAGGGCTGGTCGCTGCACGAGCTCGGCCGGCGCCTCGGCCACACCGGCGGGTACCTGTCGCCGCTGCTGTACGGCGGCCGGCGCATCACGCCCCGTCTGCACGCGACCGTCACCGCCGTCTACGACGAGCTGTGGGACCAGGTCGGCCCGTCGACGTCGACCGCGAAGCGGGCCGCCAGCCGCGGCTGGCCGCCGCCGCTGTGGTGGGACGACGACCTCATCGACGACCCGACGTTCGATGCCGTCGCGGCGTGGGCGAAGGACCAGCGCGACGCCCGACGTGAACCGTCGATGCGACGCGCCGAGTTCGCCGCTGAGGTCGCCGACCGCACCGTCCGCGGCCACAGCACCCGGCAGATCGCCCAGGACCTCGGCTGCAGCGAGCGGCACGTCGTCCGGACCCGCACGGCGCTGCGCGCCGGCGGCGAGCTGGCCGCGTCATGACCGCCACCGTCACCCGGATCTACACCGCCACGGAGACCTGCCGCATCGCCGAGATCACCTACCGGCAGTGCGACTACTGGACCGGCACCGGACGGCTGTCCGCGTCCCGCCGCGCCGCCGAGGGGTCGGGCAGCCGACGGCTGTACACCGACGAGGACGTGCTGCGCGCCGCGCTGCTGAACGTGCTCCTGCAGTCCGGGCTCGCCCTGTCCACGGCCGACCTCGCCGTCGAGACGCTGCTGCTCGCCGACGGCGCGAGCCTGCCGCTCAGCAGCGCCGTCACCCTCACGGTCAACGTCGACGCCCTCCGCGAACGCCTGCGCCGCCGCGGGTGGTGCGGATGAGCGGCTGGCCCGAGGCGCTGCCCTGCGGATGCCCGTCCGCCGGCCTCGTCGCCGTCGACGTCGACCGGCACGACGCCTACCACCGCGAGATCGGCGGCCCCGCCACGTGCTTTCGCCTCTGCTGGTGCCGCACCTGCCCGCAGTACCCCCAGCAGAAGGCCGCCCTCGCCGTGCTCATCGAGCAGGAACGCGGCCAACGAATCGTCCTCGAAGGCCGCCGCATCGCCGCCAAGCAGCAGTCCCGGAGGGCCGTCGCATGAGCGACTACCCCGCCAGCCTGGACGTCCGGCCCCTCACCACCTGGCCCGGCACGCTGACCCCGGCGCACCGCCGGAGCCGCAGCAACTTCTCCGCGCCGCTGGGCGCGACCCTCGACGTCCTCACCCGCGAGCTCAACGCCCTCGGCGCCCGCCACCCCGTCCTCGAGGTCGCGATCCCCGCCGACCAGTTCCGCCTCGACGGCCGGCCCCGCGCGAACGCCCGCGAGGACCACCCCGGCGTCGTGCTCTCGCTGCCACACACGACCGTCGGGGCGCTGCGCTACGCCACCGACACGTTCGACCGCTGGCGCGACAACCTGCGCGCGATCGCGCTCGGCCTCGAAGCCCTCCGCAAGGTCGACCGGTACGGCATCACGAAGCGTGGGGAGCAGTACGCCGGCTTCAAGGCCCTGCCGTCCGGGATCGCCATGCCCTCCGCCGCCGCCGTGCAGATGACCGTCGACGAGGCCGCGCGCGCACTGCTGCAGCTGGCCGCCGAGAACGGCTTCACCGTGCACCGCGACGAGATCCTCACCAACACCGACGGGCTCCGTGACCGGGCCTACCGGCACATCGCCCGCTACGTCCACCCCGACACCGGCGGCGACCGCGCGATCTGGGACCGGCTCGAGCAGGCCAAGCACGTCCTCGACCAGCACACCGGAGGCGACCGTGGCTGAGACGAGGCTGAGCCCCCACCCGACCCGCACCGCGCGGGACTGGCGCGCCCGTCTCGAAGCCGCGATCCGCCGGCAGGTCGACGCCGAGCGGGAAGTGACGGCCCTCGACAAGCAGCAACCCCCCGACCCGTCCGCCGAGCAGCTGCGCAACGACCTGCGCACCGCCGCGCTGATGAAGGTCGAGGCGTACGCCGCTGATGCCCGTCGCTGCTCCGACGCCTTCGACGCCTTCGACGCCTTCGACGCCGCCAACGAGATCGGCGATCTCGAGCAGCGCCTCACCCGCCACCAGACCACATGGGAGACCACCGATGCCTGAGTCAGCAACCGGCGCCTATCAGCTGACGCTCACCGACCACAGGAACGGCCACCACAGCGGCCATGACCGCTCCTGCGTGCGGTGTCGGCTCCGCTCGTTGCTCGGGCGCACGCCGAGCCCGACACCGCCCGACGAGACCCCGCCGCCGGCCATCGACGCCGAGCACCTGGCCCACCAGCGGGAATGGAGCGAGCGCACGTTCGGTCCCGGACCGCGCACCAAGGGTGTGCTCGACCACATCCGCAAGGAGCTGGCCGAGATCGAGGCGGACCCGAGCGACGTCACCGAGTGGGTCGACGTCGTGATCCTCGCGCTCGACGGCGCGTGGCGGGCAGGCTGGGAGCCGCAGGAGATCATCGACGCGATCAAGGCGAAGCAGGCCAAGAACGAAGCTCGGACGTGGCCGGACTGGCGCACGATGAGCGCCGACCGTGCCATCGAGCACGACCGCTCGCAGGACTGCCCGTGCGACCACGACGGGCCCCACGGCTTCTGCCACGCGCACTTCGAGGCGCTGATCGGCGGCGTCTGCGAGTGCCCTCGGCCGACGCGCGCTAGCGGCAACTCGCGCGGGGGTGTCCACCATGGCTGACCGCACCCGCATCGAGTGGGCGCAGGCGACGTGGAACCCGCTCGTTGGCTGCACCAAGGTCAGCGCCGGCTGCGACAACTGCTACGCCCTCGGCGAGGTCAACCGCCGGCACGCCGCCGCCCTGTCGCCGAAGACCTCACCGAGGATGCTCGAGGCGTTCCCGGCCCGCTTCGACACCGTGAGCATCCGGCCGGAGCGGTTCCTCACCCAGCCGCTGCGCTGGGCGCAGCCGCGACGGATCTTCGTCAACAGCCTCAGCGACCTGTTCCACACCGACGTCCCCGACGAGTTCATCGCCCGCGTCTTCGCCGTCATGGCCCTCGCGCCGCAGCACACGTTCCAGCTGCTCACCAAGCGGCACGCCCGGATGCGGTCGCTGCTGTCGTCGCCCCGGTTCGCCGACCTGTTCGACCAGGCCGTGTGCGACTCCCCCGACTGGGACGTCCGGCTCCGGGAAGCCGCGGTCGAGTCGGCCCAGAACCTCATGCGCCGCGGCGAGGCCCTCCGACCGCTCCCGAACGCCTGGATCGGCGTCAGTGTCGAGGACCAGCACTGGGCCGACATCCGGATCCCCGCGCTCCTCGGCACCCCCGCCGCTGTCCGATGGATCAGCGCCGAACCACTCCTCGGCCCGGTCGACCTGACCGGCCGTGGCGGGACCGGGGTCTACGCCCTGCCGGATCCTGCGGAGTACGACGGTGGTGAGCCGGTCTGTCAACAGCACGGCATGGAGCGGTGCACCCAGGGGTGTGCCTTCCTCGACTGGGTCGTCGCCGGCGGCGAGAGCGGACAAGGTGCCCGCCCCATGCACCCGCAGTGGGCCCGCGACCTCCGCGACCAGTGCACCGCCGCCGACGTGCCCTTCCTGTTCAAGCAGTGGGGCAGCCATCGCCCCGTCACTCGGGCCGAGGTCATCGAGCGCAGCGACCGCCTCGTCTACTTCGCCGACCAGCCCGGCCCCGACTCGGCCTGGCTGAGGCATGTCCCGAGGAAGTCCGCCGGCCGCGAGCTCGACGGCCGCACCCACGACGGCTACCCCCAGGCGGTGCGCACGTGACCGCCCACGCCGACCTCAAGAACAAGCTCGAAGCCGAAGCCCTCCGACTCCTGCGCGACGGCGCCACGCCCCAGCAAGTCGTCGACCGCATCGGCATCCCCCACGACCGGCTCCGCGCCCTCGCCGGCCAGCAGCCGACCGCCCGCTGCGATCACCTGCTCGAGCTGCCCGTCCACCTCCTGCGCACCCACCCCGCCAACATCCGCACCGACCTCGGCGACCCCGACGAGCTCGCGCAGCTCCAGCAGAGCATCCACGAGCACGGCGTCCTCGAACCGATCCTCGTCCTGCGCCTCGACGGCCAATACGTCGTGCTCGCCGGACACCGCCGACTCCACGCCGCCCAGCAAGCCGGCCTGCACCGCGTCCCCGTCCGCATCGGCAACGCCGAGGACACCACCCACGCCGTCGAGAAGATGCTCGTCGAGAACCTGCAACGCGCCAGCCTCACCGCCATCGACGAGGCACGCGCCTACCAGGTGCTGCGCGACGCCGGCCGCAGCATGAACGCCATCGCCGCCAGCGTCGGCAAGAACGTCGGCCACATCAGCCAGCGCCTCGCCCTGCTCAACCTCACCGCCGCCGAGCAGGCCGCCGTCGCCCGCGGCGAGATCACCATCAGCGCTGGATACAAGGCCGGCCGCGACCGCTCTGACCGGCGCCGCCCCCACGACACGAAGCGGCCGAAGCCCAAGCGGGTCCCGCACTTCACCAAGAACCACCCCCTCGCCGACCAGGCTCGCGCCGCCTGCACCCACGAAGTCACCCTCAAGCTCGGCGTCGCCTGCGGCCCCTGCTGGGAAGCCACCATCCGCACCGACCAGGCCGTCGCCCTGCTCGCGGCGCCTGCTGACGTCGGTGGCGAGGACCACTCATGAAGGCCCTCACCGTCCGGCAGCCGTGGGCCTGGGCCATCGCCACCGGCGCCAAGACCGTCGAGAACCGCACCCGCGGCACCGCCTACCGCGGCCCCCTCGCAATCCACGCCGGCCTCGGCTGGTCGGACCGCGGCGCGCACGACGCCCGCGTCGCCGAGGCGCTCGTCCTGCACCGCGCGCGAGACATCGTCGTCCCCAACCGCGCCGCCGCTACCGCCCTGCGCGACAGCATCCGCCGGCTGCGCAACAAGGGCGTCCGCAAGCACGATCCCGTCATCGCCCTCGGCGCCGTCATCGCCGTCGCGCAGCTCGTCGACAGTCACCCCGACACCGGTTGCTGCCGCCCCTGGGGCGAGAGCAGCTACGAGGAGGCCGGCGGCCGCACTCGCACCGTCCTGCACCACCTCGTGCTCGAGGACGTCCGCGTGCTGGCCGTACCAATCCCCGCGCGCGGGGCCCTCGGCCTCTGGGCCATCCCGCCCGACGTGCTCGAGCAGCTGCAGGCCGCCGCATGACCACCCAGACCATCAGCACCGGCCGCTACTTCGTGCAGCGCCAGACCATCCCCCACGAGCAGTGGGTCGTCCAAGACCTCGCCACCAACCCCAGCCCCACCGTCGCCGGCCCCTACCCCACCGAAGCCGACGCGCAAGCCGCCTGCACCCGCCTCAACACCCCACCCCGCCCCCGCCAGCGCACCCGGCAGCCCGCGCTCTTCGACACCCCGGAGGACTGACCCCCGCATGGCACTCAGCAAGCGACTGCGCTACGAGGTCCTGCGCCGCGACCGGCACACCTGCCGCTACTGCGGCGCCGCCGCGCCAGACACCACCCTCAGCGTCGACCACGTCATCCCCACTGCCCTCGGCGGCACCGACGACCCCACCAACCTCGTCACCGCCTGCGCCGACTGCAACAACGGCAAGAGCGCCAGCAGCCCCGACGCGCCCATCGTCGCCGACATCGCCGCAGACGCCCTGCGCTGGGCCGCCGCCATGCGCCGCGCCGCCGACATCGCCGGCCGCAACCGCGAACTGCTCGAGCAGGACCGCAGGCTCGTCGACCACGAGTGGAACCGCTGGACCAGCCCGCACAACGCCCAGCCCTTCGCCCGACCCGACGACTGGCCGCTCACCGTCGACCAGTTCTGCACCATCGGCCTCGACGTCCTGGACGTCATCAACGCCGTCCGCGACACCATGCTCCGCCGCGGCATCAACGACCGCTGGGCCTACGTCTGCGGCACCCTCTGGCGCGAGCTCGAACGCCGCCAGCAGACCGCCCGCGACCTCCTCACCATCGAAGGCGACGGCACCCGCGCACAGCCCACCGCAGGCGTCCACTGATGGCCCGGATCCGCTCCATCAAGCCCTCGATCTGGACCGACGAACGCTTCATCGACCTCGGCCGAGACGCCCGACTGCTCTTCCTCGGCATGATTTCTCACGCCGACGACGCCGGACGGCTCGTCGCCAGCGGCGCCGCCCTCATCGGCGCCGTCTTCCCACACGACGACATCAGCCCCCGCAACGTCGAGAAATGGCGCGACGAGATCGCCACCAGCGGTCTCATCACCGTCTACCGCGCCGGACGCGGCACCTACGCCCACCTGCACGGATGGCACCGCCACCAGCGAATCCAGAAGCCGCAGCCCTCCACCCTCCCCGCCCCACCAGTTTCGGACCGAGTACACGACCAGTCACGTACCGAGTCGCGTACCCAGTCCACGACGGAGTGGGAAGTGGAGGTGGAGAAGGAGGTGGAGAAGGAGAAGGAGTGTGCGTCGCAGAGCGACGCCGCGCGCACCCGCTCCTCGACTCCCTCCCCCACTGCAACCGCCCTCGTGGCCACCCACGTCGACGCCCTCACCGACCCGCCACCGGCGACCGTCGTCGTCGACCTCGAACGCCGCGTCCACCGGCTGCTCACCGCCGGCAGCCGCCCCGAACACATCACCGCCGGGCTCACCAAGCTCCGCCGCAAGGGCCTGTCCGCGCGGCTGCTCGACCAGCTCGTCGCCGAGTCGATCCAGCCCGCCCATGGCGCCCCCGGCGACGACCCGCTCACCGACCCCGACGTCGCCGCCTGGATCGCCGAGCAGGAAGCCGCCCAGCGATGACCCCCACCGCCCTCGCCGCCCTCGCCTCCCGCGCCCTCGGCCGGATCCCCACCCGCGACGAGCTCGCCGACTGGGGACGGGTCCTGCAGCGCGTCCCCGACGACATCGGCGACCAGGCGCTGCTCGACCACCGCGCCGCCTCGACCTACCCGCCGACCCTCGCCGACGTCCGCCGCCACGCCACCGCGCTGCTCAACGACCGGGCCATGCGCGGCGAAGCCGAGCAGCGCCGCGTCGAACGCCAGACCGGCTGCACCGCCGACGGACAGCCGCTCGTCCCGATGCCCCCCGCCGTCCGCGAAGCCGCCGCGCAGCTCGCCGCCCGACAGAGCGCCCGCGACGCCGCCCTCACCGGCCAGTCGCAACCCACCAGCAGCCCCAGCCCGACAGTGCGACCTTCCGCGCCGTGCTGCCCGCACTGCCCCGACAGCCCGCACCCGCCGCACCGCACGGCCTGCGACGGCTGCCTCAGCTCACCCATGACGTCCGACACCCACAGCGCCCAGGAGCCGACCCGATGAGCACCCCCGCAGCCGCTCAGCCCGACCCGACCACCGGCCCGGCGCGGCGCCGGCACCACGTGCAGACCCGGCACATCCGGGCGCTGATCCGCAACGGCCTGAGCCTCGCCGAACGCGTCGATGGCTGCCCGGCCGGGACGATGGTGCCGCTCGAGGACCACCAGCGACCCGGGCAGCCGGAGGCGCTCGTCGAGCACGCGCTGTGCAAGGCGATCGCGGATCTGCGGCACGCCGCGGACGAGCTCGACGCGGAGCGCCTGTCGTGCTTCGGGTGGGCGCAGTGACCGCCCCGGCGCTGTCTCGGGTGGCGGAGGTGTCCGCGCCATCGGAGGTGAATGGGCTGCTCGAGCTGCCGTGGCCGCTGTGGTGCCAGCTGGTGGCAGTGGAGGCGAAGGGCCGGGCCGACGAGGCGGACGCCGCGTTGCTGCGCCGGCCGGAGCTGCGGTTGCGGTGGATGCGCGGGTTGACGCAGCTCGCGCTCGACGTCGACGGGCAGATCCACGACAGCCGGCTGCGGCTGGAGGCGCTGACCGAGCGCGGCCCGGGTGCGGCGGTGGCGGCGGCCCGGGCCGAGACGGTGGTGCGGCAGGCCGGGCGGGCCCGGTTCAAGCGGTCGTTGCTGGTCCGGATGACGGAGTGCAAGCAGCTGCTGGACGAGGGCGGGGTGCATCCGCACGTGACGGTCGGCGGGTTGCTGATGACCCTCGGCCGGCTCGAGGAGTTGCTGGCGGTCGACGATGCGGACGCGGCGTTGCGGGTGACGCGGGCGGCATTGCGGACCGCGGCGCTGGTCGAGGGCCGGGGGGCGGAGGCGTGACGGCCGCGCAGTGGCGGTGCGCGGTGGCGTGGACGGCCGGGCTGGTTGCGCTGGTCGTCGCGGTGCTGGAGTGGCGCGACCAGCGAGGCCCGGCATGAGCGCCGCGGAGGCCTCGCGTCTGTTCTGGACGACCGACGAGGACGGCGAGACGGTCCACCGGTTGCAGGCCGAGTGGGACGGCAACAAGGGGCCGGCGTACCAGCGCGGCGACTACCGCAGCGAGGCCGAGCAGTGGGAGCTGAGCGCCGGCGTCATGTGGTCCCGCTGGGGGCTCGGGGTCGACGTCGGCTGGACGCACGAGGCGACCTGGGTCGGTGGTGCGGACGGCACGACGGTCCACTACCGCCGGCAGGACGCGGTCCTGCACCTCGGTCCCTGGTACGTCTCGTGGACGCGATGCCGACCGCTCGCGAGCGGCACCGCCCCCGAGGCCCGGCCGTGACCGCCCTGACCGAGGTCAAGTGGACCGAGGCGGCCGTCCTCAGCCTGCTGCGGGAGCGGCACGCCGGCAAGGGCGGCAGCGGCCCGGAGTGGGCGTACCTCGAGCACGTCCGCGACGCCGCCGGCTTCTCCGCGACGCGCACGATCGACGCGCTCGCGCTGCACCTGTGGCCGAGCCGTGGCCACGAGCTGCACGCCTTCGAGGTCAAGGTGAGCCGCGGCGACTGGCGCCGCGAGCTGGCCGACCCGGCGAAGGCCGAGGGCTGGTGCGCCCTCGTCGACCGGTTCTGGATCGTCGCGCCGCGCGGCGTCGTCCCCCGTGACGAGCTGCCCGCGAGTTGGGGCCTGCTCGAGACGAAGGGCGAGAGCGGCCTCGCGCAGACCGTCGCCGCACCGCTCCTGCGGCAGAAGGCGGAACGGCCGCTCGTCGACCGGTCGCTGCTCGCGTGTCTGCTCCGCGCGGCTGGCGCCGGCCTCGCGTCGACGCCGAACGCCGCGGCGCTGACCGCGGCGTACGACAACGGGCGCGAGAAGGGGCGCGAGTCGGCGCAGACCGAGCTCGAGCAGACGCGCCGCAACGTCCAGATGTACGCCGACGCGAGCCGCGTCGACCGCGAGCGGCTGCAGCTTCTCGAGCAGGCCCTCGGCGGCGTCTCGACGCAGGCCTACGGCAAGGGCGACGAGGTGCTGCTCGCGCGTGCCCGGCAGGTAGCGGCAGCGGTGCGCGGCGCCCTTGCCGGCGACGACGCCGTACTGCGGGCCGGCGATGCGACGGAGCGCGCGGCCGCCGAGCTCGAGCGCCAGGCCGCATGGCTGCGCCAGCACGCCGGACGGCACTCGTGACGGCCGCCCGTGGGAGCGCCGGCACCCGCCTCGAGCAGGCCCGCGTCGAGATCGCCCAGCGCCGTTCGCACGCAGAGGCAGCGACGGCCGGCCCCTGGTCCGCCGACGACCGCGAGGTCTGGCAGAGCGCCGACCAGGAGACCGTCGTCGTCCGTTCCTGGGTGGACGAGAACGACCCGGACATAGCGCACATCGCCGCGAACGACCCGGCGCACGTCCTCGCCGTCCTCGCCGCCGCCGACGCCACCCTCGACCGGCACGCGGTCGCGGCGTGGTGGGACCCGGAGTTCATGGACGACGGCGACCCAGCGCCCTGCGGCACCTGCACGTACGACGCCCGGCGGGTCGTCTGGCCTTGCCCGGACGCCGCAGCCGTCCTCGACGTGTACGCCCCGGAACCGGCATGACCGCGCAGCGCGCGCAGGCGCCGGATCGTGGGGCGTGCGCCGGCCGCAGCTACCTCGAACGCGGGCAGCTGGTGACCGTCGAACGCGGCTGGCGTGGGAAGGGTCCGCGGAACGTTCTGATCCGCCGGGCGGACGGCACCCGGGTCGTCCGGCCGTTCCGCGGCCTGCGAGTCCCCCGATGACCGGGCAGGGCCGCTCCCGGCTCCCGTGGTGGTGGTACCGCATCCCGCTGGCCGTCGGCTCCGCCGCGGTCGGCCTGGCCCTGGGGCGCTACCTGTGACGCGGCGGATTCTCTCGCCGGAGCGGGCGCTGCTGGAGTCGCCGCACGCCGTCGAGGCCGCGCGCATCTGGTGCCTTGAGCACCCCAGCCTGTGCGCCCTCGCCGACGCCCTCGCGCCGTTCTACGGGACGCTCCCCGCCGACCCGACCCGCGACCAGCGCGGAGCACCGTGGCGAGCAGCCGATCCGCTCTACGTCGCTGAGAGCGCACCCGCCAGGTGCCGGTCGTGAAGAGGCAGGTCGCGGGCGGCGCGACCGTCCAGAAGGCCGCGAACATCAGCCCCTGCGGCCGCTACCGGTACTCGCTGTCCCGGCTGTGGGCCGACCGTCCGCTGATGGTGTTCGTGATGCTCAACCCCAGCACCGCCGACGCCGACCTCGACGACCCCACCATCCGGCGGTGCGCCGGCTTCGCCCGCCGCGAGGGCATGGGCGGCTTCGGCGTGGTGAACCTGTACGCCTACCGCGCCACCAGACCGAAGGCCCTTCGCAGCTGCGAGGACCCGATCGGGCCGCGGAACGACGGGGTGCTGACCGCCGTGCTGAACGAGGCCCGGCACATGAGCTACCCGGTCGTCGCGGCCTGGGGGGTGCACGCCAGCTCGGAGCGGTCCGCGCAGGTCCTCGACCTCGTCCCGAACGTGGACTGGCTCTGTCTCGGCACGACGAAGGCCGGGCACCCGCGGCACCCGCTGTTCGTCCGCGGCGACCAGCCGCTCGTCCCGCTACGCCCGGCAGCGCGGTGAAGGGCCACGTCGCCGGCGGGGATGACCTGCAGCGCCGCGCCGCCGTCCTGCACGCTGAGGTCACCGCCACCACGCAGGCGATCGTCTCCCTCACCAGATGGGTGACCAGCACGCCTGCCTCACTCGTCGTTCCGGTCGAGCAGTTCGCGGACAAGTTCGAGCACGACGAACAGCGCGATGTCGAGCCGGTGCGCGTCGGGGACGGTCACAGCGGTGACGATGAGCAGCGTGAGTGCGGTGCAGGTGCAGACAGCGGGCTTCATGCGGATGGTCCCTTCGGAGGAGGTGATCTCGGCCTAGAAGTCGGCCAGCGACTCGAAGGCCCGGTAGACGCTGGCGAAGCGCAGGTAGGCCACGACGGCGGATGGCTGCAGCCGTCGCGCCCCGCCCCGCCGGCCCTGGCATGCCTTGCGCACGGCTCCGCGCACCTTGGTGGGGTCACCGCCCTGGCGCGCATGAAGGGTCAGTCCGCGCTGTGACCCCCGAGCGCAGGCGATCCCGATGATCCGCGCCCGCCTCGCATGCGGGCTGCTCGCCGCCGCCGCCCGTTGGCACCTGCACCCCGCGCTGGGTCGGGCCGGCGGTCGGCTACTGGCTCCGCCCGTACTGCTGGCGCCTCGACGACCGGCACTGGCGCTGGCGGCACCGCAGATGCCTCGCCCGGCCGTGCGTCATCGACCTGCGGGACGCCCCAGCCGAGTTCGCCGTCGACTTCGAGGTCGCCTTGCAGCGCCTCGTCGAGCGGCAACCCACCGAGACCGGGAGTACCGCGGCTGAGCCTCGTCGTTCGCGGCGCCCTGACCAGGCAGGATCGGCGCCATGCCGCGCAGCAACCACAGCTGGGACCCGTCGCTGAGCACCCGCGACCCGGACGGCCGGTTCACCGCCCGCTGCAGGCACTGCCTGCTCGAAGAGACCAACGACTGGCTCAAGCACGACGGACGGGTGTACGAGGTCCGGCAGTGGCGCACCCCCACCGGCCAGCTCATGCGGATCCGGCCGCTGGTCGCGGTCGACGCGCCGAAGGACGCCCCGGCGCTCGCCGACACCTTCCCCGACGTCGAGGTCGGTGGGGTGCCGCCGTGCCCGAAGACCCCGGACGGCTGGGCGTCGGTCGACGCCGGCTGACCGGACACCGGGCCGGCTGCTTCTGTCGGACCCTCCTGGCACGCTCGGCTCAACACCCGAGCCCGCAGGAGGAACACGTGACGCCCGCCCCGCACATCGAGTGGTCCCGGTCGACGCTCGGCTGGCGCCCTGAGGGCACCGTGCTGTACGTCGAGCACCGCCTCCAGGACCGGCCCCTGCAGAACTTCATCGCGCGCCTCGACGACTGGCTCGACGGCCAGGGCTGGGTCGTCGCGATCACCCGGCATTCAGGTAGCCGGGTCGACCAGAGCAGCGCGGGCACCAAGTTCACCTTCGGCGCGCTCGAGCTCGTCGGCCGCAACCTCATGCAGGTCGTCGACCCGGTCCTCCTGCGGGACACCATCGACGAACTCGCCGCGGACGCCGTCCTGCTCGTGCAGCAGCAGGTCGACCAGGAGGAGAAGCACCGGGAGGACTTCCTCGCCGCGCTCCGCGCCCCTCGCTGACACCGATGGCGGCATGTCCCCACCCGGAGAAGCAAGCGCACGCCACTGAGAAGGCCGCGCTCGCCCACCGGACGGCCCTGATCCGCCACCGCCACGCGAGCCCCGACGTCGTCGCCTACCTGTGCCGCTGCGGCTTCTGGCACGTCGGGCACTCCCAGCAGTCCCTCCGCGACCGGATCCGGAAGGCCCGGCGCGGCACCGGCTTGGCGGGACGACGGCAGCGCCACAAGCGGTAGGCCGCCCGTCCGGTCAACGCCGGCTCGGCGGCCGGGACCGGGCCGTCGGCAGGACGCTGACGAGCGCGTCGACGACGTACGCCGCGACGTGCGCGACGGCGCCGACGTCGCTGCCCTCCGCCTGGTCGGCGATGAGGAGCAGCAGCGGCCGGAGGGTGAGGAGCCACCGCCGGAGCTGCTCGGGCTTCAGCCGCCCGACGGCGATGCCGATGGCGCTGGTGACGCGACGTCCTGCAGCGCGCATGCTGTAGGTCTTGCGGGGGTCGTTCGTGAACACGGGTGATCCCTTCGAGGTCCCCGGCCGCGCCGCCCACCGCCGCCAAGCTGAGCGCGGCGCGAGCCGGGGGTTCTGCTCCTACGACGACGCCGGCGGCGCCGTCCTGTACTTCATCGGCATCTAGGTCCGGAGATCCGAGAAGCGACTGCGTCAAGGGGAACATCCGCTCGCCCCAGAACTGAACACTTCTCGACCTGCGGCAGCCCGGAAAGGGCCTCTGACCTGCGGGAACAGAGCTCCCTGCCGTTGCCGAAGAACAGGTACTTGTGGCCCTTGACGCCAGCTGGCTGCAGCTGCAATCCGCCCGATGCCCCGGCCACTGCGACCGCGCGGGCGGGCATCCGCAGCAGCCCCGAGCACCCCGGTGACGCGCCGGGAGGACGACAGGCCGCCCCGCAGCGCCGTCCCCCGTCACACTGAACCCGTGACAGCCCAGCCGCTCGCCCCGGCACAGACCGTCGGCGGCCTGCCGTGGCTCACCGACGAGGAGTTCCTGCTCCTCACCCCGGACGAGCAGGACCTGTACCTGCGGATCCTGCAGGCCGACCTTGAGCAGGAAGACGCCCGCCCTCCCGTCCCGGACAGCCCCGGCGCGATCGCCGAGCTCGTCACCGGCGGGATCGAGCTCCACCCCCGGCATCTGCAGCTCGTCGACGAGGCGTACGTCGCGCTCGACCGGCACGAGATCGACCGGCTCCTCATCACGATGCCGCCGCAGCACGGCAAGAGCAGCCGCGCCCGATGGGGCAGCCTGCACCGCCTGACCCGCCGCCCGGAGGACCGGATCGTCGTCGCCTCCGCCGAGCTCGACCTGGCCCGCGAACACACGCGCTGGGTGCGCAACACCATCGAGACGCACCCGGAGCTCAACCTCGCGACCGCCCGCGACCGCCGGTCCGCACGGGCCTGGGACCTCGACGGGCAACCGGTCCCCCGCCGCTCGTACCGTCCAGCCCGTGCGAGGGAACTGGACCGTCGACCCTGACACCGGCCTGTGCACGATGCCGGGCTGCGCCGGCGGGCACAAGCCCGGCCGCTGCAAGGGCCACCGCTCCGACAGCAGCGGCAAGGCCTGCCAGCAGTACCGGGTGCGCGGCGCGGCGGTGTGCGTGCGGCACGGCGCGTCCGCCCCGCAGGTCCGGCAGGCCGCGCGGCTCCGGCTGCTCGAGGCCGCCGACCTGATGGCCGGGCAGATGGTGAAGCTCGCGACCGACACGACCGTCCCGCCGGCGGTGCGGCAGCGGGCGATGGCCGACGTGCTGGACCGCGCCGGGCTCAGCGCCCGGCAGTACGTCGAGGTGTCCAGCGGGGAGGCGTCGGCGCAGGTGGAGCAGGCCGTCGACGAGCTGTGGCGGCTGCTGCAGGCCGACCCCGGCGCGCTCACCGACAGCGACGGCCCCGCCGACAGCGCCGACATCCCCGACGAGCCGCCTGCCTGACCCGCCGCCGTGTCCCCCCTGCCCCGTGTACTGCGCGTAGGCGCGCAGACACGTCAGGAGGCAACGAGCGTGAGTGGACACGTCCCCATCGGCGGCACGAGCTTCGGGCTGGGCCTGGACGCACCGCTGACCATCGAACGGACCACCGGCGGTGGGGTGCGCGTCACCTGCCCCCGCGCTCCCGGCTGGACCCGCACCGCCCGGTCCGTGCAGGACCTCGCGCAGGCGATGCGGGAGGGCTGGGCCGAAGCGGCCGTCGCCGCGTACGCCGCCGAACACGGCCAGCCCTACGACCTGACCCTGCACGACGAGGCCGCCGCCGAAGCCGCCCGCACCTCGACCGTGCTGCCCGCCGACCTCGACGAGCGGACCGCCGCGATCAGCCAGCTCGCCTGCTCCGTCGTCCCGACCACCTCGACCGGCGGGCGGCAGACCGCGACGACCCACGACCCGCTGGCGTGGAAGCCGCTGCCTGACGGCCGGTGGGTCAGCCCGAACGGCCGGATCTACGGCTCGGACACGCAGGTCGTGCAGCGCGTGACGACCAAGCGCGCCGCGATGGGCGTAGGCACGCAGCCGCAGTCGCTGTCGCGGACCGGCTGACCGCCGCGACGTGACGATCACCGGCCTGCCGCCGCAGGTCGCGCAGCGCCTGTCCGAGCTCGCGCAGACCCTGCCACCGGAGCAGCTCGTCGAGGTCGCCCGCGAACTGCGCAGGCGGATGCGCGCCGAACAGGCCCGGGCCACCGCCGCGACGTACGACCTCGCCGGGCCCGGGGCGCTGGCCGTCGCGCTCGGGCAGCAGCAACGCCCGCACCTGGCGCTGCTCGACCAGTTCCACATCCGCGCCGCCGCCGGCGAGGCGGTCCGGGCGATCGTCGCGCTGCCACCGCGTGTCGGGAAGACCGAACGGCTGCTGAAGGTCGGCACCGCCTGGCGGCTGAACCGCGATCCGCACTGCCGGGTGATGCAGATCAGCGGCGGCAAAAGCCTGGTCGAGCAGTCCTCCCGCTGGGTCCGTGACGAACTCGAACGCCCCGACGGCGGCTACCGCTACCACCCCCGCCGGGATGTGCGCGCGGTCAGCGATTGGAAGCTGCAGGGCTACGAGGGCGGGATCTTCATCGGCTCGATGGGGTCGCGGATCATCGGCCGGGGCGCGAACCTGCTCGAGGTCGACGACCTGCTCGGCAAGCCCGAGGAGGCCGAGAGCAAGGTGATGCGGGACCGGGCGTGGCGGTTCCTGCAGTCCGCGTTCGGCCGCCTGGAACCGAACGCGGCGGTGCTGATCGTCAACAGCCGCTGGCACGACGACGACCCGGTCGGGCGGTTGCTGAAGGAGCAGCCCGGGGTGTGGGAGTACCTGTCGATCCCGTCGATCGCCGAGGCGCACGGGATGGACCCGGACGCGCCGGACCGCTGCGTGTGCGGCGACCCGTGGCTCGGTGGGCACGCCGACCCGGTCGGCCGGGCCCCCGGTGAGCCGCTGTGGCCGGAGCGGTACGACCTGCCGGCGCTGGAGGAACGCCGGCTGCTGATGGGCCGCTGGTTCTGGGCGCAGCATCAGCAGCGACCGCGCCGCCGTGAGGGTGGGCTGTGGCGGGAGGAGTGGATCAGCGAGCGGCGGGGGGAGCCGCTGGACATCGCCGGGTGCCTCGCGCGGTTGACGTCCCGGACGGTCGCGGTCGACCCGTCCGCGTCCGACGACGACAGCGGGGACGAGGCCGGGATCGTCTGCGGCGGCCGGGACCGGGCCAGCGGCGACGCGATGATCACGCACGACCTGTCCGGCACGATGACACCGGAGGGCTGGGCGCGCACGGCGCTGGTCGCCGCGGTCGAGCTCGAGGCGACGGTGGTGTACGAGCAGAACCTGACGCCGGCGTTCATGCGCCGGGCGTTCGCGACGGCCTGGGAGGGGCTGAAGGCCGAGGCCGACCGCAACCGTCGAGACGGCGTCGGCTACCGGGTCGGGCCGGTCATCGGGCTGGACGACGTCGACCTGCCGCACCTGATGCCGCAGACGCAGCCGGTGCGGGCGAAGGTCGGGAAGGAGCTGCGGGCCGGGCCGGTCGCGCAACGCTACGAGCAGCGCAAGGTCGTGCACGCCGGGACGTTCCCGCTGCTGGAGGACCAGCAGATGACGTGGAAGCCGACGGATAGCGACAGCCCGGACCGGCTCGACGCGGTGGTGCACCTGATCACGTGGCTCGGGGACGTGTCCCCCTCCACTGCCACGGTGGAGACCCCCGCGGGTGGTGCGGTGCCGATCGGCGCCGGCGGGCTCGGATCGTTCCGCTGACACAGGAGGCGCGCATGGAGTTGCAGGAGACCGACGTGGTGACGCACCGGACGGTGTCGCTGACGGTGGACGTCGAGCTGCCGCAGGACGCGACGCCGTCCGCCTGGCGCGGTGAGGTCCTCGACGCGCTGAAGAGCGCGTCGGCGGCGGTCAGCGGCAGCGGGCTGGGCAGCATCACGAGCGCGTCGTGGTCGGAGTCGACCTGGACCGAAATGCCGCTGGGGGTGCAGATCTCGTCGTCGGGCGGTGGGCAGGTGCCGGTCGGAGCGACGGCGACGAGCGAGACCGAGCCGCGGCCGTCGGTCGGCTGGCGGGCCTGACGTGGGCGGCGTCATCGACCAGGTCGCGAAGCAGCTGCGCCGCGCGGTCAGCCGGCCGGACCCGAGCCTGCCGCCGCGGCGGATGCGCCGGGCCGAGCAGGTCGCGGCGGCGAAGGCCGCCCGCGCCGCCCGCCGGCAGACCTTCCGTGGCTGAGGGCATGTCGGGGCGTTCCCGGTCGGTGGCGAAGCGGGACCAGACGCCCGCTCGTCTGCCCGCGCGGCCCACCCGCCCGAACCCTGGCGTCACCGAGTGCTGCGGCGGGAGCGTCTACAACGCGCACGGGTTCGGCATCTGCTGGGGTCCGCGCATCGTCGGACGGATGCGCGGCTACATCGCTGCCGACGCCAGCCCGGGGCCCGCTCGTGGCTGAGGCGGCGCTGGTCCTGTCGGCGCTGGCGGTCCTCGTCGCGCTTGCCGCGCTGTTCACCGTCCGGGACGTCCGGCGCGGCGCCCCCGACCCGCTCGACCGCCCGACCGACCGGCGGCCCTCGACGGTGCGGGAACGCGCCGCCGCCTGGCCGTTCGAGAGCAAGCGATGACCGCCCTGGCGCCGGAGCAGCAGCCGGTCATCCGCCGCGAGCTGTACCCGGCCAAGGCGACGCTGCCCGACGGCACCGCCGTGCCGCTCGTCAAGCTCGTCGTCACCGCCGAACGGGTGTACCTGTTCGCCGGCCGGACCGGCGACATCCACGCCGTGCTCGAGCAGACCTACAGCGACGCGACGCTCCCCCCGCCGTACGCCCCCCGCACCGACGCCTACCGCTTCGCCACCCCCGCCGGCGAGCTGCTGGTGCACCGCCTGCCCGGCTGCGGCTGCCACGCCCAGGCACTCAAGCACTTCCGCCCGTTCCCGGACCGCGCGCGCCTGCTCGGTCCCACCCGCTGAGGAGACCCCGTGGCCCCCACTCCCGCACCGACCGTCGGCCGGATTGTGCACTACCAGTCGTACGGCACCCCGAACGGCGAGCACCGCAGCAAGCCCCGCGCCGCCGTCGTCACCGAAGTCGCGGCGAGCGCGGCGTATCTCGCGGACGCCGGCGACGGACACCCGTTCGTCAGCCTGTGCGTCCTCAACCCGGAGGGCATGTTCTTCAACCGAGACGTGCCGTACGCCGAGACCCCCACGCCGGGCCGCTGGTCCTGGCCGCCGCGCGCGTGATCGTCCTGCTGCTCAGCCTCGTCATGGCCGCGGCCGGCTGCGCCGGGCTGCTTCTCGCGGGCCGCGGCCACTGGCAGGGCTGGGCCATCGGCCTTGCAGTGCAGCCGGTCTGGGCGGTCTTCGCCGTTCTGACCCACGGCTACGGGCTACTCCTGACCTGCCTCATGTACGGCACGGTCTACGCCCGGAACCTGCGCGCGTGGCGCCGAGACCGCGTGGCGCCGTGACCGCTCCGACCGTCCGTCTCGCCGACCTCGCGATCGACGTCGGTGCTGCGTACCGCCTCACTCGGTTTCTCACCCGGGACGCGCTGACCGAGCAGTGGCGCGCACAGCTCGTCGAACGAGGCCTCGCACGCGGCGGCCACGAGCACCGCTGGGGACCCGACATCGCCCAGACCGGCGGGCCACTGCCCTACCTGGCGCACTGCCCGTGGTGCGCCAGCATCTGGGTCGCTGCGGGAGTCGCTCTCGCCCGTCGCGTCCCATGGCTACCTTGGCGCGCGTTGGCCGAGGCGCTCGCGACATCCGCCGTCGTCGGCTGGCTGTCCGAGCGGGAGTAGCCGAGCAGAAGGACTGACCGTGGGCCTGTTCGACCGGCTTCGCACGCCGAAGGCGCAGCCGATCGAAGGCGTCGACCTTCCCGCCCACGGACCGCGCGCGATGACCGCCGCCGCCGCCCGCATCGACATCACCGACCGGTCCGAAGGCGCCCGCCTCGCGCCCCGGCAGGCCTGGCAGGCCGACGCGTGGGTGTACCGCGACGCGATCGGGGAGGTCCGGTTCGGCCTCGACTGGCTCGGAGACATCAAGAGCCGACTGCGGCTGTTCATCGGCGTCGTTCTCAGCCCCGACGAGGAACCCGTCGGCGCGGTCGAGGCGACGACCCCTCCGGTCGACAGCAGCGGCCAGCCGACCGGGGAGCCGGCCGCCGTCACCGACCTGCCCCCGGAGCTGCTCCGCGACGCCGCCGAGGCGCTGCTCGCTCTCGGTGGTGGCGGTGGCGCTGTTGGCCACGGCCACCTGCTCAAGCCGCTGACGATCAACATGAACGTCGCCGGCGAGTGCTACCTCGTCGGGACGCAGGACCCGGAGACGCTGCTCGAGGAGTGGCAGATCCGGTCCATGGACGAGGTCGAGCGCCGCTCCGACGGCACCTGGTGGCTGCGCGACGCCCCTGGCAACGGCAGCAGCATGGTCAGCGGCGGCACCGAGCTGCCCGAGAACAGCTACGTCGCGCGGATGTGGAACCCGCACCCGCGCTGGCGCAGCCTGCCCGACAGCCCGATGCGCGGGATCCTCGGCAGCTGCGAAGGGCTGCTGCTCGCCGAGCGCCGCAGCCGCGTGCGGGACCGCGCGCGCCTGTCGCGAGGGGTGCTGCTGGTCGCGAACGAGATCGAGTTCACCGACGCCAAGGGCCGTCCGACGGACTTCCAGAGCAACCTGCAGGCCGCGATGGTCTCGGCGGTCGCCGACGAGAGCTCGGCCAGCAGCCTGGTCCCGACGGTCGTGCGGGTCGCCGCCGACCGGATCAAGGACGGCACGGCGATGCAGCACGTCGACGTGATCGACAAGGACGACGAGCAGCGCGAAGCCGACAAGGCCGCCCGCTACCTCGGCCGCATCGTCCGCGGCCTGGACGTGCCCCCGGAGGTCATCGAAGGCCTCGGGGACGTGAAGTTCGCGAACGCCGTCGCGATCGACTCGACCGGCTTCCGCTACCACGTCGAGCCCGGGGCGCAGCGCGACGTCGACGGCCTGACGATCGCCTACCTGTGGCCGCGGCTCGAGTCGCTCGGCCACGACACTGAGCTGGTCCGCCGGCTGGTGATCTGGTACGAGCCGTCGGCTGTCGTCAGCAACCCGAACCGGCTCCCGGACGCGATGCAGCTGCACGAGCGGCAGGCCGTCAGCGACGCCTACCTGCGCGAGGCCGCCGGCGTCAGCGACGACTTCGCACCGTCGGACGAGGAGCTGCTGCGACGCACCGGACTGCGCGGGCAGGTCGATTCGGCACTCACGTACGCGCTGCTTCGGCTGCTGACCGCCGACAGCGACCTGGTCCTGCCCGTCCCGGCCGACAGCCACGGATCCGGCGGGACGACCGTCGACGGCGGCACCGCCGAGGACGGGCCGGCGGCGCTGCCGTCCGGGGAGACGCAGCAACCGGAGGCGGTCGCCGCGGCGGCGACCCCGGCCGGGCGGGTCACGGCCCGGTGGAGCGAGACGACGCTGCAGCTCGACCTCGACCTGCGCGCTCGGCTGGAGGCGGCGTGCGACGCCGCGATGCGCCGCGCGCTCGAGCGGGCCGGGGCGCGGGTCGTCAGCCGGATCAGCAACGGCCACGACTTCCGGGCGCTCGTCGCCGGTGTCCCCAGCGGGCAGGTCACCGCGACGCTCGGCGCCGACCGGGTCCGCGCGCTCGGTGTGGACCCCGACCAGCTGCTCAGCGGCGCGTTCAGCGACCTCGCCTCGACGTTCACGACCTGGGCGACAGCGACGTTCGAGCAGGCTCTCGAAGCGTCCTGCGACCTGCTCGGCGTGCCCTACTACCCGCCCGGCAGCGAGGAAGCGCTCGCCGCCGCCGCCGACCCGCGCGGCACCACCGACATCGCCTTCTCCGACCTCGGCGGGATCGACCAGGTCGCCGCCCGCAACCGCTTCGCCACCGACGTCGCGGCCGCCGCCGACGGTCTGGTCGCCGACCTCACCGACACCGCCCGCGGGCGGCTGTTCGACCCGCCGACGATCCCCGGCCAGGGCGAGTACGACCCAAACCTGACCGTGGACCGCAGCAGCATCCGCAGGGCGGTCGCGCGCGCCGGCGGCGCTGACTCCTCCCCCACGCACGGCGGGATCAGCCCGCTCGGGCAGGCCGTCAACCCCGACGACGGCGACCCGGGGCTGCTCGCGACCGGCCGGACGCTGACCGAGGCGCTCGCCGCCGCCGGCGTGCCCATGTACGCGCTGCGCTGGGAGTACGGCAACAGCCCCCGCCCGTTCCCGCCGCACAAGGCCCTCGCCGGGCTGGTGTTCGCCGACCAGCAGGACACGGCCCTCGCCGTCGCACCCGAGCACAGCGCCTGGCTGACCGCGACGACGTATGCGCCTGGCGATCACCGTGGATGCGGTTGCCAGTACGCCCGGCTGGTCGAGGACCCGTTCGCCGGGATGACCCCGAGCCAGGCCCAGTCGGTGCGCGCGCGGCAGCAGACCCGCGACGTGCACGGCCGGTTCGTCGACGTCACCGCCGCCTGAGATGGCCGCCGGCTTCCGCTCGGTCCAGCTCGACGACCGGGCAGTCGACCGGCTGCTCCACGCCCGCGGCGGGCCCGTGCACCGCACCATGACCGCGATCGGCAGCACCACCACCCGCACCGCGAAGACCCTCGCCGACCAGCGGCTGAACAGCACCGCGACCGCCCAGTTCCGCGACGGCACCCGCAGCGGCCGCTACCGCGACCGGTTCCGGACCAGCACCGGCCGCACCGTCGCCGGGCTCCGGACACGGATCACCAACGACGCCGACTACGCGACGTTCCTCGAGCGCGGCACCCCGCCGCACGTCATCCGGCCGCGCAAGCCCGGCGGGATGCTGGTGTTCTCCAACAGCATCGGGGAGCGGGTGTTCGCCCGGCAGGTGCAGCATCCCGGAACCAGGCCGTACCGAATCATGCAGGACGCGTTGCGGATCGGAGTCCGCACCGCGCTGGCCCGAGGAGGGCGATGACCGCACCCGAGCTGCTGCCGCTGCTGTCCGCCGGCCCGCATCCCGGGCCCGAGCACGGCGCCTGCCTGAACGAGTACCTGGCCTACCTGGCGGGTGAGCCGTGGACCGACAACCCGCGCACCGTGCACGCCGCGCTGCGCCGCCTCGCCGCGCACGTCAACGACACCACCAGCGACGCCCGACGCCACCACCTGGCGCTGTGCATCCCGCGGCTGCTCGACACGGCCAGCACCGGCGAACGCGTCGATGTGCTGCTCGGCGGGTGGCTCGCGATGCAGGCCCCAGCCAGCCGCGCGCGCCGCCGGCTGCTGCGGGAGAGCACCCGCTGGGCGCGGCGGCTGACCGGCCACGAAGCGCCGTCCGGGGCCGGGCTGAGCTTCGCCGTGGAGGCCGTCGACCTGCACGTGCCGTGGCTGCACGCCCGCAGCACCCGCGACGACGACCGCCGGCGGCTGCTCGAGCAGACCTGCGACCGCTACGACACTCTCACCGGCCGCTACATCAGTCCGCTGGCCCCGGAGCAGTGGGCAGCATGCCGCGCGCTGGTCCCTGCCCGCTAGCGACTCACCGGCCGACTCGTCGCGATCTGCCTACCGTTCCCGCCGACCCCGACCGCACCACCCGAGGAGCCCGCAGTGCCCGAGATCCCGTTCACCGGCGTGGCGGCCATCGAGGGCGTCGAGACGTCCGACCGCCGGATCATCGACCCCGGCGCGCTGACCTGGCGCGACCTACCGCTGTCCCTGATGGCGATCATCGAGGACTCGCACGGCGGGATGCCGACCACCGTGTCGGTCAACGTCGGGCGCATCGAGACGTTCACCCGGCAGGACGCCACCGACCTCGCGAAGGGCGCGAAGTCGATCGCGTTCACCGGCGTGTTCGACGGCGACGACCCCGTCGGGGCGGAGGTCGCCCGCAAGGTCAGCAAGAAGTTCCTGCGCGGCGTCAGCATCGACGTCGGCGACGTGGAGTCCGAGCTCGAGGTGATCGAGGAGGACGAGGACGGCTGGCCGACCGACTGGCTGGAGCGGCTGACCGCCGGCACGATCGGGATGGCGACGGTGTGCGGCTTCCCGGCGTTCGCGAACTGCTTCATCGAGGTCGTCGACACCGAGGCGCTCGCCGCTTCGGTCGGTGCGCCGCAGGACGGCAGCGCCGTGACGATCCCGCAGCAGCAGGGCTCGTCGTGGCGGCTGGTGGCGCTGACCGCCGCGGCCGCGCCGGTGACGCCGCCGCGGTCCTGGTACGACGACCCGCAGCTGCCTGAGCTGACGCCGCTGACGATCACCGACGACGGCCGGGTGTTCGGGCACATGGCCGCCTGGGGGCAGGAGCATCGCGGCCTGCCGGGTGCGGACGCGCCGCGCTCCCCGTCCGGGTACGCGCACTTCCACCTCGGTGCGACCCGCTGCGACGACGGCACCGACGTCCCGACCGGCGTGCTGACGATCGGCACCGGGCACGCGCCGACGCGCGGGATCAGCGCGCACGCCGCCGCCGAGCACTACGACAACACCGGCAGCGCCTGGGCCGACGTGCGGGTCGGGGAGGACGCGCACGGCATCTGGGTGGCCGGGTCGGTCCGGCCGGACGTCGACGAGGTCACGCTGCGCCGCGCGCGTGGGTCGGCGCTGTCCGGGGACTGGCGGCGGTTCGCACCCGGGTCGCCGCTGGAGCTGATGGCGGCGCTGTCGGTGAACGTGCCGGGCTTCGCGATCCCCCGGCCGGCGCTGGTCGCGTCGATGGGTGAGCCGGTGGCGCTGGTCGCGGCCGGTGCGCAGCAGGTCGTCGCGCGCGGCCGCACCGCGACGCGGCAGGACATCGCCAGCGCGATCGACGAGCGGCTGGCGCACGCCCTGCACCTGGAGCGCAGGCGCGCGGAGTGGCGCGCTGAGGTCACGAGGGTCTGAGGTGCTCGGGCACCAGTGGGTGACGCTCGTCGTCGGCGGCCGTGATCGGGACGGTCAGCCGGCGACGGCGGAGGTCCGCGCGGTGCTGCGGGAGCGGGACGGGCAGCCTCACTCGGCGTGGGTGCCGTGGTGGCCGACGTGGGCGCGGGGGCAGGGCGCGCTACCGATCAGCCTGTCCTGACCGCCTAGTGCGGGTTGGTCGGCGACACCAGCCACGCGTAGGCCTCGGCCAGCTCCTTGGCCGCTCGGCCGTAGTTCGCCGCCAGCTCGCCACCGGCGGAGTTCTTGGCTCGGCCGGCCAGCGCGACCACCGCATCGTTGACCGCGTTCTCGACGTCTTCCGTCGTCGCCATCTGCCGCTCCCTCGTTGTGCGACCGGACGCGCCCGGCCGTCTCGGCGAACGTAGGGCCGCCCGCCGACAGAACGGCTCTGTCGCGTATCGCGGCAACTCCTCAGCAGCGCCGTGCCGGACCGACCTACCTTCCCGCCCGTCGAGCAGGCGTCACCCGGCGTAGTCGGGCGCCGACTCCGCGCGGGGCCAGGCCGTAGGCCGCCCCCCAGCCGCTCGCCCGCGTCCCGCGCCCCCGTCCGCCCCGCCGCTGCAGGAGACCCTCATGGACCGCACGCTCCCCGTCCACCCGATCACCGGCTCCCGCGCCCTCGGCTTCAGCCGCAGCGGCGCCCCGATCTGGCCCGTCCGTGGTGGCGACGGCACCGACCTCGTCACGCCGTTCCTCGCGCTCGACGAGGAGGGCCGCACGACGCACCTCGCGTCGCTGTCCGGCGAGGACCTCGCCGAGCTGATGACGGCGCTCGAGGGGCACTTCGCCGACCTCGACGCGCAGCCCGCGACCGCCGCCATCGTGGCCGCGCAGGAGTCGACGGTCGGCGCGATCCGTGCCTGCCGCGGCGAGAACACGACCCGCCTCGCCGCCGAGCAGGACGCCGAGGCGCGCCGCACCGCGCTGCGCGAGGAGATCGCCGCGGGCGACCCGGCGCCGACCGACGCGAACACCGACGCTCCGGCCGAGGACGACGCCGCCGGCACCGACGGCGACGCCGGTCCGGTCGACCAGACCACCGACGACGCCGCGACGCAGCAGCCGGAGGCCGTCGCCGCAGCCGCTGCGTCCCGCGCCCCGGCGCGCCGGCC
>JAODNA010000082.1 GCA_025465135.1 Frankiales bacterium | reverse complement strand
GAGCGGGAGGTGATCGGGCAGCGGACCAGCGCCGCCCTGCTCGCGAAGCGGAGCCGCGGGGAGCACGTCGGCCGCCACTCAACGCTGCCGGATGAGGTGGTGCGGCGGATCGTTCAGGGCCGTGCGGACGGGCGGACGCTGCAGGCCATCGCCGACGAGCTGAACGGCGAGGGAGTGCCGACGGGGCAGAAGGCCGGCGCTCGCTGGCACCCCTCGTCGGTGCGTGCAGTGGCCACCTCGCAGCAGGCCGAACGGCTGCGGGAGGGTTGAACCGCCGCGTAACCTCGCGCGCCGTGGACACCCTGCTAGGCGTCGCCGCCGTCCTCCTACTGCTCGGCGTGGGCAGCCGAAGGTGGCGCTACGCAGTACGCGAGAAGCTCCAGGAGCGCCGCGAGGACAAGCGCCTGCGGAAGAAGTACGACTTCTAGCGTCCCGCGCCTCCCATCTGCTCGAGCCGGGCGCGGAGCTGCTCGCGCTCGGCGGCCCACTCGCGATGCCAGTCCGTCGCCTCCTCCCGCCGGGCATCGCTCGGCCTGAGACAGCATCTGGGCGTAGTCGCTGCGGTCCCCACCGCTGGACGCTGTCGAGCAGGCGCAGTAGCCGCTGCAACCGCGCCCCCTTCCGCAAGATCACCTAGCGGACCTGCCGCGTCGCTGTAGCCCGTCGATCTCGCGCCGCTGCGCCTTGCGCGCGGCCTGCCGCTCGTAGAAGTAGCCCCACATCTCCGCGGCGAGATCGTCGAGCTGCTCCTCGGTGTACTTCCAGCGGTCCTGGCCGTAGCGCCGTTCGTACAGCCACCGGAACAGCCCCTGCTCCTCGGTCCGCTCGAGTTCGCGGTACGCCGCGTCGGTTCGGCGCCCCCGGCGCCGGGCGACACGTTCCGCGTGCTGACTTTCCTCGGCGAGCGCCGGGCCTGCCTCGTCCACGAAGTCGGCGACGAGCCGCTCCACCGGACCGAGCTTCGGCACCTCCACGACGAGCGCGGCTGCGATCCGCGTGAGCGTGCTCCGTCGCGTCCGGCGCGTGCCGGCTTCGAGCCGGGCGACCTGCACCCGACTGAGGCCGGCACGCAGCGCCAGCTCCTCCTGCGTCAGGCCGATTGCACGCCTCGTCGTCGCCAGCAGGGTGCCCAGCCGCTCGAGGCGCACGCGTTCGTACGCGCGTAGCGGCCGGCGCCCCTCATCCGCCACCGGCTACCCCAATCGGGCTCAGTGGGTTACAGGGAATGCCGCACCGGTCGCGGTCAGCCTTGCTGTTCAGCCTCACGCGTCGCGCTCCTGGGCCTCGCTGAGCAACCGGCCGAGGAACGGCAGGACCACGTCTGGCCGCTCCTTGCCGAGCCGTTCGAAGACCGCGACGACGTCGACGAGGTAGCCCCGCCGGTCGTCGTCGGTGAGCGGGAGCAGCGACAGGTAGGCACTGAGCGAGCGGTTCACGTGGGGATCCGCGGTGTCGGTGACGTCCAACAAGAGCTGCAGGACGGCGTGGCTGACGGCGTCGTTCATCGCGACACCTCCGCGCGGCAGGACGGGCAGAGGCGGTCGCCGTCGCCGTACGGCTGCACGGCCTCGCTTCCGCAGCGCGCGCAGACAGGTCCGCTGTGGGAGCGCCCTGTGAGTGCAACGTCTGGGAGAGGGGCTCCAACTGCACTGACTGCACCCACTGCGCCTGTCTGCGTCTCTGTCAGTGCAGTCAGTGCAGTCAGTGCAGTGGGAGCAGTCTCCCCAGGAGGCTGCTCCCACTGGCCGAAGGCGCTCGGCAGTGACCACTTCGTGCGGCGAGGCATGCCGTAGGACTCGATCGGCATCTTGAGCCTGCTTCGCGCCCGCTTGAGCGCGTCTTGCGAGTGGCCGGCCTTCCTGCCGGCTTCCTTGATGTCGGCGCTGTCGGCCTCGCCGCCCTTCGAGGTGATGTAGTCGAACAGCCAATCGCCAGCCTCGTTCGTCGCCGACCGCGTCTCGCCCTCCCCAGCGCTCTGCAGCGCCTCGGAGATGGTCTGGCTGCTCTCTCCCTGCCAGGCCACCCGTGCGGTCGTCACAGGGCCTTCTGGGGTGTCTGCGACGTGTGCTGACTCGATGCGGAAGGTGAGCGTCGGCAGGTTGTCCCGCCCGAGGTTGTTCTTCTCCTGGCCGAGCAGTCGCAGGCTCTCGTCCTCGGGGTCCTTCATGACGAACAGCACCGCTCGTGCGACAGCGGGGAACGCCTTGCTGGCCATGATCAGGTTCAGCGGGTCGACGCTCTGGCTCTTGTTGACGTGGATCAGCCCGAGGATCGCCGAGCCGGTCCGGTCGGCCAGTGCGGTGAGGGGCTCAAGGGCCTGCCGCACGTCGGCATCCTTGTGCGTGTCGAGGTTGCTGCCCAGTCGGCTCATGAGCGGGTCCAGCAGGATCAGCGCCACTTCCTCCTGCATGACGAGATGTTCGAGCGCACGCAGATCCCGAGGCAGCGACAGCGTGCTGTCGTAATCGTCCGAGGTGACGACGTCGACCCGCAGGATGCGGTCCAGGTCTGCCCCGGCTCCCATGAGGCGGGGCACGATCGTGTGCTCCCACGAGTCCTCTGTAGCGGCGATGACGACGCTGCGCGGTTGGTCGAGGTAGCGGCCCTCGAGCTTGCCGCGGGTGACGTCTGCAGCGAGCTGGTAGGACACCGTGCTCTTGCCGATGCCCTCTCGGCCGGCGATGAGGGCCAGGCTGCCGATGGGCAGGCGGTCCTTCCAGAACCAGTGCACAGGACGGACCTGCATCTCACTGGCGCGGGTCACCTTGAGCCGTCGCAGCGGCGCAGGCGCCGCGCCCGCGGGTGTCACCGTGGGTGTCTGGGGCTCCTCTGCGACGAGCTCGCCTGTCGCAGTGTCGAGGGTGCCGCCATCCACGCTGACGTAGTCGGCGGGGCAGGTGCAGGACGTCGTGGCAGGGAACGACGGGTCGCCCAGCACCAGCCGCACGGCGCCGTCGACCATCCGCGCCCACTCTGCGAGGGCCTCGCCCTCGGAACGGTCCTCGCCCGGGCCAGTGACCCGCTCGAGGAATGCTGCGCGCGCGACGTCGAGCGCGGACGGCACGCCGCGGTGGCCCTTCTCGCCGAGCCGCACCAGCAGCGCTGTGAGGGCCAGAGCGGCTTCGTGACGGCTGTCCTGACTGAGGGCCTCGGCGACGCGGCTGCGCTCAGCACGGACGCGCTGGCACGGCTCGCCGTCGTCCAACCGGGTCAGCCACGCGCGAGTCTGCTCGGACGTCATGTCGGCCTTGCTGGCAGCGTTCTGCTCACCGCGGTCGAGGTGCTCGAGCCACGAGGCCGGCAGCGCCGGTAGTTCGTCGGCCTTGGGTGGTCCGTCGGCGACGTTGCCCTTCGGGTCCAGCCAGACGTACTGCCGTCCCTCAGGATGCAGCGACGGCCAGCACACGGCGTACCGGTGGCTCTTGTGCACCGTCTCGATGCCCTGCGTTGTGTGGCCGTCCGCGTGGGTCGCCTCGAGCACGCCCGGCCAGGAGCGGCCGGTGGGCACGCGGAACAGGCGGATCCCGGAGCCGTCGGTGCGACTGGTGGAGGTCCACGTCGGCGGCAGCTTGCCGAGCTGTGCCTCGAGCCGGGCGAGGGTCTGCCCGCCGGGCTTGCCGGCGTAGCAGTCGACGTCGATGCCAAGCACGTTGTCCGCCAGCCGCAGGCCGACGTTGCCGTCTGGGCGCTCCTCCGACCACGCCCACACATCGGCGCCAGAGGGGTAGGGCGCGTCCTTGCCGGTCCATCCGGCCGGGGGAGCCTTCTTCCGCTGTGCCGGTAGAGGCAGCGGTCCGCCGAGGCCGGTCGGCAGGTAGAGCGCAGCGGCCTCGCGGTAGGGGCTCATGCCGACCTCTGCTGCCACTCGGACTGCCGGCAGTCATCGCACAAGCCGAAGCTGACGAGCAGCGGCCCGGTCGAGAAGACGCCCGGGTACACGCCATCTGGGTCGACGCCACCACAGCCGTCGCAGGTCCGGTCTTCGACGGTGCCGCGGACGGCCAGGCCCTGCACCTCGCTGCAGGGAACACAGCGCACGGACTCGGGGTCGTGGGCGAAGACGTGCAGCACGCTCGGCCGGCGCCGGTCGATGTGCGGGCACAGCACTGCCCTCCGCGTGCGCACCGCCTCGACGGCCTGGACCGCGATGCCGTCCAGGAAGTCGAACCCCTTCCGCTGGAGCTCGACGCCGGGGATGTCACGTGCGAGCGCTTGCAGAGTGCGCTCCGCGTGTTCGCTCGCGGCGCGGATCTGGTCGGCGAGGGATACGGCCCGCGCGCTGGCAGTTCCGTCGGCGCTCACCGGCCACCACCGCTGGTGCCGATGCAGATGCACGCGTCTACATCTGGGATGCACGCCGAGGGCGCGGCGTCATCGTCAAGGAGGCGTCGCGGCGTTACCGTGAGTGCGTCGCTCCCTCGCCCGGTAGTCGACTGCACGTACGGCGCCGCTCCTGCCAGGGAGCGGCGTTCGTGCGTTGGGGGCGAGGCCGACCGCAGGCTTGCATCTGCGATGGAAATGGGGCTCATGACGAAGCCCCGTTCAGCAGGACCGCGAGGCGGCTGCGCTGTTCGGCGCTCAGCGGCGGCGCCGCGTCGACGAGCTTGCGGATGTAGTCCTCAGCTCGCGCGGCACGCAGCTTTTGGCGCGCCTCAGCGAGGTCCGGGTCGTCCGGCCGGCGGGTCTGTGACAGGCGCGCTACACGCGCGCGTTCGTGAGTCCAGGTGGACATGAGGGTTCTCCCGCATGACGAAGAGACCCTTGTTCAGAGGGCTTTCGCGCGGGGAACAACCTCAGCCGCAAGTTGTCGTGCTGTTACTGCCTGACGATACGGGCTAGCGCTGGCAAGCCCAACTTCGAAACGCCGTTGTCGACGCACGAATCCAGGTACTTCTCGAGCCGCTCGCGGTTGACCGTCAGGCGCTGACCGCACTTGGCGCACTCGAGGTTGTCCGAGGTCTCGTCCAGGTCGCGCACGAAGCGCTTGGCGTGCGCCTCGGCGAAGCGGCGACCCTCGGCCGCCTCGCGGTAGGTGACCTTGCGGCGGTCGATGCTCTCGCGGGCTCGCAGGATGCCGTCGGGAGAGGTCTCGATGCGGCTGCCGCCCTGCCCCATCGCCTCGTCCCACACCCAGACCGGCCGGTCGTACCGCGGGTCGTCGTCGTGCAGCCGCTCGTAGTTGGCGATGGTGATCTCGCGATGTCTCGGCTGCCCCTCGCGGTCGGCGTCGTCGCACACGATGCGCACCAGTGGGCCACGGTTCGCTGGAGTGTTCATGCGCTGTCCTTGCGTCACGTCGAGCGCTTCCACGTGACTTCGACAGTTGCGGGGTCGAAGACGCGAGCCCCCGGCGCGGCCCGCAGAACGCGGATGCTCACGAGCAGATCGACGACTCCGCGTTGCCTGCTCAGGGGCAGGGCCTCCCAGACCTTCCGGGCATCCTCGGCACCGATGAACTCAGCCAGGAGTGGCCTGCTGTCGACGACGCGGGCGCGGGCCTGCGCCGCCTCCAGCCGTGGGCGCAGCCGCTCGCTGATCCGATGGAACTGCTCCCGGTCGACAGTCCCGTCGGCGTAGTCGTCGGCCGCGTTGTCCAACCGGCTGCGCAGCTCGGCGACCTCAGCGGCCGCGCGTCGCGTGCCGTCATCGACAGGCGCCAGCAACCCGGCGACATCGGCCCGTGCAAGGCGCGCGAGGACGACGCCGGTCACGAACTCGTCGACGTCGCGGCGGTTGCGGCTGACGCACGACTTGTCGGCGCAGCGGTAGGACGGAACGGTGCGGTTCAGGCTGGCGCGCATGGTCCCGCCGCAGACTCCACAGCGCGCGAGGCCCGACAGCAGGTGGACCGCCGCCGACGAGGTGGAGGTCTTGCGTGTCGGGTCGGTCAGCACTGCCCGCACCTGTTCCCACAGCCCTCGCTCGAGGATTGGCGGCCACTCCCCCGGGCCCACAACCTCACCGCGGTGCACGCGCAGAGCAACGTTCCGCTCGCGGGTGACGAGGTGACGCAGCATCGTCTTGCCCCACTCCTTACCGGTGGGTGACGGGATGCCACCGGCGTTGAGGTCGGTGACGATGCCTCGCAGGCTTTCGCCGCGCACGATCCGCTGCGCCAGATCCCGGACGAGCGCCGCCTGCGGCTCGTTGACCGTTTCCACCTTTGTCCCGTCCGGCAGGACGCTCCGCGTCCATCCGTAGGCGACCCTGCCGTGACTGGCGCCCATGCTGGCCCTCTGCTCGAGCGCCCTGCGGACGCGGTCGGACTTGTGCTCGGACTCGCCCCGGGCGACGGACCCGAGGATGCGCGCGGTCATCCGACCAGACGGCGTGCTGAGATCCCACTTCCCGGCACGGACCGTCTCGACGGCCACACCGTGCTGCTCCACGACCGTCAAGAAGTCTTCGAGCTCGCGGGGCGATCGGTGGAGCCTGTCGGGGTGCCAGGCCACGATGCCGTCGATGAGCCCGCCGCGCACGGCGTCGAGCAGCTGGCTGTAACCCGGTCGCACCTTGCCGCTGTATGCGCTCAAGTCGTTGTCGACATAGCGAGCGGCCAACGTCCAGCCACGGGACTGAACTAACCATTCGCAGTCTTCGCGCTGTCGCTGAACGCCAAGGGCTTTGCCCTCGCGGTCGTCACTGATCCGGCAGTACGTCGCTACGCGCATCGTCGACACGAGCAGAGTATGTCACATCGAACAGTTAACGAGCGTCGTCTTCCCGGCCTGGGTCCCGCCCGCGACGATGACGTTGAGGCCCGCGGTGATCGCCGCCTCGAGGAAGCGGGCCGCCTGCGGGGTGATCGTGCCGAGGCCGACCAGCTCGTCGAGCGAGTTGGCCGACAGCACGAACTTGCGGATGTTCACCGACCGCTCTGACCTGGGGGAACAGAAGATCGTTTCGGCGCTCTCGCCGCTTCACCCGATGGCCTCTCCGGAAGCCATGGCGCTGAGATCAGATCGTTATTGCTGCGGTCCAGAAACAAGGATCGTGGACCCAGGCGCACCTTGCTTAGAGCGGCTCTAGCCGCCGGGCGAGCCGCTTGTCACGCGAGCAACAGGAAGTCTCGCCTGGCGCTGAGGCTGCGCCGCGCACCCGGTCCCGCCTGTCCTGTCCAGGTCACTGTGGCTACGGCCAAGGACCACAGGGAGCGCGCGTTCGGCCCGAACAGGCCGAAGGGCGTCGTTGTACCGACGCCCCTCGTGCCGCACTCCGCCGACCTGACCGGCAGGAGCAGTTCAATGGTAGACGCATCACCTTCGCAAGCAACCGCTACGCGACGTGCAGTGGCGCAGGCGGCGGTGCATCCCAGGCACCCCAACGAGGTGGACTGGTGGTCTCAGGGGCGGTCCTGGCCGTCGCTCAAGCACGCCTACACGATCCTCTGGCGGCGTGCCGTCCTGGCCGGGGACGCGACGCCGGTGAGATCCGCCCGCACGATGGCGCTGGTCCTGCACTGCTCGTTGGGCACGACGCCGCAGCGGACGGCCAGGCTGGAGGCGATGGGGTTGCTGACCGTCGAGACCGGTAGCG
>JAODNA010000212.1 GCA_025465135.1 Frankiales bacterium | reverse complement strand
GCGTCGAACGACGGCACGACACCGTTCTTCTCGTACTCCACGCCCTTGTGCACGAGCAGCGTCACGTCGCCACCGTCGTCGAGGATCATGTTGGGGCCGCCACCGTCGGGCCAGACGACGACCTGCTCGGTGCACCACCAGTACTCGGGGAGGGTCTCGCCCTTCCAGGCGAAGACCGGCACTCCCTGCGGGTCGTCGACGGTGCCGTTCGGACCGACGGCGACCGCGGCCGCGGCGTGGTCCTGCGTGCTGAAGATGTTGCAGGAGACCCAGCGGACCTGGGCACCGAGCTCGACGAGCGTCTCGATGAGCACAGCGGTCTGGATGGTCATGTGCAGCGAGCCGGTGATGCGTGCGCCGGCCAGCGGCTTGCTCTTGCCGAACTCCTCGCGCATGGCCATCAGGCCGGGCATCTCGTGCTCGGCGAGGCGGATCTCCTTGCGGCCGAACTCGGCCAGGGAGAGATCGGCAACCTTGAAATCTGGCATCAGGCCGTGCTCCTCGTCAGTAGGGATTGGTGCTTGTCCTGCTCGAAGGCGAGCCACTCGGCGTCGGGGACGTCGACGGGCTTGCGGGGTGAGGCCTCGAACCACTCGTCCAGCGCCCCCGCGAGAGCCGGCTCCTTGCGGAGCCGGAGCGCGAAGCCGACGTCACCGAGCTCGAGGTCGTGCGCATCCAGCAGCTCGCGGAGGGTCCGCAGCCGCTGGAGCTGGGCCGGGCCGTAGAGCCGGTAGCCCGAGGGCGAGCGCGGCGAGTCGACGAGCCCGAGCTGCTCGATGTAGCGCAGCATCCGCGCCGACCACCCCGTGGTCTGCGCGGCCTCGTGGATCGTCAGCGTCGCCATCGCGGCCAACCTTACCAGGAGCGTGTCAGACCTGTCCAGTACTGACAGCAACCTTCCCAGGCCGGTGTCAGGGCTGCCAGGACGACAGGTAGCGCAGCTGGGCGCCGGTCAGCACGTCGAGCCCGACGCCCATCGTCGCCAGCTTGGTCCGCGCGACCTCGGTGTCGATTTCCGGGGGGACGTCGTGCACCCCCGGCTGCAGCGCCGTCCCGACCAGCCACTCCAGCGTGAGGGCCTGTACGGCGAACGACATGTCCATGACCGCGGCGGGGTGGCCCTCCGCTGCGGCCAGGTTGGCGAGCCGTCCCTCGGCGACGAGCAGCAGCCGCCTGCCGTCCTCGAGGACGTACTCGTCGACGTGTGGCCGGACGCGACGTCGTACCTCCGTCGCGGTCGACTCGAGCCCCGCCACGTCGACCTCGACGTCGAAGTGCCCGGCGTTGACGAGCACCGCCCCGTCGCGCATGGCGGCGAAGTGCGCTGCCGTCAGGACGTCGCGGTTGCCGGTGACCGTGATGAACACGTCGCCGATGGCGGCGGCCTGCGCCATCGGCAGCACGCGGTGGCCCTCGAGCACGGCATCGAGAGCCCGCTCCGGATCGACCTCCGTGACGACGACATGCGCGCCGAGGCCGCGGGCGCGCGCAGCGATCCCCGAGCCGCACCAGCCGTAGCCCGCGACGACCACCGTGGCGCCGGCGAGCAGCGTGCCCGTGGCCCGCATGACGGCATCGAGCGTCGACTGGCCGGTGCCGTGCCGGTTGGCGACGAGGCGCTGCATCCCCGTGTCGTTGACAGCGACCATGGGCAGCCCGAGCGCCCCGTCGGCCGCCATCTGCCGCAGCCGCAGGACGCCGGTGGTCGTCTCCTCGCAGCCGGCTCGGACTCCGGGCAGCAGGGCCCGGCGGGTGGTGTGCAGGACGCCGATCAGGTCGCAGCCGTCGTCGAGGACGAGCGTCGGCTCGGCGTCGAGCACGGCCTCGAGATGGCTGAGGTATCCCTTGCGGTCGACGCCGTGGCGGGCGTGCACGGCGACGCCCTCGGCGACGAGCGCCGCCGCGACGTCGTCCTGGGTCGAGAGCGGGTTGGACGCGGCGAGGTGCAGCTCAGCGCCGCCCGCGATGAGCGTCCTGGCCAGCGCCGCCGTCTCCGCGGTGACGTGCATGCAGGCGGCGATGCGCACGCCGGCGAGCGGGCGTGCCCCCGCATAGCGGGCCCGCAGCAGCCCGAGCACCGGCATCGCCCGCTCGGCGAAGTCCACCCGGTGCCGGCCCTCGTCGGCCAGCGACGGGTCCGCGATGTCGAAGGGCACACGTGATCCTTGCGCACTACGTTCGATCCGTGGACGTCCCCGCGGTACTGCACGGCGTCGCGTGACGACGATCCGGCGCCTCGACTACGGCTACTTCGTTCGTCCCGCCGAGGAGACCGGCACCGGCAGCGCGCGGGTCGAGCCCTGCCTCGGCTACCTCGTCGAGCACCGCGGCGCGGTCCTGCTGTTCGACACCGGGATGGCAGCCCATCCCGACGTCGACGCCCACTACCGGCCGCGACGCCGCGACGTCCGTGCAGCGCTCGGCCGCCCGCTCGAGGACGTGACGCTGGTGGTCAACTGCCACCTGCACTTCGACCACTGCGGTGGCAACCAGGTACTGCGCAACGCCTCCGTGATCGTGCAGCGCAGCGAGCTGGCGACGGCTCGAACGACGGCCGACTACACACTGCCCGAGCTCCTCGACGGCGTGACCTACGACGAGCTGGACGGCCAGGCAGAGCTGCTGCCGGGCCTCCTGGTCCTGCCCACTCCCGGGCACACCGACGGCCATCAGTCCTTGGTCGTCCGAGGCAGCGACGGCGTGGTCGTCGTCGCAGGGCAGAGCCATGACACCGCGACGGCGTACGGCGCTGACGTCCTGGCGGCGCGAGCACGACGCGACGCCCACGGCGAGCCGCTACCAGTGCCACCGGCGTGGGTCGACACGCTGCTCGCCCTCGACCCGGCTCGCGTTGTCTTCGCTCATGACGCCAGCGTCTGGGTCCCGTGAACCGAAAGGACCGCTGCTGCGTCTCATCGTCGTGAAGCGCGCCTGCTGGCGCAGGCGACACCGTCATCCCCGGTCACGTCTCGTTCCGGTCTGGCGGAATGACGACGGTCGCCACTGCGAAGGGGGACGGCACCTTCGTGGTCTCGCTGAGACCCGGGACGTACGACGTCGTCGGCACCAGTCCCCAGTGGGGAGACGGGCAGGGACGCTGCATCACCGACGGTCCGGTTGTCGTCACCACCAAAGGTGGAGCTAGCGACAGCAAAGGCGTCAGGCCGGGGGTCCTAAGGCGTGCCGCCGCGGTCGAGGTCGGGCTCGAGGTACATCACCCGGGCGAGCGGCTCGACCGCACGGACCCGCGCCTCGGCGTCGTCGATCGCCCGCGCCACCGCTGGCAGCGCCAGACCCGGCGCGACGGCGATCTTCGCGGCGACGAGAAGCTCATCCGGACCGAGGTGGAGCGTGCGCAGGTGGATGACGCGCGTCACGGACTGGCCGTCGACGAGGGCGGCGCGGATGGCGTCGACTGCCGACCGCGACGCGGACTCACCGATCAGCAGGCCCTTCATCTCGATGGCCAGCACGACGGCGACGACTGCCAGCAGCACACCGATCGCCAGCGTGCCGATGCCGTCCCAGACGGGTGCGTCGAAGACCAGCGCGAGCACCACGCCGCCGAGTGCCAGGAGGAGACCGATCAACGCGGCCAGGTCCTCGAGCAGAACCACCGGGAGCTCGGGCGACTTGCTGTGGCGGATGAACGCGTACCAGCCGCCGTCGCCCTTGCCCGCACGCGACTCCTGGATCGCGGTCCGGAACGAGAACGACTCGGCGAGGATCGCGAACAGCAGGATGCCGATCGCCACCGCCGGCGTTGTCAGCTCGTGCGGGTGCTGGACCTTCTGGATGCCCTCGTACAGCGCGAACAGCGAGCCCATGCTGAAGAGCACGAGCGCGACGACGAAGGAGTAGAAGTAGCGGTCGCGCCCGTAGCCGAACGGATGCCGCTCGTCGGCGGCCCGCGCACCGCGATTCTGGCCGACGAGCAGCAGGACCTGGTTGCCGGAGTCCGCGAGCGAGTGCACCGACTCCGCGAGCAGGGACGACGACGACGTCACGAGGAAGCCGACGAGCTTCGCTGCCGCGATCGCGAGATTGGCACCCAGCGCCGCGACGATGGCCTTCTTGCCGCCACCAGCGCTCAACGAGAGATCCGGGACTTCAGGGCGGCGATCGCGTCGACCGGCGTCGGGTCGCGCCCCTCGAGCAGGGCGAGGTAGGCGGTGACCCAGTCGCCCAGCGCCACGAGGTGGGCGATCCGCTCGAACGACGAGGCTCCTTCCGCGACGACGGTCGAGATCCCGATGCCGCGCTCCTCGGCGAGGTCCTGCGACACCGCGGCGCGGCGGGCGACCTGCGGGTGCTCCTCGGCGTCCCGCAGCAGGACGAGGCGGATGCGGGTGCTGGCCGGGATCTCGTCGTCCACGCGGTCGCGGAACAGGTCCTCGACCGACGCACTCGGCCCGCCCGCGAACGGCCCGTCGAACGCGACGACCTGGTTGTGGTTGGCCTCGGGCAGCACGCCCCAGACCGCGGGGAGCTTGGCGTTCTCGTTGAGCTGGCAGGCGAGCCGGTAGGCGGCCACCCCTGCGAGCGGCGAGGTGCCCCAGACGACCGGCAGCGACTCGGTGAGCTCGAGGGCGAGCAGCTTGGCGGGGTTGACGAAGTGATCGGCGTCGAGCCGGCAGCTCAGAGCCACCTGCTCGAGCCGCGCCGCGGTTGCTTCCACGACGTCCGGTCCCGCGCTGAGCAACCCCATGGCATCGGCGGCCACGACGAGCGGCGTCGACAGCGCCCACACCGTTGCGCGCGGCTGTCGTCCCTGCGTGACCGGCACGAAGACCCCGCGGCCGCGGGCGCCGAGGGCCTCGATCGGCGAGTCGGCTCCGCCGACGACCATCAGCCGGCTGCCCCGCCGTACCGCTTCCTCGGTCGCGGAGAGCGTCTCCTCGGTGGAGCCCGAGCACGACACGGCGATGACCAGGTCCGCGGCCCCGACCCAGGCCGGCAGGCCGTAGCCGCGGTGCGTCAGGACGGGGACCGGGCACGACGCTCCGCCGACCGCGGCGAGGACGTCACCGGCGATGCCCGAGCCGCCCATCCCACACACGACGACGGCGCGCGGCCGGCCGTCCTCTGCCAGTGCGGCGACGCCCGCCTCGCGAGCGAGTACGGCGGCCTCGCGCACCTGCGCCGCCCCGGACGCGATGGCCGGGAGCATGCCGGCGGGGTCGCCCGCTTCCAGGGCAGTGACCTCGTCGAGGTCGGCCGTCACGCGGGCTTGCGCGCCTCGTCGACGAGCAGCACCGGGATGTCGTCGCGGACCGGGTAGGCCAGCCCGCAGCCCGTGCAGACGAGCTCCGACGCGGCGTCGTCGGCGCGCAGCGGTGCCTTGCAGTCGGGGCAGGCGAGGATCTCGAGAAGGGCAGGGTCCAGCTTCATGCCGTCACCCTAGTTGGCGCGGATCAGGGCGAGCACCTCGTCGCGGACCCGCGCCATGGAGGCGTCGTCCGGCCCCTCGACGTTGAGGCGCAGCAGCGGTTCGGTGTTGGACGCGCGGACGTTGAACCACCAGCCGTCGGGACTGGTGACGGTCAACCCGTCCAGCTCGTCCTGCTCCAGGTCGGCGTACCGCTCCTTGATCCTCGCAAGGGTGCCGGCCTGGTCCTTGACCGTCGAGTTGATCTCGCCGGAGGCCGCGTAGGGGTTGTACGTCGACAGCAGCTCCGACAGCGTGCCGTCCTGGCCGCCTAGAGCGGCAAGGGTGTGCAGCGCGGCGAGCATGCCGGAGTCGGCGTTCCAGAAGTCGCGGAAGTAGAAGTGGCCGGAGTGCTCGCCGCCGAACACCGCACCGGTGCGGGCCATCTCGGCCTTGATGAACGAGTGCCCGACGCGCGTGCGGACCGGCGTGCCGCCGTGCTCACGGACGATCTCGGGCACGGCACGCGAGGTGATCAGGTTGTGGATGATGGTCGAGCCCGGCTCGCGCGCGAGCTCGCGCACCGCGATCAGCGCGGTCAGCGTCGAGGGCGACACGATCTCGCCGCGCTCGTCGACGACGAAGCAGCGATCGGCGTCGCCGTCGAAGGCGAGCCCGAGATCGGCGCCGACCTCGCGGACCTTCGCCTGCAGGTCGACGAGGTTGGCGGGCTCGATCGGGTTGGCCTCGTGGTTGGGGAACGAGCCGTCCAGCTCGAAGTAGAGGTCGGTCGTGTCGAGCGGCAGGCCCGTGAAGACGACCGGCACGGTCAGCCCGCCCATCCCGTTGCCGGCGTCCACGACCACCTTCAGCGGGCGCATGCCGGCGAGGTCGGGGACGAGCTGCTTCATGTACGACGCGTAGTCGGCGAGCATCTCGTTGCTGGTGACCGAGCCGGGCTTCCCGTCGTACGACGGAAGCCCGTCGTCGAGGTACTTCTCCGCGTCGGCGCGCAGCTGCGCGAGGCCGGTGTCCTGGCCGACCGGCTTCGCACCGGCGAGGCAGAGCTTGATGCCGTTGTACTTCGCGGGGTTGTGGCTCGCGGTGAACATGGCGGCTGCAGCGCCGAGGCTGCCCGAGGTGAAGTAGGACTCGTCCGTCGAGCAGAGCCCGATCGACACGACGTTGCCCCCGCGGGCCTGGGCCCCGGACGCGAACGCCTCCGCGAATCCGGGCGA
>JAODNA010000206.1 GCA_025465135.1 Frankiales bacterium | reverse complement strand
GGCCGGCGCGGGGGTGGTCGCGCGCTTCGCGGCCGCGCGGGCCCGGCGCGCAGCCGGGTGGTGCGGGCGGTCCTCGGCCTTGGGAGTGGGCTTCTTGCCTGCCAGCCTGTTCTTGTTCTGCCCCCCGGAGCCGACGGCGGCGCCCTTGCGGTGCGAGCCCGGCTTGCCGGCCCGCCCGCCCTGGCCGCCCTTGGCGACACCGGACCTGGGCTTGCCTGTCACGAGAGCCTCCAGCGCACGCCGTCGGCGGTGTCCTCGAGCACGACACCGGCCGCGGTCAGTCGATCGCGCAGCGCGTCAGCCTGCGCGTAGTCCTTGCGGTCTCGCGCGTGACCGCGCGCCTCGATGGCGAGAGCCACCAGGGCGTCCACCACACGGGTCAGCTCGCTCCCGGATCCTGCCGGCCACTGATCGACGGGGTCGAGTGCCAGCACGGCGAGCATCCGCCGTACGACGGCGAGTGTCGCGGCGAGCGCGGGCAGCTCGCGTGCGGCCAGCAGCGCATTGCCCGCTCGCACTCCTGAGTGGATCGCCGCCAGCGCCTGCGGCACCCCCAGGTCGTCGTCGAGCGCAGCCGCGAACTCGTCCCACGACGCCTTGCTCAACGCCTCGTCGACCTCCGTGTCGCCCACGGCGTCCCCCGCGTTCCGGACGAACGTCTCGATGCGGGAGTACGCCGCTTCGGCCTCGGCCGCCACGTCCGCCGACCACTGCATAGACGACCGGTAGTGCGCGGCACCGAGCCCGTAGCGCAGCACCTGCGGCCGGGTCGTTGCGAGTGCTTCGGCAACGGTGATGGAGTTGCCGAGGCTCTTGCTCATCTTCTCGCCGCCGGCAGCGGTGACCAGGCCGTGGTGCAGCCAGAGCCGAGCGAACGCATGACCGGCGCACGCCGACTGCGCGATCTCGTTCTCGTGATGCGGGAAGACGAGGTCGAGTCCACCGGCATGGATGTCGAATGCCTCGCCGAGGTACTCCACGGCCATCGCCGAGCACTCGATGTGCCAGCCCGGGCGACCGGCTCCCCACGGCGACGGCCAGGACGGCTCGCCTGGCTTCGCCGACTTCCAGAGCGCGAAGTCGAGCGGGTCGCGCTTCTCGCCGGTCTGCCCGTGGGGCACGGACTTCTCGCTGGCCTGCAGGGCGTCGAGCGACTGGTTCGAGAGGGCACCGTAGCCGTCGACGGTGCGCACCGACAGGTAGACGTCACCGCCCGACGCGTAGGCGTGGCCGCGCTCGATGATGGTCTCGATCAGCGCGATGATCTGCGGCAGGTGGCCGGTGACGCGCGGGTCGATCGTCGGGCGCAGGACCTGGACCGCGTCGTACGCGTCATCGAAGGCTCTCGTGATGCGCGCGGACAGTGCCCACCACGGCTCGTCGTTGTGCGCGGCATCGTGAATGATCTTGTCGTCGACATCGGTGACGTTGCGGACGAACGTCACGGCATAGCCGCTCGTGACGAGCCACCGGTGCAGGACGTCGAGGGCGACCGCGCTGCGCAGGTGCCCGACATGCGGCGCGGCCTGCACGGTGGGGCCGCACACGTAGACACCCACGGAGCCGGAGCGGATCGGCTCGACCGCGCGGACTCCGCGCGTGCGGGTGTCGTACAGGCGCAGCGTCACCTGTGCAGGCTACGGGTCAGGCGGTGGCAGCCAGGGCTCGGAGCCGGTACACAGGTCCCTGGCGGTGCCACTCGGCCCAGGTCGTCCAGTCATCGGTCGGCCGCCCGAGCAGGAAGCCCTGCACGGCGTCGATCCCGAGTGTCTGGGCCGTGCGCAGCTCGGCGAGGGTCTCTACGCCCTCGGCGACGACTGCCGAGCCCATCTCGAAGGCGAACAGCACGACCGCTGCCGCAAGGGCCCGCCGGGCCGGGTCGTCGGCGATGTTCTCGATCAGGGTCCGGTCCAGCTTGATGTACTCCGGCGACAGCCGCAGGATGTGGCGGAACGACGCGAACCCCGCGCCGGCGTCGTCGACCGCGAGTCGGAGCCCCATCGCACGCAGCTCCGCGGCGCGCGCGGCGAGCAGGTCGTAGTCAGGTACCGAGACGTGCTCGGTGATCTCGAGGACGACTCGGCCGAGCGGGATGCGCGAGGTCAGCAGGCAGTCGGTCAGAAGGGGTGACAGGAGGGCTGCGGGCGACACGTTGAGGGACACGTAGAGGTCCTCGGGCAGCGTCGCCGCGACGGTCAGTGCGGTGCGGACCGCGAGCATCTCCAGCTCGATGCCCAGCCCCACTGTCGCCGCTTCGGCGAAGACGGCGTCCGGCGGGTCGGGCAGGTCGGCTGGGTTGAACGCGTTGAAGCGCGACAGCGCCTCGGCGCCGACGAGGCGGCCGGTCTCGGTGGAGATGATGGGCTGGAACACGATCCGCAACCCGGCACCCGACAGGACGCCGCCGATGCGCGCGGAGACCTCGGCCTGCCGTCGGGTCTCGGCGCGCGACTGGGGTGACCCGTGGCGGGCGCGCTGCGTTGCGGCCCAGAGGGCGCAGCCGACGAGAGCGGCCGCCGACAGGGCGGCCTCGGACAGCGCGCGGGTACGGCGGCGGGCGTGAACTCTGAGCTCATCGGCATCGGTCATGGCCGCTCCGTCCAGAACCGCAGTTGCGCTGGGTGGCGCTGTGCCGCGGACCTGAGTGTTACCCGGGAACGATCTTGACGCAAACAGTGCAAACGGGTGACGCTAGGCCCAGTCGTCAGGGTTGGGATGCCGCTTCAGGTACGACTGCAGGAAGCGCGCACCCGCCTCGGTGTAGCGCTGCTGCTGGCGGTCGAGGTCCGGCCAGCGCCGGCGGACCTCCAGGGCCAGCGCGGTGGCGATGCCGCGGCCGTAGTAGCCCGGCTGCACCCAGAGGTTGACGTTGCCGGCCTTCTCGAGCCCGTAGTCCTGCGGGTAGTGGTTCAGGATGCCGCGCAGCGCACCGTCCTCGTCGCGCCACAGCAGGCAGTCGACCGGGAGGCCGCCGGGCACCTCGCCCGCGAAGTAGCTGACCCCGGGCGGTCCGTCCTCGGGGTACTGGACGACCTGCGACTCCCACGAGTGCCGCGGCCCCTCGGCGAGATCTGGGTGGGGCACGGGGACGAAGTCGCGGTTGGGGACCCGGGCGGGTGTCTCGGACATGCGCACCTCCTACCCGGACGCTACGACGAGTGCGGTCGCGACGGCGGCCAATCCCTCACCCCGTCCGGTCAGGCCGAGACCGTCCGTCGTCGTCGCGCTCACCGACACCGGAGCACCACCGAGGGCCGCGGACAGAGCGCCCTCCGCCTCGGTCCGTCGGCTGCCGAGGCGTGGTGCGTTGCCGATCACCTGCACCGCGACGTTGCCGATGCCGAACCCCGCCTCGGTGACGCGACGGAGGACTTCGGCGAGGAGCGCGCCGCCTGCCGCGCCGGACCAGGCAGGATCCGCGGTCCCGACGTTGCTGCCGAGGTCGCCGAGGCCCGCGGCGGACAGCAGCGCATCGCACACGGCATGGGCGGCGACGTCTCCGTCGCTGTGCCCGGACAGGCCGTCGACGCCGTCCCACAGCAGGCCGGCGACCCAGCACGGCCGGCCGGCCTCGAACGGGTGCACGTCGACGCCGACGCCGATCCGGGGCAGGTCAACGGCCACGGGCCCTCCCGGCCAGAACGGCCTGCGCGACGAGCAGGTCGAAGGGCCTGGTCACCTTGAAGGCCTCCTCCGAGCCGGGCACGGTCACGACCGTACGGCCCAGCCTCTCGACGAGCGCCGCGTCGTCGGTCGCCGGCGGGCCCGGCAGCGCATGCGCGCGTTCCAGGACGGAGCGGACGAAGCCCTGCGGGGTCTGCACGGCCCGCAGGTCGGCTCGGTCGACCGTTGCGACGACGCGATCGTCCGCGACCCGCTTGACGGTGTCGGCGACGGGCAGCACCGGCACGACCGCCTCGGCACCTGCCCGCAGCGCGGCGATGACCGCCTCGAACAACGCGACGGGCGCGAGCGCACGTGCAGCGTCGTGCACCAGCACGAGGTCGACGGCTCCGGGCAGGACGGCCAGGCCCTGTCGCACCGAGTCCTGACGCTGCTCACCACCGGCCGTGACGACGACGTCGTACGACGCCAGCAGCACGGCAAGGTCGTTGACGAGCCCCACCGGGGCCAGGACGACGATCGGCCCGACAGCCGGAACTGCGCGGACGCCGCGCACCGCGTGCAGCAGCAGCGGCTCGCCGCCGACCTCGCGCAGGGCCTTCACGACCCCGGAACCGAGGCGCTCGCCGCGACCAGCGGCAGGCAGGAGGACGGCGATGCTCACGCGTCAGTCGATCACGAGTGGGGAACGCCCTCAGGGCGTGCGGCGGCCGGGCATGCTGGCCGGCGACGGGTTGCGCGACCGCTGCGGCGTCGGGGCCTCCGCGCCGGCCTCGGCCAGGCGCCCGAAGACGAGCCGGCCGTTGGCCGTCGTGAGGACGGATGTGACCCGCACCGAGACCTCACTGCCCACCCTGTCGCGGGCCCGCTCGACGACGACCATGCTGCCGTCGTCGAGATAGCCGACGGCCTGCCCCGGCTCCTTGCCGGCCTTGATGAGAAGCACCGGCACGTCCTCGCCGGCAACGACAGGAGGCCGCAGCGCAAGGGCGAGCGAGTGCAGGTTGAGGACGCGCACGCCGGCGAGCCCGGCCGCTTTCGCGAGGTTGGTGTCGAGCGTCAGCAGCGCGGCCCCGCGGTCCAGGCAGATCCGTACCAGCTTCGCGTCGACGTCGGCGACCCCTGGCACGTCGAGCTCGAGGATCTCGACGTCGACGAACGGCTCGCGCTGCAGCACCTCGAGCACCTCGAGGCCACGGCGACCCTTCGACCGCCGAACGTCGTCGCCCGCATCGGCCAGTCCCTGCAGCTCGGCGAGGACGGGGGTGGGAACGAGCAGCAGACCGTGCAGGAAGCCGGCCCGCACGACGTCGACGATGCGCCCGTCGATCGCCACCGAGGTGTCGAGGACCCGCGGCAGCGCGGTGGCGGCGACCGCGCGCGGCGGGAGCCCTGCGCGCTCGCCGAACAGCGCGAGCACTCCGTCGCGCTTCGAGGCGCCGATGACGAAGCCGTAGTAGCCGAGGATCACGACGACGAAGCCGAACAGCGGGAAGGCCAGGTAGGCGTCGGGCAGGAAGAACACCGGCCAGGCGACGCCGGCGCCGAGGAGCACCCCGACGACGAGACCGAGCGCACCCGCCACGAGGGTGTCGGCCGAGACGCTGCGCAGCCGGACGCGCGCCGTCTCCGCCGAGCGGGCGGTCGTGCGACCGAGGACCCCGCCGAGGACGTAGCCGATGCCGGAGCCCAGGACGACACCGACCGCCGTGCCGTTGAGCGCGCCCAGGAAGGCGTGGGCGGGCCCGACGTCGGACCCGATCGAGTAGCCCGCGCCGGCGAAGAAGACGACCGTCAGCAGCCGGAGCGCCTCGACCACCGCCGCCGGGGCGCGCGTGGTCCGGCTCGGTCGTGAGGTCGGCGGCAGTGCGGTCACCACGGCACCATCGGCAGCAATCGGACGAGTCGTGAGGCCGGACTCGGCGAAACCCCCGTCCGCGCCAGGGGCGACGGGCAGGGGCGGCGGGCCGTTCGCCTAGGAGGCGAGGACCTCGTCCAGGATCGCTTCGGCCTTGTCCTCATTCGTCCCTTCGGCGAGCGCGAGCTCGCTGACCAGGATCTGACGAGCCTTGGACAGCATGCGCTTCTCGCCTGCGGACAGGCCACGCTCGCGGTCACGACGCCAGAGGTCGCGGACGACCTCGCCGACCTTGTTGATGTCGCCGGAGGCGAGCTTCTCGAGGTTGGCCTTGTAGCGACGCGACCAGTTGGTCGGCTCCTCGACGGCGGGGGCCCGAAGCACCTCGAACACCTTGTCGAGGCCGGCCTGGCCCACAACGTCACGAACGCCCACGATCTCGGCGTTATCCGCTGGAACTCGCACGGTCAGGTCGCCTTGCGCGACCTTGAGAACGAGGTAGATACGGTCCTCGCCCTTGATGGTCCGGGTCTCGATGGCCTCGATGAGCGCGGCCCCGTGGTGCGGGTAGACAACGGTCTCGCCGACTGCGAACGTCATGTGTGAAGTACCCCTTCCGCTGCATCAAGGATAACACGCTGTAGCCGCGGCTTCGGGACATCGTCGCAGGTCAGAGGGCATAACCGGGTCCGGACGACCCTTGACAACAGCCCCTGAACAGTGCTGCAACCCTCCGGTCGGCACCCCGATCCGGTGCGCAAGACTGCGGCGGTGAGGCTCCCCGCGCTCGTGCAGGCGTGCCATCCCGAGCCGAGCCTGGCGGTCACGTCGATCACGACGGCGCTGGCCGTGTCCGCCGGGCGCGGGGCCGGCTCGGCGTGGGTCGCAGCCGCGCTCCTGTCGGGTCAGCTCTCGATCGGGTGGAGCAACGACTGGATCGACACAGAGCGGGACAGAACGACCGCCCGGCCGGACAAGCCGGCGGCGCGCGGCGACGTCGCGCCGCGCACGCTGC
>JAODNA010000205.1 GCA_025465135.1 Frankiales bacterium | reverse complement strand
GGGGACGGCCGCCTGCTGCGCGACCGGCTGGCCGGGCGCCTGGCCGGGGCCTTGCGCGCGGCCGGCTTGCGGGCAGCCGTCGTACGCGAACTCGGTCGAGAGCGCGGGGGCGCAGAGCTGGCCATGGTGTGACGCTACCGGCGAACTACCACCCGCCCCACCCGTCACACCCCCGACACGCCGGGCCTGCCCCGAACCGGAGCGCCTCCCCGCCGAGCGATCTTCTGCTGGACCTGCTGCGCCGCGACACGCGGGGCGGGTCGCGGCGGGGAGCGTCCGGCAGAAGATCATCCGCCCAAGGCGCGGAACCGGGGGACTGGAGGCGCCGATCAGACCTCGACGACGACGGGGATGATCATCGGGCGGCGCCGGTAGGTGTCGCTCACCCACTTGCCGAGCACCCGGCGTACCGACTGGGCGAGCTGGTGCACGTCTCCGACACCCTCGGAGGCGAGCCGGTCGAGCTCGGCCTCGATGAGCTCGAGGGCCGCATCGAACGCCGCCGGGTCGTCGGTGAAGCCGCGCGCTGCGATCTGCGGACCGCCGGCGATCTTGCCCGTGACGCTGTCGAGGGCGACGGTCACGGAGATGAAGCCCTCGTCGCCGAGGATGCGCCGGTCCTTCAGCGTCGACTCTCCGACGTCGCCGACCTCGAGGCCGTCGACGTAGACGTAGCCGCACGGCACCGCCCCGACGATCGACGCCTTGCCGTCGACGAGGTCGACGACGACGCCGTCCTCGGCGAGCACGATGCGGTCGGCGGGTACGCCGGACAGCCGGCCGAGCTCGGCGTGCGCCCGCAGGTGCCGCCACTCGCCGTGCACCGGCATCAGGTTGGACGGCTTCGTCGCGTTGAGCAGGTAGAGCAGCTCGCCGGCCGGTGCGTGGCCGGAGACGTGCACCTTCGCGACGCCCTTGTGCACGACGCGGGCGCCCCAGCGCGAGAGCCCGTTGATGACGCGGTAGACGGCGTTCTCGTTGCCGGGGATGAGAGAGGACGCGAGTACGACGGTGTCGTCGGACTCGATCCGGATCTGGTGGTGCGAGCGGTTGGCCATCCGCGACAGCGCCGACAGCGGCTCGCCCTGCGAACCGGTCGACACCAGGACGACGCGGTTCTCCGGCAGCTGCTCGACCTGCTTCATGTCGACGACGAGCCCCGGCGCGATCCGCAGGAAGCCGAGGTCGGACGCGACCCCCATGTTGCGCACCATCGACCGGCCGACGAAGGCGACGTGACGGCCGTGGTGCTCCGCCGCGTCGAGCACCTGCTGGACGCGGTGCACGTGGGAGGCGAAGCAGGCCACGATGACGCGCCGCGTGGCCGTGCGCATGACCTCGTCCAGGACCGGCCCGATCTCGCGCTCGCTGGTGACGAAGCCCGGCACCTCGGCGTTGGTCGAGTCCGAGAGAAGCAGGTCGATGCCCTCGTTGCCGAGCCGGGCGAAGCCGCCGAGGTCGGTGAGCCGGCCGTCGAGCGGCAGCTGGTCCATCTTGAAGTCGCCGGTGTGCAGCACCAGCCCGGCGCGGGTCCGGATCGCTACGGCCATGGCGTCGGGGATCGAGTGGTTGACGGCGAAGAACTCGCACGAGAACGGGCCGAGCTGCTCGGTCTGCCCCTCCACGACCTGAAGCGTGTACGGCGTGATGCGGTGCTCGCGCAGCTTCGCCTCGAGCAGGGCGAGGGTGAACCGGCTGCCGACGATCGGGATGTCGGCCTTCTCGCGCAGCAGGTACGGCACCGCGCCGAGGTGGTCCTCGTGGCCGTGGGTGAGCACCACGGCCTGGATGTCATCGAGCCGGTCGCGGATGTAGGTGAAGTCAGGAAGGATCAGGTCGATGCCGGGCTGGTCGGTCTCGGGGAAGAGGACACCGCAGTCGACGATCAGCAGCTTGCCGTCGATCTCGAAGACGGTCATGTTGCGACCGATCTCGGCGAGGCCCCCGAGCGCGACGACCCGCAGGCCGCCGTCCGGCAGCGCCGGCGGCGGGCCTAGCTCCGGGTGCGGGTGGCTCACGAGATGCCCGCCGCGCTGAGGTCGGCGCGCAGCGTCTCGACCTGCTCGGGCGTCGCTGCGATCAGTGGCAGCCGCACCGGACCGACCGGGAAGCCGAGCAGCTCCAGCGCGGCCTTCACCAGGATCGTCCCCTGTGTGCGGAAGATGCCGGAGTAGATCGGCAGCAGGCGCTCGTGCAGCTGCCGGGCCTGCGCGTGGTCACCGGCGGCGAACGCGTCGAGCAGCGCGCGCGTCGGTCCGGCGCAGACGTGGGTGCTCGTCCCGACGACGCCCACGGCGCCGATCGCCAGCATCGGCAGCGTCCAGGGGTCGTGCCCGCAGTAGTAGGCGAGGTCGGTGCGCGCGAGGACCCACGAGGTCGCCTCGAGGTCGAGCTTCGCGTCCTTCACGCCGACGATCCGCTCGTGCTCGGCGAGCGCCACGATCGTCTCCGTCTCGAGCGCGATGGCGCTGCGCCCCGGGATGTCGTAGAGCATGACGGGCAGATCGACGGCGTCGACCACCGTGCGGGTGTGTGCGATGACGCCGGCCTGGGGCGGCTTGTTGTAGTACGGCGTGACGACCAGCAGCGCCGTCGCGCCGGCCTTCTCCGCCGCGCGGGCGAGCTCGACGCTGTGGGCGGTGTTGTTGGTGCCGACGCCGGCCACGACATGAGCTCGCCCGCCGACCGCGTCGACGACCGACCGGAGCAGCTGCTCCTTCTCGGCGTCGGTCGTCGTCGGCGCCTCGCCCGTCGTACCACTGATGACGAGCCCGTCGTTGCCCTCGTCGACGAGCCGGCTGGCCAACGCTCCGGCGCGGTCCAGGTCCAGGGAGCCGTCAGAGCTGAACGGCGTGACCATTGCCGTGAGGACGCGGCCGAACGGGGCGCTCATGCGTCGCAGGCTACCGGGCGGGATGCGCGCAACCCAGGCTCACGCGTCGTAGTCGACGACGAGGTCGCCCCCGCGCGGGCGGCTCTGACAGGTCAGCCGGTAGCCCGCGGTCAGCTCCCACGGCTCGAGCGCGTGGTTGACGGCCATGTCGACGTCTCCCTCGACCCGAGCGCGGCAGGTCGCGCAGACCCCGGCGGCGCAGGACCACGGCAGGTCGAGTCCCGCGCGGCGCCCGGCGTCGAGGATCGTCTCGCCGGGCGCGATGTCGACCTCGCGGCTCAGGCCGTGCAGCACGACCCTCGCTCGGACGTCGCCGGCTGCGGGATCGGTGGGCGGCGGCGGGGGCGGGGTCGGCGTGCCGAACAGCTCGACATGCACGCGGTGGGCGTCGACGCCGGACTCGAGCAGGGCAGCGCGCACCGCGACGCTCATCTCCTGCGGGCCGCAGACGAAGACCTCGTCGATGTCGCCGGCGTCGAGCACGGTCTGCAGCAGCAGCCGCACCTTGGCGCCGTCGACCCGCCCCGTGTAGAGCGGGATCTCCGTGCCTTCCCGTGAGAGCACGTGCAGGACGCGGAGCCGGTCGAGGTAGCTGTCCTTGAGGTCGGCGAGCTGGTCGCGAAACACAACGGACGAGGCTGTGCGGTTGCCGTAGACGACGGTGACGCGTGCTGTCGGCTCGGTGGCCAGCACGTGCCGGACGATCCCGATGACCGGGGTGATGCCGCTGCCCGCCGCGATGCCGAGCACGTGCCGGTGCGGCTTCGGGTCGGGAGCCGGCGTGAACCGGCCCTCGGGCGTCATCACGTCGATGACGTCGCCGGGACGGACCTTCGTCGCGACGTACGACGAGAAGGCGCCACCGGAAACCTGCTTCACCGCAACCCGGAGCTCCTTGTCGCCAGGTGCGGTGCAGAGCGAGTACGACCGGCGTACCTCCACGCCGTCGAGGACGGCCCGGAACGTGAGGTACTGCCCGGGCAGGTAGCGGAAGTCGGCGGCGAGGTCAGGCGGGACGTCGAGTGCGATCGAGAGGCAGTCGTCGGTCTCACGACGCACGTCGGCGACGCGCAGCTGCCGGAAGCTCACGGGCACTAGTGCGCCTTGACGTAGTCGAACGGCTCGCGGCACGTGGTGCAGCGCCAGAGCGCCTTGCAGGCGGTGGAGCCGAAGCCCGCCAGCTCCTCGACCGCCGTCGAGCCGCAGTGGGGACACATCTCCGGCCGGCCCTGCACCAGCAGCGGGAGCATCCGCGCGCCGGGCGGGGCGATGCCCGAGCCCGCCAGCTTCGCGCGGCCGGCGTCGGTGATCCAGTCGGTGGTCCACGGAGGTGACAGCACGGTGCGCACCTCGACGTCGGCGAAGCGCTCCGCCAACCGCGCCTTGACGTCGTGCTCGATCTCGCGCATCGCCGGGCAGCCGCTGTAGGTCGGGGTGATGGTCACGACGAGGCGATCGCCGTCGTAGTGCACGTCTCGCGCGATGCCGAGGTCGACGACCGAGACCGTCGGGAGCTCAGGATCCGGTACGTCGGCGAGCAGGTCCCACGCGTCCTGCACCGTCACCATGTCGCGTCCGGGTGCGCCCGGTGGACGACCTGCATCTCGGCGAGCAGGTAGGTCAGGTGCTCGCCGTGGCTGCCCTGCCGGCCGCCGCGCTGCCACCACGGGTCGGGCGGGACCGGAAGGGTCGCCTCGGCGAGGACCGACTCGACCCGATGCCGGTAGGCCGGCAGCAGTGACGACGGCAACGGCATCAGACCCGACTCGGCAGCCGCGACGTCGACCTCGTCGTCGAGGAACGCCTCGCCGGCGTAGGGCCAGAGCATGTCGAGTGCCGCGAGCATCCGCTGGTGCGACTCCTCCGTGCCGTCGCCGAGGCGCACGACCCAGCTCGCGGAGTGCCTCACGTGGTAGGCGGCCTCCTTCGCCGCCTTGCCGGCGATGCCCGCGACGACAGGGTCGGTCGAGAACACAAGCGCCGGCCAGAGCTCGACGGCCCAGGCGTCGAAGAGGAGCTGCCGCAGCATCGTGGTGCCGTAGTCGCCGTTGGGCTGCTCGACGAGCAGCAGGTTGCGGTAGTCCGGAGCGTCGCGGAGGTAGGCGAGCGCGTCCTCGTCGCGGCCGGCGCCCTCGATCTCGCCGGCGCGGGTCAGCAGACCCCGTGCCTGCCCGAGGATGTCGAGCGCGACGTTGGCGAGGGCGATGTCCTCCTCGAGCGCAGGCGCGTGGCCGCACCAGGCAGTGAGCCGCTGGGCGAGAACGAGGCAGGAGTCACCGACGCGCAGCAGCGCATCCACCGCGTGGTCACCCATCAGATTCCTACGACGCCGTCGGGCACCACGTAGTGCGAGGGGTGACGGAACTCCTCATCGAGCCCGAAGAACGACTCCTTGTCGTCCGGGTCGCTCGCGACGATCGACGTGGCGGGCACGACCCACAGCGACGCGCCCTCCCCGCGGCGGGTGTAGACGTCTCGTGCGTTGGCGATCGCCATCTCCGCGTCGACGGCGTGCAGGCTGCCGACGTGCTGATGCGCCAGGCCGGAGCGGGAACGGACGAAGACCTCCCACAGCGGCCAGGTGCTCCGCTGTCCAGGTTCAGGCGACGCGTTCACGCGACCGCTTCTTCTCCGCATGCGCCACGGCGGCTTCGCGCACCCATGCGCCGTCGTCGTGCGCCTTGTTGCGGGCCGCGAGGCGCTCGCGGTTGCAGGGTCCGTCGCCGGAGAGGACGCGCTTGAACTCCGACCAGTCCGGCTCGCCGAAGACCCAGTGCTCGCCGTTGTACGACAGGTCGGGGTCAGGGACGGTGAGGCCGAGGAAGTGCGCCTGCGGAACCGTCATGTCGACGAACTTCTGCCGCAGCTCGTCGTTGGTGAACCGCTTGACCTTCCAGCGCATGGAGCGGTCGTTGTGCGTCGACTGCGCGTCCGGCGGGCCGAACATCATCAGCGACGGCCACCACCAGCGGTCGAGGGCGTCCTGCGCCATCGCCTTCTGCTCCGGCGTGCCCTGCGACAGCACCGTCATGATCTCGAAGCCCTGTCGCTGGTGGAACGACTCCTCGCGGCAGATGCGCACCATGGCGCGCGCGTACGGGCCGTAGGAGCAGCGGCACAGCGGGACCTGGTTCATGATCGCCGCGCCGTCGACGAGCCAGCCGATCGCGCCGCAGTCGGCCCAGGTCAGCGTGGGGTAGTTGAAGATGCTGGAGTACTTCGCGGTGCCGGCGAGGAGCTGCTCCACCATCTCGTCGCGGCTGATCCCGAGGGTCTCAGCGGCGCAGTAGAGGTAGAGCCCATGGCCGGCCTCGTCCTGCACCTTCGCGAGCAGGATGCCCTTGCGGCGCAGGCTCGGCGCCCGGCTGAGCCAGTTGCCCTCCGGCAGCATGCCGACGATCTCGGAGTGCGCGTGCTGCGCGATCTGCCGGACGAGCAGGGTGCGGTAGGCGTCGGGCATCCAGTCCGTGGGCTCGACCTTGTCCTCGGCGGCGACCTTGGCCTCGAACCGCTCGCTCAGACGGGAGAGGTCCTCGTCGCCGAGCGGCTCAGCCTGGTCCAGCCCCTGCGTGTACATGCCGCTCAGTATGACAGGTCCGGCGCACTCATGTCACGCAGGTGTCACACTCAGCCTTCGCCGACGAGGGGGCTGGAGGCCACCTCGGTGCCGTCACCGAGAGCGCTGATCTCGAAGTCGGCGAACGCGTTGGGCGCGACCCGCTTGAGCTCGCGCAGCATCGCGATCGCGAGCTCGCGGATCTCGACGTCGGCGTGCTCGCTGGCCCGCATCGCGACGAAGTGGCGCATCGCGCGGTAGTTGCCGGTGACGACGATGCGCGTCTCGGTCGCGTTGGGCAGCACGGCTCTCGCCGCCTGGCGGGCCTGCTTGCGGCGCGACGTCACGTTGTCGACGTCGGCGAACTTCTTCTCGAGCCCTTCGAGGAGCCTGGTGTACGACGCCAGCGCCTGCTCCCCCGCTTCGAGGAACATCGCGTGCAGCTCGGGGTCCTCCGCGATCACCGCGGGCTCGACCATGGCGGCGTCGCGCTCGGGGACGTAGCGCTGCGAGAGCTGCGAGTAGGAGAAGTGCCGGTGGCGGATCAGCTCGTGGGTGAGCGAGCGGGAGACCCCGGTCAGGTAGAACGTGACGGACCCGTGCTCGAGGACCGACAGGTGGCCCACCTCGAGGATGTGCCGCAGGTAGCCGGCGTTGGTCGCGGTCGACGGGTTGGGCTTGCTCCAGGACTGGTAGCAGGCCCGGCCGGCGAACTCCGCCAGGGCCTCCCCGCCGTCGGTGTCGGTCTCCCAGGGGACGTCGGCCGGCGGCTCGAAGTGGGTGTAGCCGATGACCTGGACCGTGAGCGGGGCGAGCGCAGGCACGAGCACATTCTCCGTACGTCATCCAACTGCTGGCGGCCCTCGCCGGCGGGGGAAGCCGGGCCGTCTGCAGGGTAGCCGCGCCGTGCCGCCGCGGACCCGGCGACACGTTCCCCCGAACGAGCGACTTGACCTGATGCCACTGGTGACGTCACTATGACGTCATGAAGACATCGAAGCGCCACCAGCAGCGTGTCCGTCGCGAGGAGGGCTGCCGGGCGGCACGTCGCGCGGTCGAGGAGCAGGCCCGGCGTCGCTCGCCGCTCGCCGACCCGGCACTGCGCCGGATGTACCCCCGGTTCTGATGGACCTGTCGAGGTACGTCGAGGCGCTGCGCGCCGACGTCACGGCCGCCGCCGCGATCGGCGGACCCGACGTCGCGCGGGCTGCCGAGCTGGTCGCCGACGCGATCGAGCCGGCCCTGCGACTGGTCCTGCTCGACGTCCTGACGGACGCGGCCAACGACCTCACAGCGGCCTTCGACGGCCCCTCCGTGGAGGTGCGGCTGCGCGGCCGGGAGCCCGAGCTGGTGGTCACCGGACCGGCGCCGGAGCCCGCGCCCGCCGCCGTACCGACCGACGACGAGGGCACCGCACGGCTCACCCTTCGGCTGCCCGAGACCTTGAAGGTCCGCACCGAGCACGCGGCCGCGTCCGAAGGCCTGTCGGTCAACAACTGGCTGGTCCGCGCGGTGCACCGCGCCCTCGAACCGGCATCCACCTTCGGCGGCCACTTCCCGGCCGGCGGCCCGCGACGTATCACCGGCTTCGGGAGAGCGTGATGAGACAAGAGTTCACCGTCGACGGCCGCATCGAGGCCGGCGTCAAGATGGGCAGCGGGCGGGTCGACGCGAGACCGGCCGAGCCCGGTGTCGCGTGGGCGTCGGTCGAGCCGGTGGATCCCGGCCACGAGCCGTCGGTGCAGCTCGCCGAGCGCGCCAGCATCACCTTGGTCGGCGACCAGCTGGTCGTCGACGTGCCCGACTCGGGCCGCCTGTTCCGTCGGGCCGAGATCGCCGTGAGCCTGGGACTGCCGGCGCACTCCGGTCTGTCGGTCAAGGCCGGCGCTGCGGACGTCACCGTGCAGGGCGGTGTCGAGGCACTCGCCGTCAAGATCGGCGCGGGCGACGTCGACGTCGACGAGGCGACGTCTGCGCTGGCGGTCAAGGCCGGCCAGACCGACGTGCGCGTCGGGGTGGCCGGCAACGTCGCGGTCTCCACGGGCCAGGGCAGCCTCAAGGGCGAGCGGGTCGGCACGACCGCGTTCAAGGCCGGGCAGGGCTCGGTCGAGCTCGGGCGCACCGACGGGTCGATCGCGGTGAAGGGCGGCTCCGTCGAGCTGGAGATCCGCGAGGCAGGACCCGGCGACGTCGCCTTCCAGACCGGGTCCGGCGACGCGACGATCGGGGTCGCGGCGGGGACCACGGTCGAGATCGACATGACGAGCGCCTCCGGTGACGTGCGCTGCGACCTGCCGCTCGAGTCCTCCGCTCCGAGCGGCGGCGCCGGGCTGCGCCTCAAGCTGCGCACCGGCAGCGGCGACCTGAGCGTCTCCCCCGCCGCGGCCGGCGTGGCCTCAGCCGGGGGCTGAGGCGACTTCGGCAGCCGGCGCTCTCTCCGCCTTGACCCGCGGAGCGCGCCGCGTCACGTAGACGCCGCCGACGCACAGCAGTCCGCCGAGCAGGGCAAGGGCGGCGGGGGTCTCCCCCAGCAGCGACCAGCTCAGCAGGATCGCGACCGGCGGGACGAGGTAGGTCGTCGCGCCGAGCCGGCCGGCCGTGGTGCGGGCGAGGGCATAGGCCCAGGTCGTGAAGCCCAGGGCCGTCGGGAACGCACCGAGGTAGGCGACCCACCACCACGTCGAGACATCGGCCCCCTCGAGCTCGCGGACCAGCCCCGGCCCGAAGGGCAGGCAGACGATCGCGCCGATGGTGCACGCGAGCCACGTGACCTGCAGTCCGGGGAGATCGGCGAGCAGGGGCTTCTGCGCGACCATCGCGATGGAGTACGACGCGGCCGCGCCGAGGCAGAGCACCACCCCGACCACGTCGGCGCTGCTCCCGCCCGAGGTCGCCAGGCCGATGACGATGACGCCGACGAGCGAGATGGCCGTCCCCGCCAGCAGCCGTCGGGGAAAGCCCTCGCCGAGGAAGACCCCGGCCATGACGGCGATGAACACCGGACCGATGTTGACGAGCATCGACGCGGTCCCCGCGTCGATGCGGCGCTCGGCCGCGTTGAGGGCGACGCTGTAGAGGCCGAACCACAGGACGCCGCAGATCACCAGCCTCGGCCAGAAGCGGCCCGCCGGGAGCGGCCGGCGGCGGGTGAGCATGACCAGCCCGAGCACGACGCTGCCGACCAGCAGTCGACCCAGGGTCAGCGGGCCCGGCGACACGACATGGCCGACGTGGCGGATCGCCACGAAGGCAGAGGCCCAGAGCAGCACCGTGACGAACGCCGCCACGAGCGGCAGCGTCGGACGGGCCGTTGTCGGGACGGTCATGCCGTCACGGTAGGGCGGCGCTACGACAGGTTTTCTAGAGACGTACGACGTTGCCGGCCCGCGGTGCGCTCTTGTTGGTGAGGACCTCGAGCCAGACGTCGTTCAGGGCTTGCGGGCCGCGCCCCTCGACGACGTCGACCCAGCCCTCCACATGCGGGACGAAACGCCGCCAGGCGTCGCCGTACCTCTGCTCGAGGCCGCCCGCGCCCCAGTCGGCGCGGCGCTTGGCCATCTGGTCGGGTGCGAAGAAGAAGGTCGGCTTCGCTCCCGCGAGCGACTCCCCGCCGGAGCCGAGCTCCTCGATGTGGGTGATGCCGACGACCGCGTCGTGCACGAGCGCGTCGCCGAGGTGCTCGTGCACGGCGGCGCGCAGGCCCCGGCTTCCGGCCATGTCCGCGTAGAGCGTCGGCGCGTCCGCGGGCAGCGACGTGACGTCGTCGTACGTGAGGACCTCGTCGTAGCAGCCGAGCGACTCCGTGAACGCGACGTTGGCCGGCGACGTCAGTCCCACTCGGCGGATCCCGTCGAGCAGGAAGGCGGTGCCGTAGGCCGTCTTGCTGGACGCGGAGGAGAGCACTGCGGTCTGCGCCCCGAAGAACCCGTTGTCGCCGAGGAAGTCGGCCAGCATGAACGACGTGAAGAACAGCGGACGGTAGAGCGCCTGCAGGTCCTCCCGGTCCTTCTCGTACGCCGGGTCGGTGTCGACGAGCTGGTAGCCGTTGTATGGCGACGGCAGGCCCGCGCGGTGCTCCGCGACATCCCGGAACCCCGTTGCGGTCACCTGGCCGGGCTGCACGACGAGGTGGCTCGCCGTCGGGTAGTAGCCGAACAACCGCTGCCCGACATCGACACCCTCGACAGTCGTGTCGACGACGTCAGCGAAGCCCCACAACGGCACGTGACCCCAGCCGGTCTCGGCAGGGAAGAACTTCCAGTAGCCCATCGAGTCGCCGAGGACGGCATAGGTGACGTTGTTGGCCGTGAGACCCACGCGATCGACCTTGAGGACCGCCTCCCCCGGCCCGGCGGCCGGTTGCTCGACCTCTGCCAGCCGAGTCTTCGACAGGTCGTCCCGCGCCACCACCAGATCCCATGCAGTCATAGCCGGAACGTACCGAGCGGCTTCGCGAGGTCGCCACGCGGCTCGATGACGACGTCGGAAAGGCCCTGCCAGTCGGCTGCACCCCGCAGCTGCACCGCGAGGGCCGCCGCGACTTCGTGTGCGTCGTGGCCGGGCTCGAGCCATGACGCCAGGACCCGCAGGACGCCGGCCTTGCGGTCGGCCTTCAGGTCGACCCGAGCCGACAGCGCCTCGTCGTGCAGAAACGGCAGGACGTAGTAGCCGTGGACGCGCTTGTGCGCGGGGACGTAGATCTCGATCCGGTAGGTGAAGCCGAACAGCCGCTCGGTCCTCGCCCGTTCCCAGACGAGCGGGTCGAACGGCGACAGCAGGGCGCTGCGCCGGACGCGCCTCGGCACCATGGCGTCGGGCCAGAGGTACGCCGGTTGCGGCCAGCCCTCGACGTCGACGCGGAGCAGCTCGCCGGCATCGAGGAGAGAGGCCACGGCTGCTCGCGCATCCGTGACGCCGAGCCGGAAGTAGTCGCGCAGGTCCTTCTCCGTTGCCACCCCGTGAGCCCGCGCCGACAGCCGGATCAGCTCGCGCTGCGCGTCCTCGCGTGACGGCGTCGGCGCCTCGAGGACAGCCGCGGGCAGCACCCGCTGCGGGACGTCGTACAGCCGCTCGAAGGCCCTGCGACCTGCGGTGGTGACCTGCCCGGACCAGAAGAGGAACTCGAGCGCGACCTTCGTGTCGTCCCAGCTCCACCAGGTGCCCTTGTTGCGCTCACCCACGCGGATCTCGCCGGCGCCGACCGGACCGCGCTCGCGCACCAGGCGCAGCACCTCGGCGACGAACTCCGGCTTCTCGCGCATCGCGCGCAGCGGCCCGCCCCAGCCCTCCTCGAGGTTGCGGGCCCGCTCCATCCGCCACCTCAGCAGTGGGTGCAGCGCCACCGGGAGCAAGGACGCCTCGTGGCCCCAGTACTCGAAGAGCTCACGGGATGAGGGGCCGCCGCCGTAGGCCATTTTGTCGACGAGCCCTATGTCGTACGGCCCGAGCCGCGAGAACGCGGGCAGGTAGTGCGCGCGCTGGAAGACGTTGACCGAGTCCATCTGGAGCAGGTTGGTCCGGCCGACGACGCGTCGCAGGTGCCGCTTCGTGACGACGCCGGTGGGCACGGCGTCGTTGAACCCCTGCGCAGCGAGGGCGACGCGACGCGCCGCTGCCAGGGAAAGGCGTTCGCGCGGACCGGGCACGACGGGCATCCTGGCAGGCGTGCACCACGTGGTCCGCGACGCCCGTCCGGCCGACGCGCGGCGCTTCGAGGAGATCCGCGTCGCCGGCTGGAAGGCCGCCTACAGCGGCATGGTCGACGACGACTTCCTTGCGTCGTACGCCGTCGAGGACGAGCGCGTCGTGCAACGCGAGCGGTGGCTCGCCGACCTGCCCGCCGGGCACGTGATGCTGGTGGCGGAAGCCGCCGGTGGGGTCGTCGGCGGGGCCATCCTGACGCCGTCGCGGGACGATGACGCTCCCGACGCCGCCGAGCTGCTCGCGCTCTACATCGACCCGGCCCGGCGCTTCAGCGGCGTCGGGAGCGGGCTGCTCACCGCAGGCTTCGCGCGGATGCCACAGCTGCTGCAGACGCTCTGGGTGCTGGAAGGCAACTCCCCCGCGCGCCGGTTCTACGAGCGGCACGGCTTCGTCCCGGACGGCGGCCACAAGCTGCTGGAGCTGCCGGGTCGGCCGCCGGAGATCCGCTACCGCCGGCCCCGCCTAGGGTGAGGAGCATGGCCGATGTCAGCGTTCGTCCGGCCCGGGCGGAGGACGCCGAGCGAGTCGCCGTCGTGCAGCTGTCGACCTGGCGCGCGGCCTACGCGTCCTTTCTGCCGGAGGATGCGCTCGCCGTGCCCCCGGAACAGGCCGCGGCTCTCTGGCTTCGCGCCATCGAGCTGCCGCCGACGCCCCGGCACCGGGTGCTGCTGGCGGTGGAGGGCGCCGAGGTCGTCGGGTTCGCCGCGAGCGGACCGACCGACGACGAGGACGTGGAGGCAGTCGAGGTGAGCACGCTGCTGGTGGAGCCGCGCTGGGGCCGACGCGGCCATGGCTCTCGCCTTCTCGCCGCGACGGTCGACCACTGGCGGGAGGACGGCGACCGGACGGCGGTGGCCTGGGTGTGGGAGCGCGACGGCGCATCCCGGTCCTTCCTGGCGTCGGCGGGCTGGGAGCCGGACGGCGCCGCGCGCGGCCTCGACACCGGTCCTCGCGTCGAGCGCCAGCTGCGGCTGCACGCGGACGTCTCATGACGAGCTTCACGGGCTTCCCGGACGAGGCGTTCGCGTTCTACGAGGGGCTCGTGGCCGACAACACGAAGGCCTACTGGACCGACCACAAGGCGACGTACGACGCCTGCGTGAAAGCCCCCATGGAGGCGCTGCTCGCGAAGCTCGAGCCGGAGTTCGGCCCGGCGACCTTCTTCCGCCCGTACCGCGACGTGCGGTTCGCGAAGGACAAGACGCCGTACAAGGAGCACGCCGCGGCCGTCGTCAAGGACGACCTGGCGGGCAAGTCGGCGCTCTACGTGCAGCTGGGTGCGGACGGTCTCTACCTCGGCAGTGGCTACTTCCACACCGCGACCGACCAGGCCCGCCGACTGCGCGCCGCCATCGCCGAGGACCGGACCGGCCGGGAGCTGACGAAGCTGCTCGACGGGCTGACCGCGGCCGGCTGGGAGGTCTTCGGCGAGCGCCTCAAGCGGCTGCCGAAGGAGTACGACGCCGGGCACCCGCGCGCGGACCTGCTGCACCACAAGTCACTGATCGCCGGCAAGCGGCTGGAGCCGGCGGCGTGGATGCACACACCGAAGTGCGCGGACCGGATCGCCGCCCTGTGGCGGGAGCTTCTCCCCCTCGGCAGCTGGCTGCAGACCAACGTCGGCGCCAGCACGATGGAGAGTGCCTACCGCAACCGGCGGTGACGTCTAGCGCTCGAGCCGGTAACCCATCCCGGGCTCGGTGATCAGGTGCCGAGGCGCACTCGGGGCGGGCTCGAGCTTGCGACGCAACGTCCCGATGTAGACCCGGAGGTACTGGCTCTCCCGCTCCGCAGCCGGACCCCAGACCTCACGCAGCAGCTCGCGCTGCGTGAGGAGCCGGCCCGGGCTTCGGGCGAGCAGCTCGAGCAGGTGCCACTCCGTCGGTGTGAGCCGGATGTCCTTCCCGTCACGGGTCACCCGCTTCGCCGCGAGGTCGATGGTGAACGACGCGGTCACGACGAGCGGGGCCTCCACCGGGCTGCGGGCGGCTCGCCGGAGCGCTGCGCGGAGCCGGGCGAGCAGCTCGTCCATGCCGAACGGCTTGGTGATGTAGTCGTCGGCACCCGCATCGAGGGCGGCCACCTTGTCGGCCTGGTCCTGCCGCGCGGACAGCACCAGGATCGGCGTGGTCGTCCAGCCACGGAGTCCGGCCACCACCTCGGTCCCGTCGATGTCGGGCAGACCCAGGTCCAGGATCACCGCGTCGGGCTGGGTCCGCGCTGCGAGCTTCAGCGCGTCGGCTCCGGAGCCGGCCACGTCGACGTCGTACTTGCGGGCCCGCAGGTTGATCGCCAGCGCCCGCGCGAGACCGGGATCGTCGTCGACGATGAGCACCCGCGTCACGACACCCCACCGGACCCATTCGGGTTCGGTGCGAGCGGCAAGGTCAGGCGCATCGTGAGGCCTCCCCCAGGAGTCTCTCTCGGCACGATCGCGGCGTGCATCGCCTCAGCGAACCCGCGCGCGACGGACAGGCCCAGGCCCACCCCGCCCGGTGTCCGGTCGTCCAGTCGTTGGAAGGGCGCGAACGCACGGCTGCGGTCGACCGGCGAGATCCCTGGGCCGTGGTCGATGACGTCGCAGACGATCTCCGGGCCGTGCAGGGACGCAGTGACGGTCACGAAGGTCCCGGACGGCGTGTGGCGCAAGGCGTTGTCGACGAGGTTGGCGAGGACGCGCTCCAGCAGGCCCGGGTCAGCCATGGCGTCGGGCAGGCCGGTGGGCAGCTCGACGAGCAAGCGGTCCCGGTCCGGCGGCGGCAAGCTGAGCAGCACCGCATCAACGGCCTCGACGAGCCCGACCGCGACCGACACAGCCGAGAACGCGCCGGCCCGCAGTCGCGACGCATCGAGCAGGTTCGCCACCAGCGCCTGCAGCCGATCCGACGACTCCTCGATCGTCTCGAGGAAGGCATCCCGGTCGCTCGCCGTCCAGGTCATGTCGGTCTGCCGCAGGCTCGACACCGCGGCCTTGATCCCGGCGAGGGGTGTCCGGAGGTCATGTCCGACGGCGGCAAGGAGCGCGGTCCGCACCCGATCGGCCGCTTCGAGCTCGGCGGCTTCCGTCGCGCGCTCCGCGAGACGGCGTCCTTCGAGGGCGGTGGCCGCCGCCTCGGCAAAGGACGCGAGGACACGACGGTCCTCGGCGAACAGCTCGGCTCCCCGCACCCGCAGGAGGAGCCCCGGTCCGGCCGGCACGTCGATGGCGACGTCGCGCGCGTCGGCCGTCCCGCCGTCGACGGACGTGACGGTGACCCAGTCGGAGCCGTCCTGCTCCAGCAAGGCTGCCGACCTCATGCCGAACACGACGCGCACCTGCTCCAGCAGGTCGGGCAGCGTCTGCTGCTCAGACAGCGCCGCGCCGGCGAGCGATGCCAGTGCCTGCGCCTCGGCACGGGCCCGAGCAGCCTCGGCAGTGCGCCGCGCGGCGAGGTCGACCACGGTGCTGACCGCCACCGCCACCGCCAGGTAGACGCCGAGGACAACGATGTGGTCCGCCCGGTCGACGACGAGCGTGTTGTACGGCGGTGTGAAGAACCAGTTGAGGACCAAGCCGCCTGCCAGCGAGGCCGGAAGTGCGACCCGCAGTCCGCCGACCAGGGCGACCAGCACCACGAGCAGCAGCACCAGGAGCACGGGTGTTGCGTAGGACAGGTGGGCCCGGGTGGACACAAGGATGCTCGTCAGGGCCGGCAGGACGACGACGAAGCCCAGCAGGGCCAAGCGGCGACGGTTGCGGGTCACACCCGCCGTGCTGGCGGGCAGCCCCCCGGGCAGGTCCGTGCCTCGATCGGTCACGGACTCAGCGTTTCACTGCCTGGCCGCAGGCTCACGGGTTTCGCGCTCAGCGGCCTCGACAGCGTGCGTCGACGAGCGCAGCTGCCAGGGCACCGAGGTGACCATCACCCCGGGCTGGAAGAGCAACCTGCCCTTGAGTCGCAGGGCACTCTGGTTGTGCAGCAGCTGCTCCCACCAGTGCCCGACGACGTACTCGGGGATGTAGACGCAGACGACATCACGGGGGCTCTGCCGGCGTACCCGGCTGATGTAGGCGAGCAGCGGCCGGGTGATCTCGCGGTACGGCGAGTCGAGCACCGTCAGGGGAACCGGGATCCTGCGTGCGTTCCACTCGTCGACGAGCCGTCTCGTCTCCTCCGCGTCGACCTGCACCGTCACGGCCGTCAGGTCGTGCGGCCGCGTCGCACGGGCGAACGCGAGAGCCCGCAGGGTCGGCTCGTGCACCGTGGAGACCGGAACGATTCCGTGGATGCGGCTCGGCAGGGCCACACCCGCCGGACGGGGCGTGAGCTCGACGGCCACCCGGACGTAGTGCCGGTGGATGCCGCGCATCAGGAAGAACAGCAGCACCATCGCCGAGATCGCCAGGTAGGCACCACCGAGGAACTTGTAGCGCACGACGATCACGAGGACGACGCCGGTGACGGCGGCTCCCACCGCGTTGATCGCCTGGGCTCGCCGGAGACGCCGTCGGGCCTGTGCACCCATCGGCCGTGACAGCTCTCGGCTCCAGTGCCTGATCATCCCCAGCTGCGACAGGGTGAACGACGTGAAGACACCGACGATGTAGAGCTGGATCAGCTTGTCGATGCTCGCGTTGAACCCGATGATCAGGGCCGTGGAGACGCCGGCGAGCAGGACGATGCCGTTGCTGAAGACAAGCCGGTCACCTCGGGTGTGGAGCTGGCGCGGCAGGTAGCGGTCCTGGGCGAGGATCGACGCCAGCATCGGGAAGCCGGTGAACGCCGTGTTGGCGGCGAGGACGAGGATCGCCGCAGTTGCCGCCTGGAAGGCGAAGTACAGGATCCCCCGTCCCCAGATGCTCTCGGCGATCTGCGAGATCACCGACGGGTTGCCGTTGGCGTACGCCCGGGCGTGGGTGCCGAGAGCAAGAGCCGTGACACCGGCGAACATCGTGATGGCGAGCGCGCCCATGATGGTCAGGGTCGTGGCCGCGTTCTTGGCCTTCGGCCTCGTGAAGGCAGGGATGCCGTTGCTGATCGCCTCCACACCTGTGAGGGCCGTGCACCCACTGGCGAAGGCGCGCATGCAGAGGAGCAGCGTGAACACGCCGCCGACCTTGGCGGTGTGCTGGAGTGCCAGCTGAGAGCTGTCCGCCGTCGGAAGCCCGCCCGTGGCCGCCTGGTAGGCACCACTCCCGATGAGCAGCAGGGTCAGGACGATGAACGCGTACGTCGGAAGGGCAAACGCCGTCCCCGACTCCTTGACCCCGCGCAGGTTGACCACGGCCAGCAGCACGACCAGCCCGACCGAGATGGATACGGCATGCGGCGCCAGCGGACGCACCGCGGACGTGACAGCAACGACGCCCGCGACGACGGAGACGGCCACGGTCATCACGTAGTCGACGAGGAGGGCTGCCGCTGCCGTCAACGCTGCCTTCTCGCCGAGGTTCGTCTTGCTGACGATGAAAGCGCCGCCGCCGGTCGGGTAGGCGAAGCACGTCTGCCGGTATGACGCCACGACCACGACGAGCACCAGCGCGACGCACACGGCGATCGGCGCGGCGAGGTGCAGCGCGCTCGCCGCGCCAGCGGTGCCGAGGACCAGCAGGATCTGCTCGGTCGCGTAGGCGACCGAGGAGATGGGGTCGGAGCAGAAGACGGGCAGCGCAATGCCCTTGGGCAGCAGGGTCTCGCCGAGCCGGTCGCTGCGCAGCGGCCGCCCGACGAACAACCGCTTCGGGGTCGCCAGCACGGTTCCCAGACTTGCCCGCGACGGTGAAGCGGAACAGAGATCTTGACGGCACCTTGACGCCGCTGCCCCCGATCCTTACGAGCCCTGGTCTGGGTCAGAGGTCGAGCAGGGGCTCCAGACCGACGGTCAGGCCGGGGCGCGACCCGACCGAGCGGATCCCGAGCAGCACACCGGGCATGAAGGATGCACGGTCGTAGGAGTCGTGGCGCAGCGTCAACGTCTCCCCGTGGCCGCCCAGGATGACCTCCTGGTGCGCGACCAGCCCGTCGAGCCGTACGGCGTGCACCCGCACCCCATCGACGTCCGCGCCGCGTGCACCGTCGAGCGACACGGTGCCCTTCGTCGCGTCGGGCATCGCCGCCATCCCCTCGCGCGCGGCGGAGATGAGCTCCGCGGTGCGGCGGGCGGTGCCCGACGGGGCATCGGCCTTGCGCGGGTGGTGGAGCTCGATGATCTCGACGGACGGGAAGAACCGGGCCGCCTGCGCCGCGAACTGCATCATCAGCACGGCGGCGACCCCGAAGTTCGGAGCGACGAGCACGCCGACCGACGGAGCATCAGCGAGCCAGCCCCGGAGCTCGGCGAGCCGTGTGTCGTCGAACCCCGTCGTACCGACGACAGCGTGGACCCCCGCGTCGATGCAGAGCCGCAGGTTGTCCATCACCGAGTCGGGATGCGTGAAGTCGACGGCCACATCGGTGCCGGTCAGGTCGATCGCGTCATCGACGTCGTAGGCCGCAGCGAGGTCGAGGTCGCCAGCCGCCTCCACTGCACGGACGACCTCCGACCCCATCCGGCCAGCCGCTCCCAGCACTGTGACGCGCGTGCTCATGCAATGGCCTCCGAGAAGTCCTTGTCACCGAAGGGTCCCAGAACGCCCAGCGACAGGGGGCGCGACAGCACGTCGCGGGCGACGGCGTGGACGTCGTCGAGCGTGACGGCGTCGATCCGGCCCAGCACGTCATCCACGGAGAGCAGCTCGCCGTGGACGAGCTCGCCCTTGCCCAACCGGCTCATCCGCGACCCGGTGTCCTCGAGCCCGAGCACGAGCGAGCCGCGCATCTGCCCCTTGGAACGGCGCAGCTCGTCGTCGGTGAGCCCCTTGTCGGCCACCAGCGCGAGCTGCTCGCGGCACAGGTCCAGCACCTCGTCGACCTTGGACGGCATGCAGCCGGCGTAGACCCCGAACAGGCCGGTGTCGGCGTGCGATGACGCGTAGGAGTAGACGGAGTAGGCGAGCCCCCGCTTCTCGCGGATCTCCTGGAACAGGCGGCTCGACATGCCGCCGCCGAGTGCGCCGTTGAGCACACCGAGGGCGAAGCGCCGCGGGTCGTCGCGCCGCAGCCCCGTCGTGCCGAGTACGACGTTGGCCTGCTCGGTCGTGCGCTCCTCGACGACCACGGACGAGTACGACGACGGTGCGCGGCCGACGGAACGGAGCGGGGCGGGCTCGGCGTCGCCGGCGAGGAGGGGCCCGAAGGCCTTCTTCACCAGGCGCAGCAGCCGGCTGTGGTCAAGACCACCGCTCGCGGCGACGACCATGTTGTCCGGCGTGTACCGGCGCCGGTAGTAGCCCGCGATCGACGTACGGGACAACGCCCCGACGCTGTCGACCGAGCCGATGACGGGACGGCCGAGTGGCGTCTCGGCACCGAACAGCGCAGCCGAGAACGTGTCGTGCACGACGTCGGCGGGCTCGTCGTCGTGCATCGCGATCTCTTCGAGGATGACCCCGCGCTCGCTCTCGACATCGTCAGTCGTGAGAAGCGATGACGTCACCATCTCGCTGATGAGATCGACCGCGAGCGCGAGGTCGTCGTCGAGCACCCGCGCGTAGTAGCAGGTGTACTCCTTCGCGGTGAAGGCGTTCATCTCGCCGCCGACCGCATCCATCACCGCGGCGATCTCGAGGGCGTCGCGCGTGGGCGTGCCCTTGAACAGCAGGTGCTCGAGGAAGTGCGACGAACCGGCGAGCGAGGGCTTCTCGTCCCGCGAGCCGACACCGACCCAGATGCCGAAGGCGACGGACCGTACGCCGGGAAGCGCCTCGCTCACCACACGCAGACCGCCCGGCAGGACGGTCCGGCGCACGCTGGGTGCGACGGCCGTCCCGACCGGGCGGGCGGTGTTGGTGCGGTGGGGCAAAGTGCGCGCTACTCAGCCACAGAGGAAGGGACAGCAGCGGGCTCAGCGGCAGCCGCGGGCGCGTCGTTGCTGACGGGCACGAGGCTGATCTTGCCGCGCTGGTCGATCTCCTGGATCTCGACCTGGAGCTTGTCGCCGACGTTGACGACGTCCTCCACCTTGTTGATGCGCTTGCCGTTGCCCAGCTTGCTGATGTGGACGAGGCCGTCCTTGCCGGGGGTCAGGCTGACGAAGGCACCGAAGGCGGCGGTCTTCACGACCGTGCCGAGGAACCGCTCGCCGACCTTGGGCATCGTCGGGTTGGCGATCATGTTGATCGTCGCCATCGCCGCCTCTGCCGCGGTGCCGGACGTCGCGCCGATGTAGATCGTGCCGTCGTCCTCGACGGTGATGTCGGCACCGGTGTCCGCCTGGATCTGGTTGATCATCTTCCCCTTCGGGCCGATGACCTCGCCGATCTTGTCGACCGGGATCTTCACCGTGAGCACGCGCGGTGCGTAGGGCGACATCTCGTCGGGCTCGTCGATCGCCTCGTTCATGACCTCGAGGATCGCGAGGCGGGCGGTGCGGGCCTGCTGGAGGGCGGCGGCCAGGACCGACGACGGGATGCCGTCGAGCTTGGTGTCGAGCTGCAGCGCGGTGACGAACTGCGGGGTCCCGGCGACCTTGAAGTCCATGTCGCCGAACGCGTCCTCGGCGCCGAGGATGTCGGTCAGCGTGGCGTACTCGCCACCTTCGAAGATCAGCCCCATCGCGATCCCGGCGACCGGCGCCTTCAGCGGCACACCGGCGTTGAGCAGCGACATCGTCGAGGCGCAGACCGAGCCCATCGACGTCGAGCCGTTGGAGCCGAGCGCCTCGGACACCTGACGGATCGCGTAGGGGAACGTGTCCTTGCCCGGGAGGACGGGCAGCAGGGCGCGCTCGGCGAGGGCACCGTGGCCGATCTCGCGGCGCTTCGGGGAGCCGACGCGGCCTGTCTCACCGGTGCTGTACGGCGGGAAATTGTAGTGGTGCATGTAGCGCTTGCGGGTCTCCGGGCTGAGCGTGTCGACCATCTGCTCCATGCGGAGCATGTTCAGCGTGGTCACGCCCATGATCTGCGTCTCGCCGCGCTCGAACAGGGCCGAGCCGTGGACGCGGGGCAGCACCTCGACCTCGGCGGCGAGCTGACGGATGTCCTCGAGTCCGCGGCCGTCGATGCGGACGCCGTCCTTGACGACGCGGCGGCGGACGAGGGTCTTGGTCAACGAGCGGAACGCCGCGCTGACCTCCTTCTCGCGACCCTCGAACTTCGGGCCGACGGCCTCGAGCGTGGCCGCCTTGATCTCGTCCTGGCGCGCCTCGCGCTCGAGCTTGCCGGCGATGGTCATCGCCTCGGCGAGGTCGTTCTCGGCCTGCGCGGTGACGGCGTCGAGGACGTCGTCGTCGTAGTCGAGGAAGACGGGGAACTCGAGCGGGGTCTTGGGGCTCTTGGCCTGCAGCTCGAGCTGCGCCTTGCAGACGGCCGCGATGGCCGGCTTCGCGGCCTCGAGACCGGCGGCGACGACCTCCTCGGTCGGGACCGTTCCGCCGCCGTTGATGACCTCGAACACGTCGCGGGTCGCCTCGGCCTCGACCATCATGATCGCGACGTCGCCGTCCTCGAGCATGCGGCCGGCGACGACCATGTCGAAGGTCGCGTTCTCGAGCTCGGTCAGCGTCGGGAACGCCACCCACTCGCCGTTGATGCAGGCGACACGGGTGGCGCCGACCGGGCCGGTGAACGGCAGGCCGGACAGCAGCACCGAGCAGGCTGCGCTGTTGATGGCGAGCACGTCGTACAGGTGGTCGGGGTCGAGCGCGAGGACCGTCGAGACGATCTGGATCTCGTTGCGCAGGCCCTTCTTGAACGACGGGCGCAGCGGCCGGTCGGTCAGGCGGCAGGTGAGGATCGCGTCCTCGGACGGGCGGCCCTCACGGCGGAAGAACGAGCCGGGGATCTTGCCGAGCGCGTACATGCGCTCCTCGACGTCCACCGTCAGGGGGAAGAAGTCGAGGTTGTCCTTCGGCCGCTTGCTCGCGGCACACGCGGACAGCACGAGCGTGTCGCCCATGTAGATGGTGACCGAGCCGGCGGCCTGCTTGGCCAGCCGTCCGGTCTCGAAGCGGATGGTGCGCTTGGCGCCACCCGGGTTGCTGATGACGGCCTCTGCGAACTCGCTGCCGTAGATGTTGCTCTCGCCCTCCATGGGCGTACTCCTCTTCACTGCGGGCCGGCACCCGGTCGACTCGAGGAGCCGGTCATCAGTGGAAGCGGCCGATGTTTCGATCGGCTGCCACTCCCGAGGACCGGTCCGCGCCGTCGTACGCGCGTGTCCGGCTCGTTGGCTGTCGTAGCAGCGGTTGCCCCTACGACGAAGGGGAGCGCTCCTGAGAGCGCTCCCCTGTCAAACGTCTAGCGGCGAAGACCCAACCGCTCGATGAGCGTGCGGTAGCGGTTGATGTCGGTCTTCTCGAGGTACTTCAGGAGCCGGCGGCGACGGCCGACGAGCCCCAGCAGACCCCGACGGGTGTGGTGGTCGTGCTTGTGCGTCTTGAGGTGCTCCGTCAGGTCGGCGATGCGCTTGCTGAGCATCGCGACCTGGACCTCCGGCGAACCGGTGTCGCTGTCGACCGTGGCGTATTCCGCCATGATGGCCTGCTTGGTGGCGGTATCGAGAGCCACGTGGTCGTTCCTCCGGTTCACTGGTGTGCGCCCAGGGTCTTCGTCACCCGGACAGGTAGACACACCGCCGAGTCGCCTCAGCGTGGGCCGAGCCTACCAGTGAGCGCGCCGGGTCAGCCGGCGAGCGGGGCCGTCCTCGGCGCGGGCGCCGCCTGGAACAGGTGGTCGAGGAACCGCAGCAGCTCCTCCGGCTCGAACGGCTTGGACAGGAAGTAGTCCACGCCCTCGGTCCAGGCCCGCCAGGCCTGGCCGTCGTCCGCGGCCGCCGTGAGCATCACCACCGGCAGGTGCCGGCCCCCGTTGGAGCGGATCCGGGTCAGCACGGCGTGGCCGTCGAGGCCCGGCATCATGACGTCGAGCACGACGCAGTCCGGCCGGTCTGCCTCGATGTGCCGCAGGCCGGCGTAGCCGTCGCCGGCGACCGCGACGTCGAAGCCCTCCATCTCGAGGACGTCCCTGACCAGCCGGCAGACGCCCGGGTCATCATCGATGATCAGGATCTTCGGACGGTTCGGGACGCTCACGCAGCAAGGATCGGCCAGTTGGGCCCCTGGCTCCTCACCCAGACGGGTGACTCTTCAGCAGTTCTCTCGTGCGCTCCACGTCGTGGTCCATCTGGACTACCAGCTCCTCGACGGTGTCGAAGCGGATGGTGTCACGTAGACGGCCCGTAAAGGCCAGACCCACCCGCTCCCCGTAGACGTCCTCGGAGAAATCCAGGATGAAAGCCTCGACGCGCCGCTCCCGCCCGGCGAACGTCGGGTTGGTCCCGATGCTGATCGCCGCCGGCAGCGCCTCCTTGCCGCGCCGGAAGCGGCCGGCGTAGATGCCGTCCGCCGGCACCGCGCTCCACGGGATCAGGCTGAGGTTGGCGGTCGGGTAGCCGATCGCCCGGCCGCGCTGGTCGCCCCGGACGACGAGCCCCTCGACCCGGTGCTCCCGGCCGAGGACGCGGGCGGCCTCCTCGACGTCACCCGCGTCGACCAGGGAGCGGATGTAGGTCGAGCTGTACGTCGTGTCCGCGCTGCCCTGCAGTCCGAGCCCCTCGACGGTGAAGCCGAAGCGGCGGCCCGACGCGGTGAGCGTGGCCACCGTGCCCGCGCCCTCCGCGCCGTACCGGAAGTTCTCACCGACGACGACCCCCGTGACATGGAGCCGCTCGACGAGCACCTCGTGCACGAACTCCTCGGCGGTCAGCCGGCGGAACTCCGGTGTGAAGGGCAGGACGCACATGACGTCGACGCCGAGCGCCTCGAGCAGCTCGGCCTTGTGCCGCGAGCCGGTCAGGACCGGCGGGTGCGAACCGGGCCGGATGATCTCGATCGGATGCGGGTCGAAGGTCAGGACGACGGCCGGCACGCCGCGCTCGCGGGCGAGCTCGACGGCCCGCCCGATGATGCGCTGGTGGCCTTGGTGGACCCCGTCGAAGATGCCGATGGTGACGACGCACCGCCCCCAGCTGGGCGGAACCGCCTCGACACCTCGCCAGCGCTGCACGTGATCAGCCTGCCAGAGCGCTCCGTGGCATGCACACGGCAGGCACCGGGCAGACAGCGATCATGCTGGCCGCCCCGGAGCTCGTCTCGGACCACACGCTGCGCACCGGCGTCGACCTGCTCGTGCGACTCGTCGAGACCGCCGGGGCGCTCATCATCTTCCTCGGGGCGCTCATCGCGTTCGTCCGCTTCGTCGCGGCCGGCCTCAGGAACCGCGACGCCCAGGAGTTCGTCCGCGTCCGGTTGGGGCTCGGACGGTTCCTCACCCTCGGCCTCGAGTTCCAGCTCGCCTCGGACGTGCTGCGCACCGCCATCGCGCCCAGCTTCCGCGAGATCGGGCAGCTCGCCGCCATCGCCGCCATCCGGACCGCCCTGAACTACTTCCTCGCCCGCGAGATCAAGCGCGAGAAGGGCGAGGTCGACGCACCGGGAGCAGCTCAGCCGGCGGGAGCGAAGACCACCGTTGCCCGGGCGACGTCCTCCCGGTCCTCGAGCAAGCCGACGCAGTGACCGTCGGGCGCGAACGCGCCCACCGTCCCGTGCGCACCCGTCGGTGACAGCTTGCGGCCGTGGGACAGATCGACCGCCTCGATGTCGGTGAGCTCACGGCGCGGGAAGGTCGCCCCCACCGCTGCGTCGAGCGGTACGACGGCGAGCTCTTCTGCCAGCTGCTCCAGCGTCCGGGCCTGCTCGAGTGAGAACGGGCCCACGCGGATCCGCCGCAGCGCTGTCAGGTGACCGCCCACGCCCAGCGCCCCACCGAGGTCGCGCGCGAGGGCGCGCACATAGGTGCCCGACGTGCACGCGACACGGACGTCGAGCTCATCCCCGCGCCGCTCGAGCAGCTCGAACCGCGACACCGTGACCCGGCGCGCGGCGAGCTCGACGCTCTCGCCGGCGCGCACCCGTGCGTAGGACCTGACGCCATCGACCTTGACGGCGGAAACGGCCGACGGAACCTGCTCGATCTCGCCGGTGAGCGCGGCCATGGCCGAGGCGACATCGCCGACCCCAGACGCGTCCCTCTGCTCGAGCACGTCGCCCTCGGCGTCATCGGTCACCGTCGTGACCCCGAGCCGGATCGTCGCGGCGTACTCCTTGTCGGTCAGGCTGAGGTGCCCGAGCAGCCGGGTCGCCCGGCCGATGCCGAGGACGAGGACGCCGGTCGCCATCGGGTCGAGGGTGCCGGCGTGGCCGACCTTGCGCGTGCCGGCAAGGCGGCGGACCTTGCCGACGACGTCGTGACTGGTCCATCCGCTGGGCTTGTCGACCACGAGGAGCCCGTCGGGTGCGGTCACGCCGGCAGGTGCGGCGCGCTGCTCAGTGCGTCGCGCAGGCGGTCCAGCGTGCTGTCGAAGCCGTCGTACGACGTGAAGCCGGCGGCGTAGCGATGGCCGCCGCCGCCGAGGGGCACGCAGAGCTCGCCGAGGTCGATCACGCCCTTGCTGCGCAGCGAGACCCGCACCGCCCCGGAGTCGGGCTCGCCCTTCAGGACGGCGGTCACCTCCGCCTCCTGCGCCGTGCGGACGACGTCGATCACGCCCTCCACATCCGCGAGGCCGAGCCCGTGCCGCACGAGGTCGTCCGGGCGGATGGTCGTCCACACCAGACCGAGGCCGCCGGCGGCCGACGCATCGAGCTCGGCCCGGCTGCACACGTCGCCGAGAAGGCGTACGTAAGGCAGTGAGGCGGTGTCCCAGATCGCGCGGCTGATCAGGTCGTGGCGGATGCCGGTCGCGAGCAGCCGGGCCGCCAGCTCATGCACGGCGGGCGTCGTGGCGACGTACTTGAAGGAGCCCGTGTCCGTCACGAGTCCGGTGTAGAGCGGAGCCGCGACCTCGGCGGTGATGGGAAGGTCGAGCCGGTCCAGCAGCTCCGCGACGACGACAGCGGTCGCCGCCGCATCGGTGTCGACGAGGTTGACCGAGCCGTAGCGCGTGTTGGTGGCGTGGTGGTCGACGACGACCGAGGTGCCGGCGGCGGCTACCCGGTCGGCCAGCGAGCCGAGGCGGTCGAGGCTGCCGGTGTCGAAGGTGACGAGCACCTCGGGTGCGACCGGGAAGTCATCGGGCTTCACGAGGAGGTCGAGCGCCGGCAGGAACCCGTAGGTCGGCGGTACGGCGAAGGGCTCGCCGGTCGCGGTACCGAAGGAGGCGACGACGCGGGAGCCCCGAGCTCGGAGGGCGGCCCCGAGACCGATCATCGAGCCGAGCGCGTCCCCGTCAGGACCGACGTGGCACAGCAGGGCGATCTCGTCGGCGCCGCCGATCGCGGCGAGAGCCGCCGACCAGTCCTTCATCGATGGCGCCCTCACGCGTCGTCGTCCGCCTCGTCGTCCGCCTCGTCGACGACCCGCGGCACGCGATAGGGATCGGCGTCGCCGGCCGGCGACGCGCCCTCGGCCTGCTCGTGCACCTTCGCGTCCTCCTCGCGCGCTTTCGCGAGCAGCTCCTCGATCCGGCCGGCCGTCTCCGGCACGACGTCGGCGATGAACGCGAGGGAGGGCGTGTAGCGCACGCCGGTCTGCTTGCCGACCTGGGCGCGCAGCACTCCCTTGGCCGACTCGAGAGCCATCGCGGTCGCCTGCCGCTCCTCGTCGCTGCCGTAGACGGTGTAGTACAGCGTCGCCTCGCGCAGATCCGGGGTGAGCTTGGCGTCGGTGATGGTCACCATCCCGAGCCGCGGGTCCTTGACCTGCATCTCGAGCGTCGAGGCGACGACCTCGCGGATGCGTACGGCGAGCTTGCGGGCCCGCGCGACGTCGACCATTACTCGTCCTCTTCCGTGTGCAGTTGCCGGTGGGCCGAGAGCAGCTCCACGTCTGGCCGCGACGCGACCAGGCGTTCGCACGCGTCGAGGACCTCGATGCAGTGCTTGGCGTCGGCCCCCACCACCGCCACCCCGACGAGAGCCCGCCGGTGCAGGTCAAGATGACCGGCCTCGGCGGCGCTCACGCCGTACCTCCGTTGCAGCTCACTGACGAGCGGGCGCACCACCGAGCGCTTCTCCTTCAGCGAGTGGACGTCTCCGAGGAGGACGTCCAAGGACAGCGACCCGACCCACACGTCGGCTCCTACGCCCGCGGGATCTCCCGCATCTCGAAGGTCTCGATGACGTCCTCGTTCTTGATGTCGTTGAACGACCCCAGACCGATACCGCACTCGAACCCTTCACGCACCTCGGTCGCGTCGTCCTTGAAGCGACGCAGCGACTCGACGGTGAGGTTGTCGGCGACGACCACACCGTCACGAAGCAGCCGCGCCTTGCTGTTGCGGCGGATCAGGCCGGTGCGCACGATCGAGCCGGCAACGTTGCCGATGCGCGGGACGCGGAAGACCTCCCGGACCTCCGCGGTGCCCAGCTGGACCTCTTCGTAGATCGGCTTGAGCATGCCCTTCAGCGCGGCCTCGATGTCGTCGATCGCGGCGTAGATGACCGAGTAGTAGCGGACATCGACGTGCTCGCGCTCGGCCAGCTCGCGGGCGTTGCCCTCGGGCCGGACGTTGAAGCCGAGGATGACGGCGTCAGAGGCGGACGCCAGGGTGACGTCGTTCTCCGTGATGGCGCCGACGCCGCGATGGATGATCCGCAGCGACACCTCGGGGTCGATCTCGATCTTCAGCAAGGCGTCCTCGACGGCCTCGACGGAACCCGAGACGTCCCCCTTGAGGATGAGGTTGAGCTGGGTCTTCTCACCCTCCTTGAGACGCTCGAACAGCGACTCGAGGGTCGGGCGCCCACGGCTCTGCGCGAGAGACGCAGATCGCTCCCGGGCCTGCCGCTGCTCGGCGATCTGCCGGGCCGTGCGGTCCTCGGAGACGACGAGGAAGTTGTCGCCGGCACCGGGAACGCTGGTGAAGCCGAGCACCTGCACCGGCTGAGCCGGGCCGGCCGCGTCGACGTTCTCACCACGCTCGTTCAGCATGGCGCGGACGCGTCCGTAGGCGTCGCCGGCAACGATCGAGTCGCCGACGCGCAGGGTTCCACGGGTGACGAGCACGGTCGCGACCGGGCCGCGGCCCTTGTCGAGCCGCGCCTCGATGGCGACGCCCTGGGCGTCGGTCGAGGCGTCGGCGAACAGCTCGAGCGCGGCATCCGTCGTCAGCAGGATCGCGTCGAGCAGCTCCTCGAGCCCGAGCCCGGCCTTGGCCGACACGTCGACGAACATCGTCGTGCCGCCGTACTCCTCGGCGACGAGGCCGTACTCGGTGAGCTGGCCGCGGACCTTGGCCGGGTCGGCGCCTTCCTTGTCGATCTTGTTGACCGCGACCACGATCGGGACCTCGGCGGCCTGCGCGTGGTTGAGCGCCTCGATCGTCTGCGGCTTCACGCCGTCGTCGGCGGCCACGACCAGCACGACGATGTCGGTGACCTTGGCGCCGCGGGCACGCATCGCGGTGAAGGCCTCGTGACCGGGCGTGTCGATGAAGGTGATCTCGCGAACGCCGCCCTCGACGGGGTGGTGCACCTGGTAGGCGCCGATGTGCTGCGTGATGCCGCCGGCCTCGCCCTTGAGGACGTCGGTCTGCCGGATCGCGTCGAGCAGTCGGGTCTTCCCGTGGTCGACGTGGCCCATGATCGTGACGACCGGGGGCCGCGGAACCAGCACCTGGTCCTCGTCGTAGTCGCCTCCGAAGGTGAGGTCGAAGCGGTCGAGCAGCTCCGCGTCCTCCTCCTCCGGCGTGACGATCGAGATCTCGTAGCCGAGGTGGGCACCCAGCAGCTGCAACGTCTCGTCGGTGCAGGACTGCGTCGCCGTCACCATCTCGCCGAGCTCGGTGAAGACCACCTGCACGAGCGAGCCGGGGTTGGCGTTGATGCGGTCGGCGAAGTCGGCCAGCGACGCGCCGCGGGGCAGGCGCACGACCTCGCCGTTGCCGCGGCTGACGCCCCCGCCCATGGTCGGGGCAGCGAGGTTGTCGAACTCCTGACGCCGCTGCTTCTTTCTCTTCTTGCCGCGGACCGGACGACCGCTGGACCGGCCGAAGGCACCGGGGGTCGCGCTGCCGCGACCCGCGCCCCCGCGCGGACCACCGGGACGGCCGCCGAAGCCACCGGGACGGGGCGGACCGCTGGGCCCACCG
>JAODNA010000197.1 GCA_025465135.1 Frankiales bacterium | reverse complement strand
GTGCGCAGGTCCGTGGAACGGACGGTTGAGGCTAACTTAGGGTCGTCCTGGTAGAGCGCGCGCTCGATATGGTCGAGCAGTCGCTGCTCGTGCTCAGAGAGCGGCACGGCGCTCCCTTCAGGCCGGTCGAACGATCGGGCGTCTTCGACCAGGATACGAGCGCATCGCCTTCACGTCACCACGAGTTGCCGACCCGGTCGGCGAACCCCCTCACCGGTCGCGCTTCCCGCGGCTCGACGGTGGCCGCGCCGGGGCGACCGGTGGGCCCTCAGCGCCGGGCTCGACCAGGGCCGCCGGACGCACCGCGCCGCGGCCGAACCGCAGCGAGGCCTTGTCGACGGCCTGCTCCGCCTCGCGCCAGCCGCTCTCCTTCTCCCCCAGGAGCAGCTGCCGCGGGGTGCCCGACGCGTCCGCGATGCCCTCGACCCGCACACCGACCAGCCGCAGCCGGGCCCGCTCGAGACCGAGCGCCTCGTAGAGCGCGACGGCCGTCTCGTAGACCGTGCGCCCGACGTCGGTCGGCTCCGGCAGCGTCTTGGAACGCGTGAGGGTCGTGAAGTCGGCGAACCGGATCTTGATGCTGACGGTGCGCCCGACCTGGCCGGAGGCGCGCAGCCGTGCCGCGGTCCGCTCCGAGAGCCGCAGCAGCTCGCGGGTCACGACGACCGGGTCGTCGACGTCGACCGGAAAGGTCTCCTCCGCCCCGATGCTCTTGTCGGGCTCGTACGGCGTGACGCGGCGCTCGTCGCGACCCCAGGCGAGCGCCGACAGGTGGCTCCCGGCCGCCGGCCCGAGTGCGCGCTGCAACGTGCCGACCGGGGTGTTGGCGATGTCGCCGACCGTGTGGAGACCGAGCCGGCGCAGCACCTCCTCCGTCTTCTCGCCGACACCCCAGAGCGCGCCGACCTGCAGCGGGTGCAGGAAGGCGACGACGCGGTCGGCCGGTACGACGAGCAGTCCGTCGGGCTTGCAGCGCGCACTCGCGAGCTTCGCGATGAACTTCGTCGACGCGACGCCGACCGAGCAGGTGATGCCCTGCTCGTCCTCGACGGTCGCGCGGATCCAGTCGCCGATCTGCCGCGGGGTGCCGAGCCTGCGCGCGGCGCCACGGACGTCGAGGAAGGCCTCGTCGAGGGAGATCGGCTCGACCAGCGGGGTGACCGAGCGGAAGATCTCCATGACGTTGTCCGACGCCGTCGCGTAGGCCCCCGGTGTCGGGGACACGACGACCGCCTCGGGGCAGAGCCGGCGGGCCCGCATCATCGGCATCGCGCTGTGGACGCCGTAGGCGCGGGCCTCGTAGGTCGCGGACAGCACGACGCCGCGGTTGCCGCCGCCTCCGACGATCACCGGCCGGCCGCGCAGCTCGGGCCGCGCGAGCAGCTCCACCGACGCGTAGAACGCGTCCATGTCGACGTGCAGCACCGGGCAGCCGGTGTCGTCACCGGGCGGGCCGCTCGGCGGGCCGCTCGCTCGCAGCTGCCCCCTACTCATCAGCGCCGAGCGGCGAGGACGTGCAGCGAGGTCGCCAGGTCGCGGAACGGCGACCGGTCGGCGAGCGAGCGCTCGAGGGCGAGCAGCGCCGCCGGCGCCCCCGGCTCGAGGTCGAGCGCCGCACTGGGGATGAGGTCGGCAACGACACGGACCCCATGCAGCTGCTCCACCGCGAGGCCCGCGGCCGACACGAGCTCGACGAGCTGATCAGGGGTCCAGCGGCGCGGGACCCCGTCGGCCGGACCCCACCGGCCCGCCGGATCGGTGAGGGCGTGCGCGGCCTCATCGGGACGGCCCGCGAGCGCCCGGGCGAGGACGACGGCGTTGCGGTTGCCCACGAGCAGGCTGAGGCGCCCGCCCGGGCGCAGGACGCCGGCGACGGCGCGCAGCGCGGCCGCAGGGTCGTCGACCATCTGCAGGACGCTGTGGCAGAGGACGAGATCGGCGCTCGCGGCGTCGACGAGCGCGGGCAGGTCGTCGAGGTCTCCCTGCAGGCCGCGCACGCGCTCGCCCAGGCCGCGCTCGTCGGCGCGGCGGGCCAGCGCGGCCAGCGAGTCGGGGCTCGGGTCGACGACCGTGACGACGCAGCCGGCTTCCGCCAGCGGCACCGCGAAGCCCCCGGTGCCACCGCCCGCGTCGACGACCTGCAGAGGGACCTGGTCGCGACCGGCTCCGGACTGCGCCTCGGTGATCGCTGCGGACAGCACCTCCCAGACGACCGCCGTACGCGCGCTGGCGCCGGGTCCGCCGGGTGCCACGACCACCGGGCTCCTCCTTGCCGCCGCATCGGGCCCGCCGCAGGGTGCGACGGTCCCGCGCACGACACTAGTGAGGTCAGTCGGTCGCCGCGCCCTCCAGCGGAGCGATGACGACATGCACCGAGCCGGAGTTGTCGTCGCGGTACTCGTCGCGCAGCGCCAGCTCCAGCGCACCGTCCTGCGGCGGCTGGATCAGCAGCGTGTAGGTGTGGGTGATCGTGTCGCAGCCGGAGCCGCTGTCGACTGCCGGGGTCCACGACGTCGCGTGGCCCTGCAGCGTCAGGTCCAGGTGGCCCGAGCTCGAGGAGCTCTCCCACTGGCTGCGCCGGTGCCACTGCTGGTCCTGGGGCCAGACGCTGCACTCGGCGTCGGCCCGCATCGGCTCGTCGCCATAGGCGTAGGTGCCGGTCACCGTCAGGAGGTAGTGCCGTCCGCCCTGCAGCAGGAACGGGGTCGTGATGCCGTCGGTGTCGGACGGGACGTCGACCGCGCCCTCGCCGACGGCGAGCACCGGCAGGTGGTCGGGGTTGTTGACGACCGGCGTCGTCGGCCCGCTGCCGCCGGCGTGGTCGCCGCCGGGGTCGGGCGTCGGGAACAGGTCGCGGGCGGGCGGCTCGATCGGCGCGACCTTCACCGGCGTCGCCGGTGCATTGGGTGCCTTGAGGATGGGCGCCACCGCGCCGGTCCAGTACGACGTCTTCTTCTGCGCACCGGCCCAGGACAGGCTGATGTGCATGTGGCCGGTGTGCGGGTCGGAACCGGTGTAGGCGCGCCAGCCGGATCCGGCGCTGTAGGAGCCCCAGATCTTGTGGTTCCAGATGACGTACATGATCCCGAGGCGACGCGCCTGGGCGAACGTGTTGCCGTAGGCATCGGTCGCGAACAGCCAGTGCACGAAGTCGGCGGCCTGGGCGCGCTGCTTGGGGTTGCTGTAGACGACGTGCCAGTCCCAGGCCCGGCCCTCCTTGTGCTCGCTGAGCCCACCGATCGAGCAGTCGCGGGCGATCCCCGACGTACCGGTGCCGGGGTAGGCCGCCATGACGAGCTTGCTCAAGGCCACGGTGCCAGGCTTGGGAGTCGGGTTGCAGGTGCTCTGCGCCTGGTACGGCGACATGACCTCGATCGCCTTGCCGGGCATGCGCGTGACGGGCGCCGCTCCGGCCGGGACCACGGAGACGGTCAGGGCGGCGAGCAGACCGAGCAGGATCGCGACGGACGGGCGGAGAGGGAGCGAACGGCGGGGCACAGGAAGAGGTCCTCAGCGGCGGTGACAGGAAGGAGCGCGCGGGTCGACAGCGAACGGCGCGCGTGCCCCTTCCTTCGACCCGCCGGACCGCCGATCGGAGCAGGGGCAAGGGTCCTCTGGCGGAGTGGATACCGGCGTATCGGGACAAGTCAGGGCAACGACGCGGCATGTTCACCCGCCTGCACTACCGGGGCTGGAGTGCCACAGGCGCCGAGGTGCAGCGACCGGTGGTGCGCCTCGGCCCCGGGCCGTTCCGGTGCCGTCTCCGGCGGGTTTCACATCGGCGTACGGCGAGGCCTTGAAGCCGGTCGCGTAGACGTGCACCGCACCGCCCACCCCGGAGTGGCCGCCTGAAGGAGCAGCGGGCACGCCGGCCATGACCGGCCGGGTCGACCGGCTCGCGGCCATCCCCTGCACCGCCGCATCGCTCACGAACGCAGGGACCTCCATCTCCGCCCACACCGCGTCGAGACCGCCCGACTGCCAGGCCGCGTGCAGCACCGGCAGCTCCCAGCAGCCCAGTCCCTGCATGGACACCCCGCGCGGTCCGGTGCGGCGGACGAGCCCGCGGATGACGAGCAGCCAGGAGTGGAACAGCGTCGAGGCGTAGCCGACCTGCGCGTCCTCGAAGAACGTCGCGTCGATCGGGCCGGTCGCGTCGTCGAGGGTCACGAAGATGACCCGCCGGCCGGATCGGATCGGCGGGGTCTGCGTCGCGACCTTCACGCCGGCGACGAGGATCTCCTGCTTGCTCCGGCAGCCGAGCATGTCGCGCGCCCGGGTCGCGCCGAGCTCGGCGAGGAACCGCCCGTAGGAATCCATCACGTGCGTGCTGACGTCGAGGCCGAGGACGTCGAGCTCGGAGCGCACCCGCTCGGCCGACGTCATCTCCGGCAGCCCGCTTGCTGTTGTCGTCTCCGGGGCGTCGCCGAGGTCGAGGGCGAGCTGCACGTCAACCGGCGCGACAGGAGCAGCAGCCTGAGACTGCTTCTTTGCTCTGGCACGAACGTCCGCGACGTCAGGTCGTGTGCTGGCAAGGCCCGAGGGAGCGATGCGTCCGCCAGCACGTGAGCGACCGAGAACGCCGCCAGCGCGCGTCCTGGCGGAGACGGCGCGGCTCCACCTATCCAGTTCGGTCACCTGCAAGAGCAGGTCGCGCCTTGTCACCTGGCCACGACGGCGACCCGGCACCGTCGAGCCGAGGCCGTAGAGCGAGTCGAACCCGCCGGCGACGACCAGCCGCTCCGCGATCGGCCGGCTCACCGCGGCGCGGTGCCAGAAGTCGGACAGGCTCGCGTAAGGCCGGCCCGCCACGATCCGCGCGACCTCCGCGCCGTTGATGCCCTTGACGTCGGCCAGCCCGATGCGAATGCCGTAGCCGCGGCCGTCGGGCAGTCGCAGGTCGTCGGGCGCACTCCGCGGCGGCGCGTGCTCCGAGCCGGGCACCTGGTCGAGCACCGCCGGCGGTGGCTCGTCGAACCGGCCGACCTTCTCGACGGTGTAGTCGGCGCCGGAGAGGTTGACGTCGAGCGACAGGATCGCGATGCCGAGCTGCCGCGCGTCGTCGAGGATGAGCCGCTTCGGGTACATGCCGGGGTCGTGCGTCAGCACGCCGGCGAGGAACGCCGCCGGGTGGTGGGCCTTCAACCACGCCGACTGGTACGTCGGAAGCGCAAAGGCAGCGGCGTGCGCCTTGCAGAACCCGAACGACCCGAACGCCTTGAGCACCTCCCAGATCTGCTCGACGATGCCGAGGTCGTAGCCGCGGCCGAGCGCGGTCGGCACGAACCACACCCGCACCTCGTCCTGGCCCTGCGGGTCGCCGAGCGCCCGGCGTACCTCATCTGCTTCGGCCAGCGTGCAGCCGGTGAAGGTCGCGACGATCTCGAGCACCTGCTCGTGGAACACGACGACGCCGCAGGTCTGCTCCAGCGCCGGGATGAGGTCGTCGTGGAGGTAGTCCGGCGCGCGCCAGCCGTTGCGGGCCTCGAGGAACGGCCGCACCATGTCGCTCTTGACCGGACCGGGGCGGAACAGCGAGATGTCGACGATGAGGTCCTCGAACGTCTGCGGCCCGAACTTGCCGACCAGCTCGCGCTGGCCCGGCGACTCGATCTGGAAGCAGCCGAGCGTCTTCGTGGCCTGGATGAGCTCGAAGGTGCGCGGGTCGTCGCGGGCGATGCCGTCGACGTCGACCTCGGTGCCGTCGACGCGCTTCACCTCGGCGACCGCGTGCTGCATCGCGGACTGCATGCGGATGCCGAGCACGTCGAGCTTGAGCAGGCCGAGCTCCTCGACGTCGTCCTTGTCGAACTGGCTCATCGGGAAGCCCAGCCAGCTCGACTCGACCGGCGTGCGGTCGAGCAGCGTCGCGTCCGACAGCAGCACGCCGCACGGGTGCAGGGCGATGTGCCGCGGCAGGCCGTCGAGCCGCTCGACCAGCCGCAGCACGAGGTCGACCCGGCCGTCACCGAGCCCGCTCGCGCGCAGCTCGGGCAGGTCCTTCATCGCCTGCCGCACCTGGTTGGCGCGGATGTGCGGGAACGCCTTGGCCAGCGCGTCGATCTCTCCCGGCGGCAGCCCGAGGGCGGCGCCGACGTCGCGGATGCCGTGCCGGGCGCGGTAGGTGTCCATCATCGACACGCACGTGCACCGGTCGCCGCCGTACGTGTCGAGGATCTGCTCGTAGACCTCGGTGCGGCGGGCCGACTCGACGTCGACGTCGATGTCGGGCAGCTGGTGGCGCAGCGGTGACAGGAACCGCTCCATCAGCAGCCGGTAGCGGATCGGGTCGACGTCGGAGATGCCGAGCAGGTAGTTGACCAGGCTGCCGGCACCGCTCCCCCGCGCCGCGACCCGCACGCCCATGCCCTTGATGAGGTCGACGACGTCGGCGACGGTCAGGAAGTACGACGGGTAGCCGAGCTGCCCGATGACCCCGAGCTCCTCCTCGAGGCGCGTCAGCGCCTTCGGGTCGCGAGCCAGGCCCCGCCGCCCGAACCCTGCCTCGCACCGGTCGCGCAGGACGGCGGCCGGCTCCCCTGCGACGGTCAGCTGGGGGAAGTGGACCTCGCCGATCCCGAGGTCGCCGCGCGGGTCGACCGCGCACCGCTCCGCCTCGGTGCGGGTGCGGGCCAGCAGCGACCGGCCGTCGTCGTCGCGGCCGGCCATGCGGGCGATCTCGGCGGCGACGTCGGCCATCTCCTTGCCCGACAGCAGAGCGGCCTCGGCGTTGACCCGGTCGACATGCCGCGCGTCGAGCGCGACGAGCCTTCGGGCCGCATCGAGGACATCGGCGGTCGGGGCGTCGGAGCGGTCGGCGTACCGAACGACGTTGGTCAGTACGGCGGGGGCGCGCACCTCGTCGGCGAAGCCGAGCATCCGGGCGGCCCGGCCGGTGTCGCCGGGACCGCGATGCGAGACGACCTCGACGACGACGGCGTCGCGGCCGAGGACGTCGCGCCAGCGGTCGAGGTGCTTTCTTGCGACATCGGGGCGACGGCCGGCGAGGGCGCGACCGAACTCGGACGCGGGGCCGAGCAGGACGGCGACCGAGCCGGCCTGCGCGGCGCTGCCGGCGTACTGCGCGACGAGGTCGAGGCTGCTCACCGGGATCCCCCGCTCGCCGGCCAGGTGGGTCGCGGACACGAGCCGGCACAGCGCGGCCCAGCCGCGGCCGTCGCGGGCGAGCAGCACGACGCGGGCGAGCGTCGGCGTGCCCGCCTCGGGGTGGCCGTCGAGGAACGCCCCGCCGCGGGCAGGCGCCTGCCGACCGGTCCGCGGGCCGGGCGCACCGGCAGGCGCGATCGCGAGGTCGACCCCGAAGACCGGCCGGATGCCGGCCTTCTGACAGGCCTTGGCGAACTTCACCGCGCCGTACATCCCGTCGCGGTCGGTCAGCGCGAGGGTGTCCATGCCGTGCTCGGCGGCGCGTTCAGCGAGCACGTGCGGGTGCGATGCGCCGTGCCGCAGCGAGTAGCCCGAGGCGACATGCAGGTGGACGAACGGATCCATGTGGCCGACGTCAGCCGGACGCGAGCAGCAGCTGGTGGCCGTCGAACCCGAGCGTCGTCTCGATGACGGACAGGAACGTCTCGGCGTCGCGGAGCAGGTCGTCTGCCTCCCGCGGGGTCACGGCGGACGGCAGCCCGGCCTCGGCGGCAGCCCGCTTGCGGGCGCCGGCGGCGAAGAACGCCGCCCACTCGCCGAGCTCCGGGGCGACCGCGGCGAGGAGCACCCAGGCGCTGGTGGGACGGGACCGCCGCCCGGGGCCGGCGGCGGGCCGGGCCCGGCAGGCCAGCACCGCGGCGGCCGCCCGGAGCGCGGCCAGGTGGGCGGTCGCGTAGCGCTCGCCGGGACGGTCGGTGGACATCGCCTCGACCAGGCCGCGGCGGGCGAGGGCCAGCAGGGTGCCGGCCGGCAGCGAGACCGGGGCGAGGACCGACCGCTCGCCGGAGATCGTCATCAGTCCAGCACCCGGGCGAGCGACCAGGCGCCGCGCGACCCGTCGAAGCACAGGTCGTAGACGCCGGTGCCGGCGGACAGCGCGGCGAGCCGCCCGCTGTCGGCCTCGACCCGCCACCAGTCGCGCTCGCGGTCGTCGATCCCGGCCGGGCCACCGGCACCGTCGCCGGCCGG
>JAODNA010000190.1 GCA_025465135.1 Frankiales bacterium | reverse complement strand
CCGGCCGGCGTCGCGGGGGGCTGCGGGGCGGGTGGTCGAGCCGGGGGCGTGGGGGGGGCCGGGAGATGGGCCGGGGGATGCCCGCCCGACCCCGCAGGCTCGGGTGGCCCGCCCTGCTCCGTCACGCCTCGGGCTCCTCGGTCGCGTTCTCGGTCGGTGCAGAGGGCGACGTCGTCTCGACGGAGGTCGTGCTCTCCGACGCGTCCGGCGCGGGCTCCTCGGCGTCCGGATCCGGATCGGGCTCGGGCTCGTTGCGCGCGACCGCCACCACGGCGTCACCCGCGTCGAGGTTGACGAACTTGACGCCCATCGTGTCGCGGTTCTTCGCCGCGACCTCGGCGACGGCGCTGCGGGTGACGCTGCCGCTGGACCGGATGCACAGGACGTCGTCGTCATCACCGACGATGAGCGCACCGACCAGGCTGCCGCGGTCGTCGTTGAGCTTGGCCGCCTTGATGCCCAGCCCACCGCGACCCTGGACGCGGTACTGCTCGACGACGGTGCGCTTGGCGAAGCCGCCGTCGGTGACGGTGAAGACGTAGTTCTGGTCCTCGCCGTTGCGCACCACGTCCATCGACAGCAGCTCGTCGCCAGGCCGGAAGCTCATCCCGCGCACGCCGCTGGTGTCGCGACCCATCGGGCGCAGCTGCGCGTCGTTGGCGGTGAAGCGCACCGACATCCCCTTGCGGCTCACGAGCAGGAGGTCGTCGTCCGCGCTGCACAAGCCGGCGCCGATCAGCTCGTCGCCCTCACGCAGGTTGACGGCGATGAGCCCGCCCGCGCGACTCGAGTCGAAGCGCGTCAGCTCGGTCTTCTTCACCTGCCCCGTGCGCGTGGCCAGGACGAGGTAGGGCGCCGCCCTGTAGTCGGCGATGTCGATGACCTGCGCGATCTTCTCGTCGGGCAGGAAGGCCAGGATGTTGGCGACGTGCTGGCCGCGGGCATCGCGGTTGGCCTCGGGCAGCTCGTGCGCCTTCGCGCGGTAGACGCGCCCCATGTTCGTGAAGAACAGCAGCCAGTCGTGCGTGCTCGTCGTGAAGAAGTGCTCGACGACGTCGTCCTGCTTGAGGCTCGCGCCGCGCACGCCCTTGCCGCCCCGGCGCTGCTGCCGGTAGAGGTCGGTCTTCGTGCGCTTGGCGTAACCGCCGCGGGTGACCGTGACGACGACTTCCTCCTGCGGGATGAAGTCCTCGGCGCTCATGTCGCCCTCGTACGGCACGATCTTGGTGCGCCGCTCGTCGCCGTACCGCTCCACGATCTCGGCGAGCTCCTCGCTGATGATCTGCCGCTGCCGCGACGGGCTGGCGAGGATCTCGTTGAGGTCGGCGATCTTGGCCTCGAGCTCGGCGGCCTCGTCGATGATGCGCTGCCGCTCGAGGGCGGCCAGCCGGCGCAGCTGCATGTCGAGGATCGCGACGGCCTGGATCTCGTCGATCTCGAGCAGTTCCATGAGCTGCCCGCGGGCGGCGTCGGCCGACTCGGCCGCCCGGATCAGGGCGATGACGGCGTCGAGCTGGTCGAGGGCTTTGAGCAGCGCGCGCAGGATGTGCATGCGCTCTTCGGCCTTGCGCAGCTGGAAGCGGGTGCGGCGCACGATCACGTCGACCTGATGCGCGACGTAGTAGCGGACGAACTCGTCGAGCCGCAGCGTGCGCGGCACGCCGTCGACGATCGCGAGCATGTTGGCGCCGAACGTTGTCTGCAGCTGGGTGTGCTTGTAGAGGTTGTTCAGCACCACTTTCGCGACCGCGTCGCGCTTGAGGACGATGACGAGGCGCTGGCCGGTGCGCTGCGAGCCCTCGTCGCGGACGTCGGCGATGCCGGCGATCCGCCCGTCACGGACGTGGTCGGCGATCGTCTCCGCGAGGTTGTCGGGGTTGACCTGGTAGGGCAGCTCGGTGACGACGAGGATCGTGCGGCCCTTCTTGTCCTCGTCGACCTCGATGACCGACCGCATCCGGATCGAGCCGCGGCCGGTGCGGTAGGCCTCCTCGATGCCTCCCCTGCCGACGATGAGCGCACCGGTCGGGAAGTCGGGGCCCTGCACCCGCTCGAGCAGGGCGTCGAGCAGGGCGTCGCTGCCGGCGTCGGGGTTCTCGAGGAACCACTGCACGCCGGCCGCGACCTCGCGCAGGTTGTGCGGCGGGATGTTGGTCGCCATGCCCACGGCGATGCCGGAGGAGCCGTTGACCAACAGGTTGGGGATGCGGCTGGGGAGAACGTCCGGTTCCTGGCTCCGGCCGTCGTAGTTCGCCGAGAAGTCGACCGTCTCCTGGTCGATCTCCCGCAGCATCTCCATCGCCAGCGGCGCGAGACGGCACTCGGTGTAGCGCATTGCTGCCGCTGGGTCATTGCCCGGTGACCCAAAGTTACCGTTGCCGTCGATGAGCGGGTAGCGCAGGGACCAGGGCTGGGCCAGCCGGACCAGGGTGTCGTAGATCGCCGAGTCGCCGTGCGGGTGGTAGTTGCCCATCACGTCGCCCACGACGCGGGCGCACTTGAAGTAGCCGCGGTCGGGGCGGTAGCCCCCGTCGTACATCGCGTAGAGCACGCGG
>JAODNA010000075.1 GCA_025465135.1 Frankiales bacterium | reverse complement strand
TGCGACAAAACCGGATCAGCCGGACGCCGATCCACACCGGCCATGGGCGAGACTTCTCGCCGTGAAGACGACGATCCGGTGGGCCATGCAGCACGGTGTCGTGCGGATGGCCGCCGCGCGCGCCGCGAAGCAGGGCGACCTTCAAGCGCAGTTCATGCGCGATTCCCGCCACCGCGCCGATCCTTTCCCCTTCTACGAGCAGGTCCGCAGCCGCGGGCGCGTCGTCCGCGGTCGCCTGGTCTGCGTGACCGCGTCGTACGAGGTCGTCTCGGAGGTGCTGCGCAGCGACGACTGGCGGGCCGGCCCGGACGAGGACGTGATGCCGGCGCCGATCCGCCGGCTGGCGCGCTGGTCGCGCGACCCGCGCGCCCTCGGTCCGGTGGACCCGCCGTCGATGCTCGTCGTCGAGCCGCCGGATCACACCCGCTACCGCAAGCTCGTCAGCAAGGTCTTCACGGCCCGTGCCGTCGAGGGGCTGCGTCCGCAGATCGAAGCGGTCGCCAACCAGCTGCTCGACGACCTTGCCGGTCAGGACGAGGTCGACCTCGTCGCGTCCTATGCCGAACGGCTGCCCGTCGCCGTCATCTCGCAGATCCTCGGCGTGCCGCCGCAGGACCACGAGCGGGTGCTCCGCCTCGGTCATCTCGCAGCGCCGAGCCTCGACGTCGGTCTGAGCTACCGCGAGTTCCGCGTGGTCGACGCGGCCGTGCGCGAGTTCCAGGACTGGCTGGGCACGCACATCGAGCGGCTGCGCCATCACCCGGGCGACGACCTGCTGAGCCAGCTCGTGCAGATCGAGGACGGCGGCGAGCGGCTCGACCAGGTCGAGCTGAAGGCGACCGCCGGGTTGGTCCTGGCAGCAGGGTTCGAGACGACGGTCAACCTGCTCGGCAGCGCGGTCTCCCTGCTGCTCGAGCACCGGGACCAGCTCGAGCTGGTCCAGAAGGACGCGACGCTCTGGGCCGGCGTGGTCGACGAGACGCTGCGCATGGAGGGCCCGGTGCAGATGACCGGCCGCTTCGCGCTCCGCGACACGACGCTGGAGGGCCAGCACTTCAGTCCCGGCACCGTGATGGTCACCTACCTCGGCGGGGCCAACCGGGATCCGCAGGTCTTCGAGAACCCCGAGGTCTTCGACGTACGACGGCCCAACGCGCGCGACCACCTGTCGTTCTCCGGTGGCCGGCACTTCTGCCTCGGCGCCGCCCTCGCGCGGCTGGAAGGAGAGGTCGGCCTGCGCGCGCTGTTCGACCGCTTCCCGGACCTCGAGGCGGGACCCGGCGCCCAGCGTCGCAACACGCGCGTCCTGCGCGGCTGGCAGACTCTGCCGGTCCGCCTCAACGCAAGGAGATGACGTGCTCGACCTGACAGGGACCTCGTCCATCGTGACCGGCGGCGCGTCGGGCCTCGGCGAGGCCACCGCCCGCCTGCTTGCCTCCCGCGGCGCCAGCGTCGTCATCGCCGACCTGCAGGACGACAAGGGCAAGGCCGTCGCCGGCTCCCTCAACGGCGCCTACGTCCACACCGACGTGACCGACCCCGACCAGGTCATCGAGGCAGTGACGGCGGCATCCGAGCTCGGACCGCTCCGGACGCTGGTCTGCGCCGCGGGCATCGGCTGGGCCAGCCGCACGGTCGGCCGCGACGGCGAGTTCGCCTCCGCGCACGACCTGGCTGCCTTCAGCAAGGTGATCGGCATCAACCTGATCGGCACCTTCAACTGCGTCCGGCTGGCCGCTACCGCGATGGGCAAGACGACGCCGGTCGATGCAGACGGCAGCCGCGGAGCGATCGTCACGCTCGCGTCGATCGCAGCGTTCGACGGCCAGATCGGGCAGGCGGCCTACTCCGCCAGCAAGGGTGGCATCGTCGGCATGACGGTCCCGATCGCCCGCGACCTCGCCGCCGTCGGCGTCCGGATCAACTGCGTCGCCCCCGGCCTGTTCGACACCCCCATCTACGGCGAGGGCCCGGCCGCGGAGGAGTTCAAGGACAAGCTCAAGCGCGACGTGGTCTTCCCGAAGCGGCTCGGGCACTCCGACGAGCTCGCCAGCATGGTCGTGGAGCTGCTCACCAACAGCTATGCCAACGCGGAGGTCGTCCGGGTCGACGGGGCGGCGCGGCTGCAGCCCAAGTAGAACCGGTTCCAGCGGGGGACCTTCGATTTCGGGCAGATCCACGCGTACCACCCTTGACCCAAGGGCGTAACACACGTAGAACGTGTTTCACCATGGGCACACTGGGACCGGCATGTTCTTGACGTACACGGAGGAGCAGTCCGCCCTCCGCGACGAGCTGCGGGCCTACTTCGCCACGCTCATGACCCGCGAGCGGATCGAGTCGCTCAGCAAGGGCGAGCTGGACGGTCCGGCGTACAAGGACATCGTCCGTCAGCTCGGGCGCGACGGCTGGCTCGGGCTGGCGTGGCCGGAGGAGTACGGCGGCAAGGGCCGCACGCTGCTCGACCAGTACATCTTCTTCGACGAGTCGCAGCGGGCCCACGTGCCGGTGCCGTTCCTGACGACCAACACGGTCGGGCCGACGATCATGGCCTACGGCACGGATGAGCAGAAGGCGTTCTTCCTGCCCAAGATCCTCAAGGGCGAGCTGCACTTCTCGATCGGCTACAGCGAGCCGGGCGCCGGCACCGACCTCGCCAGCCTGAAGACGACGGCGGTCCGCGACGGCGACCACTACGTCATCAACGGCCAGAAGATGTGGACCAGCCTCATCCAGCACGCCGACTACATCTGGCTGGCCTGCCGCACCGACCCCGACGCGAAGCGGCACAAGGGCCTGAGCATCATCATCGTGCCGACCGACTCCGAGGGCTTCAGCTACACGCCGGTGCACACGATCGGCGGCGGCTACACGAGTGCGACGTACTACGACAACGTGCGCGTGCCGGTGGAGAACGTCGTCCTCGGTGAGAACGAGGGCTGGCGCCTTATCACCAGCCAGCTCAACCACGAGCGCGTCGCCCTCAGCAGCGCCGGCATGGTCCAGCGCAAGATCGAGGACGTTCGCCGATGGGCGCAGGACACCAAGCTCGGTGACGGCCGGCGCGTCATCGACCAGGAGTGGGTGCAGGTCTCGCTCGCGCGCCTGCACGCGAAGGTCGAGTTCCTCAAGCTGCTCAACTGGAAGGTGGCTTGGAGCGTCACCGAGGGGACGCTCAACCCTGCTGATGCGTCGGCAGTGAAGGTCTTCGGCAGCGAGTTCTACCTCGAGGCCTACCGCGCGCTGATGGAGATCATCGGCCCCGCGTCGACGCTGACGAAGGACTCCGCCGGGGCGGTGCTGGGTGCCGACCTCGAGCGCGCGATGCGCAACACGCTTGTTCTGACGTTCGGCGGCGGCACCAACGAGATCCAGCGCGACATCATCGCGATGGTCGGGCTCGCGATGCCGAGAGCGCCGAGGTAGCGGGATGGACTTCACGACGACCGAGGACCAGCAGGCGCTGGTCGGGCTCGCCACGCAGATCCTTGGTGAGCGGGCAACACCGAAGCGGTTGCGGGAGCTCGAGGACAACGGCGGCTGGTACGACGAGGACCTCTGGCGTCAGCTCGCGGATGCCGGTGTCGTCGGCGCCGCGTTGGCAGCCGACGTCGGAGGCGGCGGGATGGGCTTCACCGAGCTCGCCCTGCTGCTCGAGCAGGTCGGTGCGCACGTCGCGCCTGTCCCGCTGCTGGAGACGGTGCTCGCGGCGATGGCGATCGACACGTTCGGTACGCCTGCGCAGCGCAGTCGCGACCTGCATGATGTCGCTGCCGGCGGAGCGCTCCTGACGGCGGCCCTCACGGAGAGCGGCCGCGACGACCCGGCCCGGCCGCTTACGACCGCGACGCCAGACAGCAGCGGCTTGTGCATCAGCGGTCTGAAGTCGGCGGTGCCGTTCGCCTCTCTCGCCCGGCGCATCCTGGTGCCGGCCACGGACCCGAACGGGCGGCCGGTGGTGGTCCTGGTCGACCCGACCGCGACCGGGGTGACGCTGCGGGCGCAGACCGCGACCAACGGGCAGCCGCAGGCCGAGGTGGAGCTGGTCGAGGTGGCAGTGCCCGCCGACGACGTCCTGGCCGGCCCGGACCGAGGCGCGGAGGTCCTCGCCTGGCTGCTCGACCGCACGCTGACCGGGCTCGCCGCGACGGCGCTGGGGGTCAGCGGCCGGGCCCTCTCGATGTCCGCGGAGTACACCACCGGTCGCGAGCAGTTCGGCCGCGCTGTAGCGACCTTCCAGGCGGTCGGGCACCGGCTCGCGGATGCCTACATCGACGTGGAGGCCATGCGACTGACCACGCTGCAGGCGGTCTGGCTGCTCGACGCGGGGGTTCCCGGCCGCGACGAGGCGAGCGTCGCGAAGTGGTGGGCCTGCGAGGGCGGCCACCGCGTCGCGCATGCGGCCCAGCACGTCCACGGTGGTGTCGGCGTCGACGTCGAGTACCCGTTGTCGCGCTACTTCCGCTGGTCCAAGCAGCTGGAGCTGACCCTCGGCGGCGCCACCGCGCAGCTGCTCCGTCTCGGCGCCGCACTCGCCGCCGACCTCGTCTGAGATCGGAGTGCCCAGCGTGACGAACGAAGCGCTCCGACTCGACGGCAAGGTCGCGCTCGTGACCGGCGCGGGTCAAGGCCTTGGCCGGGCCGAAGCCCTCGCCCTCGCTGGATCCGGCGCCCGCGTGGTCGTCAACGACTACGACGCGGACGCGGCTCACACGGTCGTCGAGGAGATCCGTGCGACCGGCGCGGACGCGAGCGCGGCTCCCGGGGACGTCTCGCGCTGGGACACCGCACGCACGCTCGTCGAGACCGCCGTGAAGGAGTTCGGCTCCCTCGAGATCCTCGTCAACAACGCCGGTGTCCTCCGCGACCGCCTCATCTTCAACATCTCCGAGGAGGAGTGGGACACCGTCATCGGCGTCCACCTCAAGGGCCACGCCGCGATGACGCGGTTCGCGACGGGCTACTGGCGGGATCAGTCCAAGGCCACCGGTGGCGAGGTCTACGCCCGCGTCATCAACACCAGCTCGGAGGCCTTCCTCTTCGGCTCGCCCGGCCAGCCCAACTACGCCGCCGCCAAGGCCGGCATCACCGCCCTGACCCTTTCCACGGCTCAGGGCTGCAGCCGCTTCGGCGTACGCGCCAATGCGATCTGCCCGCGGGCCAGGACGGCCATGACCGCCAACGTGTTCGGGGAGGCGCCTGCGGACGAGCCCGACCCGCTGTCGGCCGACCACGTGGCGCCCCTCGTCGCCTACCTGGCAGCCCCCGCTGCGGCGGCCGTCACGGGGCAGGTGTTCGTCGCCTACGGGCCCATGGTCGTGCTCGCCAGCGCGCCAGCCGTGGAGAAGCGGTTCGACGCGAGCGGCCCGGCCTGGACCGTCGCGGACCTCGACGGGGCGCTCGGCAGCTACTTCGCCGAGCGTGACCCGGCCCAGGGCTTCGTGGCCAGCGACTTCTACAGCCTGTCGTGAGCGGCAACCTCCCTCGACACACACGAGTGAAACGACCACGATGAGCAGGTTGTACGCAGCTCGGTCCGCGTCGATCCCAGCCGAACGGAACGGGAGCCGGTGACCTTCTTCCTCACCTTCCTCGTGACCGGGCTCGTGGTCGGCTGCATCTACGCGCTGACGGCCACCGGCCTGGTCGTGACCTACATGACGTCGGGCATCTTCAACTTCGCCCACGGCGCGATCGGCATGATCGCCGCCTTCATCTACTGGCAGTTCGCGATCGGGTGGGGCTGGCCGGTGCCGGTGGCCCTGTTCGCCACGCTCTTCGTGGCCGCGCCGCTCATGGGGGCGGTGATCGAGCGGCTGCTCATCCGGCCCATCCGCGGGGCCTCTGTGGACCTCGCCATCGTCATCACCCTGGCTCTGCTGCTGCTGCTCATCGGCGTCGCGAACGTGATCTGGAAGGGCACGGCGGTCCGGATCGTGCCGCCGTTCTTCGCCGGGCACTCGGTGCGCATCAGCACCCTGTCGGTGACGTACCACCAGATCGTCGTGGTCGTGGTTGCGATCGCGGTCGCGGTCGCGTTGAAGCTGCTGTTCTCACAGACCAGGATCGGCATCGCCATGAGGGGCGTCGTCGACGACCCCGACCTCGCCGCGATGGCCGGCGCCTCGCCGGCTCGCGTCCAGCAGCTGTCGTGGGCGCTGGGCGCCTCCCTCGCCGGACTCGCCGGCATCCTGCTCGCGCCGCTCGTCAACCTCGACATCCTCACGCTCACCCTGCTGGTCATCAACGGCTACGCCGCCGCCCTGGTCGGCCGGCTCCGCAGCCTGCCGCTGACCGCGGCAGGTGCGATCGCGCTCGGCCTGATGGTCAACGCGGCGAAGATCTACGGGCCCGACGCCGGACGCATCTGGCACCCGCTCGCCGGGTTCATCCGCGACAACCAGTCGGTCATCCCGATGGCGTTCCTGTTCGTGATGCTCGTGACCCTCCCGTCGGCCCGGCTCCGCAGCGGCTCGCTGATCGGCCCCCCGGCGCCGCGGGCTGCCGGGCTGCGGTCGTCGGTGGCCTGGGGCGCTGCCCTCGTGGTCGTCGTCGCCGTCGCGGCCCCGCACCTGTCGAGCTCCAACGTCGTCACGAGCAGCAAGGCCCTCATCTTCGCCCTGACACTGCTCTCGCTCGTCCTGCTGACCGGTTACGGCGGCCAGGTCTCGCTGTGCCAGCTGACCTTCGTCGGCCTCGGCTCCTACGCCATGGGGACGTGGGGTGGCGGCTCGCTGCTCAGCGTCCTGGCCGCGGTCGCGCTGTCGGCTGCCGCGGGCGCTGCCGTCGCCCTGCCGACCCTGCGACTGCGCGGGCTCTACCTGGCGCTCGCGACGTTCGCGTTCGCGAGCGCAGCGGACCTGGTGTTCTTCAACCGGGTGTTCGGTGCGGGCGGCAGCCTCGACGTGCCGAGGCTGCACCTGCCCGGGGTCTCCTTCAAGAGCGGTGAGGCCTACCTCGTGCTGCTCGCCGTCGTCTTCGTGGCCTGCTCCGTCCTCGTGCTCGCGATCCGCCGCGGTCGCTACGGACGGCAGCTCGCCGCACTGAACGACTCACCGGCGGCATGCGCGACGCTCGGCGTCAACATCAACATCACCAAGCTCGCGGTGTTCGCCGTCTCCGCGGGCATGGCGGGCTTCGCCGGAGCGCTGTTCGGCGGTCTGCGAGGTCAGGTCGGACCCAACGACTTCGTCGCGCTCGCCAGCCTGACCATGCTCCTGCTGCTGCGGGTCGGCGGGATCAACACGGTCACGGGAGCGCTCTTCGGTGGCGTCGTACTCGCCTCGTTCCCGACGCTCCAGGAGCACGTGCCGTCCAACTGGCCGCTCAGCTACCTGCTCACCGGTATCGCCGCGGTCAGCATCGGCCGGGACCCCAACGGCATCGGCGGCCGCATCGCTGACGCGGCCGAACGCCTGCGGGCGCGTCGCTCCGGACCGCCGGTGAACCCCGCTGCCGCGACCGCCCTCGACTACGAGGAGGTGCGCCTTGTCGGAGTCTGAGCAGGACGCACCGGTGCTGTCCGTGGAGGACGTGACCGTCCGGTTCGGCGGCGTCACCGCGGTGAGCGCTGCCAACATCACCGCGTACGCCGGGCAGATCACCGGCCTCATCGGGCCCAACGGTGCGGGCAAGACGACGACGTTCAACGTCATCACCGGGCTGGAGAAGCCGACGTCGGGACGCATCCTCGTCGGCGGCCGCGACGTGAGCCGGCTGTCGCCGTACAGGCGGGCCCGGCTCGGCATGGCCCGGACGTTCCAGCGGCTCGAGGTCTTCGGCTCACTGACGGCACGCGAGAACGTGCTCGCCGCCGCCGAGTTCCGCCGCGGCTGGTCACGCGACGGCTCCGACCCGGGTGCTGTCGCCGACGAGGTCATCGATCGGGTCGGACTGCGCAACGTCGCGGAGATGCGGGTCGAGTCGCTTCCCACGGGTCTGGCCCGCCTCGTCGAGCTCGGCCGCGCACTCGCCACCCGCCCGAGGCTGCTGCTGCTGGACGAACCCGGCTCCGGCCTGGACAGCACCGAGACCGAGGCGCTCGGTGACCTGCTGCTCGACCTCGCCGCCGGCGGCACCGCCATCCTGCTGGTCGAGCACGACGTCGACCTCGTCATGCGGGTCTGCGACCGCATCCACGTGCTCGACTTCGGCAAGGTGATCTCCGTCGGCACGACGGCAGAGGTGCAGTCCGACCCGGTCGTGCAGGCCGCCTACCTCGGTGCCGACGTAGAAGGTGCCGCATGAGCTCAGCGCCGGCTCTCGAGCTGCACGACATCGTCGCCGGCTACGGCCGGATCGAGGTCCTGCACGGCGTCTCGCTCGCCGTACCCGTCGGTTCGGTGTTCGCACTGCTCGGACCCAACGGCGCCGGCAAGTCGACGACGCTGCAGATCTGCTCGGGCAAGATCCGGCCGTCCCGTGGCTGTGTCCACGTCGCGGGTGCCCACGTCAACGGTGCGGCGCCCGAGGCGCTCTCGAAGGCCGGGGTCTGCCGGATCCCCGAGGGCCGCGGCATCTTCCCCAACCTCACGGTCGCGGAGAACCTGCGGATGTGGACCTACGCCACGTCGCTGTCGCTGCGCGAGGTGCAGGACAAGGCCTACGCGCGCTTCCCCCGCCTGGGTGAGCGTCGCTCGCAGCTCGCCGGCACCATGTCCGGGGGCGAGCAGCAGATGCTCGCCATGTCGCGCGCACTGGTCACCGACCCCGGCGTGCTGCTGCTCGACGAGATCTCGATGGGCCTCGCCCCTCTCATCGTGGCCGAGCTCTACGAGGTCGTCCGCGCGCTGGCTGCCGAGGGCATCAGCATCCTGCTCGTCGAGCAGTTCGCGCGCACGGCGCTCGCAGTCGCCGACTACGCCGCTGTCATGACGCAGGGACGGATCGCCATGGTCGGTCAGCCGGCCGACGTCGCGGACTTCGTGTCCGAGGCCTACCTGGGAGGTGCGGCATGAGACGTGCCCGCGCGATCGGACTGATCGGGGCCGGCTGTGCCGCCCTTGCGTCGGCGGTGCTGGTGCCGTCACTGGCGGCCGCCGACAGCGAGGCCGGCTCCGGGTTCGGCTCCTACAACCTCGCTGCCAACGCACCGCTCGAGCAGGTGCGCTTCAACGACGGCGACAAGTGCGCCGGTACGCCGGGTGGCACCGGCGGCTGTGAAGGCGTGCTGCCGGAGACCGTCGCCATGCTCCGCAACGGCCCGATCGGCTACGGCCTCTCCTCTGTCGCGTGGCCGGGCGTGCTCGCCGGCAACATCGGCAGCGTCATCATCGTCTCGCAGGGCCCGCCGGAGGCCAAGGCCCTCAACGACCCGGTCCGGGCAGAGGCGCACACCGGCAGCGGTCCCGACACGGTCACCAACACGCAGTACCCCGGCATGACCATGACAGCGACGGCCAAGGACGACGTCGTCTCAGCCGGGGCCGACATCGCGCAGAGCAACAACTCCCAGGCCGGCAACTTCAACAACACGACGAGCCGCAGCAAAGTCCAGCTCACCGGACCCACTACTGCCGTCGCGGAGGCCTACAGCCACGCAGACGACATCTCGCTCGCCGGTGGCGTCGTCACGATCGGATCCGTGACGTCCACCGCGAAGGGGACGACCGACGGACTCAAGGCCTCGGCGACGGGGACCACGCTGGTCAAGGACATGAAGATCGCCGGCGTGCCGGTGACGGTCGACGAGCACGGCGTGACCGTCAACGGCAACAACACGCCGCTCAACAAGACGGCGTCGGACGCCGTCAACACCGCGATCACGAATGCCGGGATGAGCATCGCGATCAGCCTCCCCTCGGGGAAGCCGATCGGCGGCAGCATCGTCTACAACGCGGGCAGCCTCATCTTCATGTGGAAGACCCCGGGCGGCACCGCCACCGCCATCCTGGGCGGCGCCGTGGTGCAGCTCGCCGCTGTGCAGGGGGGCGGACTCAACCTCAACCTCGGTGACGTCCCGGCCTTCACCCCGCCGCAGCCGGCCGCCTTCACGCCGGGTACGGCGGGTACGGCAGGGAGCCCCGGCACCGCACCGGTCCCGGCCGTCCAGGTGCCGGGCGCCGCGCCGGCCGTGGCACCGCCGGCAGCCGTGGCACCGGCCCTTGCCGCGCAGCGGACACCGCTGCCGTCAGCGCCCTCGCCGGTGGCGGCCATCCTCGGGCTGCTCGGTGTCGGCCTCCTCGCAGCCGGCATGAAGCAGCTGCCAGACCGTGTGCTCGAAGCCCGCTCCAACGCTTGCCTGCTGGGGGAGAACCCATGACCACGACCGTCTTCGACGCCCCCGCCCTGGACCCCGCTGCGAGGCAGGAGCGCCTCGCCGGCCGGGTCGGCCGGCTGCGCAGCCGAGGGGGAAGCGGCAACCTGGACCGCTGGCTCCTGCTGCTCGGCGGCGTGCTGATGCCCCTCGGCTTCCTCGTCGTGGTGCTCGGCTGGATCGGCGCGTCGCAGACACCGCTGCTGTTCGAGCAGATCCCCTACCTGATCTCGGGTGGGCTGCTCGGCGTGGGCCTGGTGTTCGCCGGCGGCTTCGTCTACTTCGCCTACTGGCAGACCCTCCTCGTGCGGGAGAGCCGCACCGCCCGGGAGGACCTGGCCGCGGCGCTCGGCCGCCTCGAGGTGCTGCTCGCGTCCGGCCTGGCCGGGACGGCGGCAGCAGCCAGCAACGGTCAGGGCGGCGGCCTGGTCGCGACCTCCACGGGGTCGATGCTGCACCGGCCGGAGTGCGCCGTCGTCGCCGGTCGCGCCAACCTCCGCCCGGCCTCGCCCGATGAGCCGGGCATGACGGCGTGCGGTCTCTGCGACCCGCTTGCCGCCGCCGCCGTCTAGCCCCAGCCGCTCCCAGCCCCCGAGGTGCCCCGCATGCGCAAGTCCCCCGTCGTACCGGTCCTGCTGGCCGTTGCGCTCTCCCTCACAGCCTGTGGCAGCCGGCTCAGCGACTCCGAGCGGCGGGCTGCGGCCAGCGGCGCCCTCGTCTCCCAGGGCGGCGCCGGTGGCGGCACGACCGGCGCCACCACCGACGCGACGACCGGTGGCAGCACGGGGGGCGGTGGCAGCACCGGCGGCGTGGCCGCGGCGACGACAGGAGCCACCAGCGGCACCGCAGGGACGAGCGGTACGACGGGAACCGCTGGCACCGGGGGAGGAGCCCCCGCGCCGGCCGGCGGCAACGGCGGTGCCACCGACGTCGGCGTGACCGACACCAGCATCACGCTCGGCAACGTGTCGGACCTGTCCGGCCCGGTGCCCGGACTCTTCCAGGGCGCGGTCATCGGCACCCAGGCCTACCTCGCCAAGGTCAACAGCGCCGGCGGGGTCTACGGGCGCCAGCTCAAGCTCAAGGTCGGTGACGGCCAGCTGCAGTGCGACGAGAACACGAAGCAGACGCAGGACCTGTCGACGAAGGTGTTCGCGTTCGTCGGGTCGTTCTCCATCTACGACGGCTGCGGCGCCGACGAGCTGAAGAAGACCCCCGGGATCCCCGACATCCACAACGCGCTCGACCACAAGGCGCTGGTGCTGCCCAACAACTTCAGCGTGGCCCCGCTCGTCGCCGGCTGGCGCACCGGGCCGCTGCTGGACTACAAGAAGAAGTACGCCGACCGGTGGGGCGCGATCGGCACGATCTACGCCAACGCCGGTGGCGGCGCGGCGACCTGGGCCGGTTGCAAGGCGGCCATCGAGTCCCTGGGCGGAAAGGTCCTCTACGAGCGTGGCTTCCAGGCCGCCGAGACCGACTTCACCGCCGACATCGTCGCCATGCAGCGCGCTGGCGTGAAGATGATCTACGTCATCGCGAGCGACGCGCCCTCCTTCGCGCGGCTGGTCACCGCAGCCAGGCAGCAGGCGGTCGACTGGCCGCTTCTCGCGGGCGGCATCGCCTACGACCAGGGCTTCATCCAGCGGGCCGGCGCGGCAGCAGAGGGCGTCTACAACGACCAGCAGTTCGCCATGTTCTTCAACAAGGACGAGGCCGATCGGGTGCCGGCGGTGAAGGACTTCCAGACCTGGACCAACAAGGTCGCTCCGGGCGAGAAACTCGACCTGTTCGCGGTCTACGGGTGGGCATCCGCCCAGATGTTCGTGAAGGCGCTGACGGACGCCGGTCCGAAGGCGAAGCGGGCAGACATCCTGGCGCAGCTCCGCAAGGTGACGAGCTTCGACGCCGACGGCATGCTGGCACCGGCCAACCCGGCCGGCAAGAAACCGCCGACCTGCTGGCTCGGCGCGGTGGTCAAGGGCGGCCAGTGGGTCCGGGTCACGCCGGCCAAGGGCTTCCGCTGCGACGGCCCGTACTTCTACTACAAGGGCTAGTCGCGCAGCACGAGGGCGATGGCCTGCTCGATGTCGTTCCAGATGTCCTCGCTGCTGACCCGGCCGCCGAGCCACGCGATCTGCCTGGCGAACCAGACGTCCTGGAGGATGCCGGCGTAAGCCACGTCCTCCTCGGACGGCGCGCTGCCGTTGCGCATCGCCTGGATGATGAGGTCGGCCATCTGGTTGCGGACCCCGGTCACCTCGTCGGCCACGGTCGCGTCGGCCGCCATCATCGCCCGCACCAGCGCCTCGGTGAGGTTGGGGTCGCGCTGCAGGGAGTGCGTCGACCGCTCGAGCACGTAGGAGACGCGCTCCTGCCGGGTGGTGCCGGGGATCGCTTTGCGCTGCAACCGGATCCGCATCCGCTCGAGCTCGTGCGCCATGGCCGACACCAGCAGGTGCACCTTGGAAGGGAAGTAGCGGTAGAGCGTGCCGAGGGCGACCTCGGAGCGCTCGGCGACCTCGCGCATCTGCACCGCTTCGTAGCCGCCGCGGCTGGCGAGGGCGAGGGTGGCCTGGATGATCCGGGCCCGGCGGGCCCGCTGGGCCGTCGTCTCGGGCTCGCTCGTCACGGCTGCGCCAGCCGGTGTCGCCACGTGGGTCCGCCTCTCCCTGCAACCGTGCCGGAAACTAGCACCGGTTCTACCCGGATCGCGCCGGACATGCCCCGACTCTGAGCGTAGCCAGGCTGGCCGCCGTACAAGAACGTGTTCTAGTATCCGCGCATATCCGGCGGGAGGCAACGGCGATGGCCATCGGCGTCAGCGAGGACCACGGCGCCCTGGCCGAGGCGGTCCGGGGCTGGGCCGAGCGAGCCGGTCTCCGGGACAGCGCGCGCGCCGCGCTCGAAGCCGACGAGGTCCGGCCGGAGTGGTTCGCGGACCTCGGCCGGCAAGGGCTGCTCGGGCTGCACGTCGCCGAGGAGTCCGGTGGCTCGGGCGCCGGTGGCGTCGAGCTCGCGGTCGCTGTCGAGCAGCTCGGTCGCGCCCTCGCGCACGGCCCGTCGCTGCCAACGGTGTTCGCGTCGCTGCTGCTGACGAAGACGGCCGGTACGCCGGCGAAGGAGCTGCTGCCAGGCCTCGCCGACGGCACGTCGACCGGTGCCGTCGCGCTCACGGTCGGAGGCCTGCGCGCGACGGCGGTCGCCGACGGGATCTCCGTCACGGGCTCGGTGCGCCCCGTCCTCGGTGGTGGCCTCGCGGACCTGCTGGTGCTCGGTGCGCGTGATGGCGACGCGCAGGTGTGGTTCGTCGTGGAGTCGAGTCAGGTCGTGGTGAAGCGGCTCTCGGGCATGGACGGCACTCGGCGGCCGGCAGAGATCTCCCTCGACGCCGTGACCGTTCCGGCGTCGCGGCTGCTCCCCGGGCTGACCGCGCGCGAGGTCTGCTTGCTCGTGGGCGTGCTCGTCGCGGCTGAGGCCGCGGGGCTGGCGGGATGGGCGCTCGACACCGCGACGTCCTACGCCAAGACGAGAGAGCAGTTCGGCCGGCCGATCGGCGCCTTCCAGGCCGTCAAGCACCTGTGCGCCGACATGCTCGTGCGGGCGGAGCAGGCCGCGGCGACGGCCTGGGACGGCGCTCGCGCACTCGACGAACCGGCGGGCCCCGAGCGAGACCTGGCCGCGGCTGTCGCGATCTCCGTGGCGGTCGAGGCGGCGGTCGACAACGCGAAGAACTGCCTGCAGGTCCTCGGCGGCATCGGCTACACGTGGGAGCACGACGCGCACGTCGTCCTGAAGCGCGCGCTGTCGCTGCGGGCCCTCGTCGGCGACCCGTCGCGCTGGCGCGGTGAGGTTGCCGACCTCGCACTCGCCGGCGCACGACGTCGGCTCGAGCTCGACCTCGGCGACACCGACGCCGTGCGTGACGAGGTCCGCGCGTTCGTCGCGACGAAGCCCGATGACGTGGCGATCGCCGACGGCGGCTACCTGATGCCGCACTGGCCCGAGCCGTGGGGGCGCAACGCCTCCGCCGTGGAGCAGCTCGTCATCGACCAGGAGCTGGCGGCCGCCGGGATCAAGCGCCGCGACCTCGTCATCGGCGCGTGGGCCGCGCCGACGCTCGTCGCGCACGGCACGGCCGAGCAGCAGCAGCGCTTCGTGCCGGCCACCCTGCGCGGCGAGATCGTGTGGTGCCAGATGTTCAGCGAGCCCGGGGCGGGCTCCGACCTCGCGAGCCTGCAGACACGCGCGGAGAGGGTGGACGGCGGCTGGCGCATCAGCGGCCAGAAGGTCTGGACCAGCATGGCCGACGTCGCCGACTGGGCGATCCTGCTTGCGCGCACCGACGGCACGGGCAAGGGCCCTGACCGGCACAAGGGCATCACCTACTTCCTGCTCGACATGAAGACGCCCGGCGTCGACGTACGCCCCCTTCGGGAGCTCACGGGACGCGCTGCGTTCAACGAGGTGTTCCTCGATGACGTCTTCGTGCCGGACGACTGCGTCGTCGGCGAGGTCGGCCACGGCTGGAAGCTCGCCCGCACGACCCTCGCCAACGAGCGCGTCGCGATGAGCTCCGGCTCCCCGTTCGGCCGCGGGGTCGAGGACGTGCTCTCCGACGTCGCCGCGCTTCCTGCCGTCGACGCGGTGCTGCGCGACCGCGTCGGGCATCTGGTGTGTGAGGCGCAGGGGCAGGCGCTGCTGGCGTTCCGCACGACGCTGCGCCGGCTGTCGGGCGCCGACCCCGGTCCGGCGAGCAGCGTGCGCAAGCTGGTGGGCATGAAGCACCAGCAGGACGCCGCCGAGCTGCGCTACGAGCTGGTCGGCGCCGAGGGCGTCACTGCGGAGGGGGCAGCGGGCCGGCTCGGCCACACGATGCTCAACACCCGCTGCCTCACCATCGCCGGCGGCACGAGCGAGGTGCTGCGCAACGTCATCGGCGAGCGGATCCTGGGACTGCCACGCGATGACCGCTGACCTCAAGCTCGGCCTCATGCTCGGCTACTGGGTCGGCGAGGGACCGGGCGACCAGCTGCCGCTCGTCAAGGCCGCCGAGGACGTCGGCTTCGACTCCGTGTGGACCGCGGAGTCCTACGGCTCCGACGTCTTCACACCGCTCGCCTGGGTGGGTGCCCACACCTCCCGGATCAAGCTCGGCACCGGCCTGTGCCAGATCTCCGCGCGCACCCCGGTAGCGACGGCCATGACCGCCCTCACTCTCGACCGGCTCTCCGGCGGCCGGATGATCCTCGGCCTCGGCGTCAGCGGCCCGCAGGTCGTCGAGGGCTGGTACGGCGTGCCGTTCCCGAAGCCGCTCGCGCGCACCCGCGAGTACGTCCAGGTCCTGCGCGACGTCTGGCGGCGTGAGGGGCCGGTCACGAACGGCGGCGAGCACTACCCCCTGCCGTTCCCCGGCGGCACCGGCCTCGGCAAGCCCTTGAAGGCCAACTGCCACCCGTTGCGCCCGGACATCCCTGTCTACCTCGGCGCTGAGGGACCGAAGAACGTCGAGCTCTCGACCGAGATCGCGGACGGCTGGCTGCCGATCTTCTTCCACGCCGAGCACGGACCGCAGATGTACGCCGATGCGCTCGCGGCTGCGAAGCCGGGGTTCGAGATCGCGTGCCCGGTGACGGTCGTCGTCGACGACGACGTGCAGGCCGCCATCGACATCGTGAAGTGGTACCTCGGCTTCTACATCGGCGGCATGGGCGCGAAGGGCAAGAACTTCCACCTCGACGTCGTCAGCCGCATGGGCTTCGGCGACGAGGCGGCGCAGGTGCAGGAGCTCTTCCTCGCCGGTGACCGGGAGGGCGCCGTCAAGGCCGTGCCGGACGAGCTGGCTGATGGCATCGCGCTGTGCGGTCCGATGGAGCGCATCGCCGAGCGGCTCGAGCTCTGGCGCTCGGGTCCGGTGACCACCCTGCTGATCGGCGGCGTCAGCGATCCGGCTGTGCTGCGACAGCTCGCGGACCTGACGCTCTAGTGGAGAAGGTCTGCGTCGCCTGGTGGCGCGACCCGGAAAGCGCCGTACCGCCACTGGCCGACGTGCTGGTGCCGCTGCTCGCCGACGCGCCCGCGGTGCGGGCGGCGACCGTGCACGTCGAGTCGCCGGAGCACGCAGAGCTCCGGCACGGGAGCAACCACGGTGGCGGCGGCCTGCTCACCGGCCTCGCATCGCTCTGGCTGGACAGCTACCAGGACCTGCCCGAGCTGTTCGTCCTGCCTGGGCGGCCCGGCGCGGGCGCCGCGTGGCTGGTCAGCGAGTCGGTGCCGACGCCGTACGGCGACGCCTTCACCTGGGCCGAGGGCACGCGCTCCCCGGGGCTCACGCTGGTGACGCTGTTCGACAAGCCGGCGGGGCTGAGCGAGGGGGAGCTCTACCGCTGCTGGCACGGGCTGCACCGCGCGACGACCGCCGAGTGCCACCCGTTCACGTCGTACGTCCGCAACGAGGTCTTCCGGTCGCTCCGTCCGGGCGCGCCGCCGGTGCGTGGCATCGTGACCGAGTCCGCACCGGACGTGGCCGACTTCCTCGACCCGCACCGCTTCTACGTCTCCGGCGGAGATCCGGAGCGGCTGCGGGCCAACCAGCGGCGGGTGTTCGGCGAGGTCACGTCGTTCATCGACATGGACACGATCCAGGTGGCCCCGATGACGGAGTACGTCGTACGGCGACTGGCGCCGACGTCCCCATGAGGAGCAGCATGCGCACCGTGCGACGAGCAGGGTTCCTGGGTGCCGGCCTGCTGTGCTGCGCCGCCCTCACCGCGGTCGGCCCGGTGTCTGCCGCCCCCACGGCGTCCGCGCCCTCCTGCAAGGGCCTGCCGCCCGTCGTCCGGCATGCGCCCGCGGGATCGCGGCCGACCTTGTCGAGGGATCTCGTGGCATGCGGGGGCACGACCGGCTTCGCCGGCGCGGAGTCGCACCTGGTGGCGACGAAGTCCGGTGCGGTGTTCTTCACGCCCGCCGTACTGCCCCACGACCTGCTCGGCACCGGCACGGCGCCGGTGCCGGTCGGTCAGGACACGCAGTCCAACGCGAGCCCGGCCGGGCAGGCGGTCACCAAGGACGGCGGCCGGTCGTGGCAGCTCATCAAGCCGCTCGGCCTGACCTGGAACCCGACCGACCACGGCGACTACGCCGACCCGGTCACCGGCCGGCTGTTCTTCGCCGACTACGGGCCGATCCCGCTCGCGCCCCAGCTCGGGGCGGAGCAGGAAGGCCCGGCCCACCTGCTGTGGAGCCCGGACGACGGCAAGACCTGGCACCACGCGGCCATCGACACGGTCTTCCTGCCCGAGAACCCCCGCTTCACCTCCGCGCCTGCGCCTGCCGGAGGTGCGAAGCCGGTCGGCTACCCCGACGTCGTCTACTTCTGCGCCAACAGCAACGTCGGTTTCACGAGCCCGGCCATCACCTCCCGCTCCTGCTACGCGTCTCTGGACGGCGGCAGCACGTGGGTCGACAAGGGCATCGTGCTCCGGGCCGCACCGCCGGTGCACAGCGAGTGCGGCAACGCGGGGGAGGACTACTCGGCGATCGACGGGTCCTATCCGCAGCCGGCTTCGGATGGCTCCCTGTACCTGATGGTCTCGTGCGGTGGGTCCACCTACCTCACCCGCAGCACGGATGAGGCGGCGACGTTCCCGGTGGTGAAGCGCTCCGACGGTGCACCGGTCACGTTGCCGCTGCCCGCCACCGGACCGGGCCTGAACCTGGGGCTGTCGGACCTGCGGATCGGGGCGGGCGACGTGCTCTACCTCGTCGACGAGGAGACCCTGGAAGCCCGGACGACGCTGATGCTGCGGGTGTCTCGTGACTTCGGCCGCACCTGGAGCCGGCCGGCCGACCTGCTCGCCCCCGGCCTTGCGTCGGTGCTGCACTGGTCGATGGCCGTGCAGGGCGACCAGGTCGCTGTCGCCTACCTCGGCCACAAGGCAGGTGCCACCACGTGGGACGGCTGGATCACCTCTGCCCAGGGAGCAGCCGCATCGCTGGCCCGCGGCGCCTCGCCTGTGCTGACGAGCGGGCAGGTCAACGACCCGAAGCGCCCGCTGCTCTTCGGTGACCAGGTGCAGGGCGGCGGCACCTTCCAGCTGCCCGGACCGCTGAACAACCAGGTGCCGTTCCCTCCGCCGTTCGACATCCAGGTCTTCGGCAACGACTTCATCGGCGCGGCAATCACCCCCGGTGGACAGCCCTGGGGGTCGTTCACCCAGGACTGCGGCCCGGCGCCGTCCTCGGCCGGCTGCGTCGCGCAGAACGGCCAGACCCGTGGCTACGCCGGCCACCTGGAAGCAGCAGCGGCCGCGCCGGGCCGCCCGGTCGCGCGTCCGCCGGCAGCCGGTCCCGCACCGCAACAGCTGCCCCGCACGGGTGCACCCGTCGTCGCCGGATTCGGTCTGCTGCTGCTCGCTGTGGCACTCGGCGTACGGCGAAGGGCAGTCCGCTAGTGCTGTCCCTGCAGGAGATCTCCGACCGGATGGAGATCGGCGACCTGCTCGCGCGCTACAGCGCGGCGATCGACGGGCGCGCGTGGGACGACCTCGACGCGCTGTTCACCGCCGATGCGGTCATCGACTACACGGAGATGGGCGGCATCCGTGGGTCGCTCGCCGAGCAGAAGGCGTTCCTGGCCTCCGTGATGCCGTCCTTTGCCGGCTTCCAGCACCTCGCGGCGACGAGCACGTTCGACATCGACGGGGACACCGCACGGGTCCGGACGATCTGCTTCAACCCGATGGTCGTCACGGACGAGCGGCAGGTGCTGTTCTGCGGGCTCTGGTACCGCGACGTCCTGGTGCGCACGACGGACGGCTGGCGCATCCGCGAGCGGCACGAGGACCGCGGCTGGTCCCTCGACATACGGGCCTAGACGAAGTCCAGCCGCACCAGCACCGGATCCCACCCGAGCAGCCCGGGCCCGGACCGGGCGTAGCGGTTGAACCGCGCGATCACTGCGGGGTCCCAGTCGGCCGGTCGCGCCGTGGCGGATCGCCACCGACCGCGATGGCGGATCCGCACCTCGGGCCGGGCCTCCGCGTTCAGGACCCAGCCGGAGTGGCGACCGTGCACGGCGATCAGCCACATCCCGGTGCTGTCGCGGGGACCGGACGCGAGCGGCGTGCGACGGCGCCGGCCGCTCCGTCGTCCGGTCGTCTCCAGCAGCACCCACCACGGCGCCAGCCCCGCCAGCGGCCGGGCCAGCGGGTTGCTGATCCGCCACCAGACGCGGATCACTCGCTTCTGTGCCACAGCTCGCACCCTGCCGCGGCTCGCCTCGGGTTGCAAGGGTCGGGATCCGACCCGCTAGCAGCCCGGCAAGCGGGTTGCTTCCCGACCCTCAACGGCCGGCCCTGGCTTGTGCAACGCCGCGGAGGTGTAGACACGCCAGTGCTCGAGCATCTCGTCGTACGAGGCAGCGAAGTCCGCCAGCCGCCGCTCGCCGGCCGGCGACAGCGCGGTCATGTCGTAGGACGTCGTCACCTCTGTGCCGTCCGCACTCTCGCGGCAGGCCACGGTGACGATGCCGGCACTGAGACCGGGGGCAACCCGCGCGTAGCGGACGCAGGCGTCGTCGGCCTGCACGGTCACCCAGAGGGTCTCCGGCCCGGCGGTCGTCCACACCTGGCCGACCTGGTGCTCGGCGGAGTCGGGGTACGTCGGCTCCCAGCCGGGTGCCCACCCGCGCTCGCCCTCGGCGGTGAACAGCGGCATGACGCGGTCGATCGGCGCCGGCAGGGTGAACGTGCCGGTCAGCTGGACGCGCATGACGCCCAGAGTGCCTCGGCGCGGGCCTTCAGCGCGACCGCGACCGCGTCGAAGCCGGCCTTCACCCAGGCGCCGCTGTGCTCCATCACCAGATCGGCGAGGGGCCCGCTGAAGACGTCCGCCGTCCAGTAGCGGCAGGCATCCGGACCGGTCGCTTCGACGTACTGGTCCCGGCGGGCATGCACGTCGAGCTCCGGCGTGGGGTGCATCTCGTAGGCGAACCGCGCCGGCGGCTCGACGAGGCAGACCCATTCGCGCTGGTGCATCAGCGTGCCCGGCTTCAGGGGATCAGGCAGGTAGAGGTCGACCGGATCGCCGAGCAGGCAGGTCGACGCGACGCGCACCGTGTACGGGTTCCACACGGGATAGCTCGCGTAGTCGAGCAGCACCTCCCACACGAACGCTTGGGGCGCCTCGATGTCAACCGTGACGGACCGGATCTCCATCACGGGGGCATGAACTCCCCGCCGTTGACGTCGAGCACCGCACCGGTGATCTCGCTCGCGTAGTCCGACAGCAGGAACAGCACTGCCTTCGCGCAGGCGTCGTCGGTCGGGATCCGCCCGAGCGGGTTGCGCGAGGCGATGTCGTCGTACACGTCCTGGGTCGTGATGCCCTTCTCGTCTGCGGTCATCTGCAGGTAGAACTGCACGCCCGGTCCGTCGAGCCAGCCCATCACCGCCTGGTTGACCCTGATCTCGTGCTCGCCCAGCTCGAGCGCGAGGAACTGCGTCGCGTTGCCCATCGCCGCCTTGGCCGCGGCGTAGCCGCCCTCGCCGCGCATCGGCTTGCGCGTCGTCATCGTCCCGACGTTGACGATCGAGCCGTGCCCGGCGGCTTTCATGTGCGGTACGACGGCCTTCGTCATCGCCAGCGCCCCGAAGAACACGACGTCCATCGACCGGCGCAGCAGCTTGTCCGGGGTGTCCAACAGGTCGTGGAAGCCGGGGTGGGCGTAGGCGGAGTTGACCAGCCCGGTGATGCGGCCGAAGCGCTCGACGGCAGCCGCTGCGACCCGCGCGCAGTCCTCCTCCTTCACGACGTTGGCCGGCACGCAGAGCGCCTCGCCGCCGGCGGCCTCGATCTCCTTCTGCACGCCCTCCATGACATCGGTGGAGCGCGACACCATCACGACCTTGCCGCCCTCGGCCGCGACCCGCGCGGACAGCTTCGCGCCCATCCCGGCGCCGATGCCGGTGACGACGACAACCTCGCCTTTGAGGATCACAGGTACGCCTCCGTGTAGAACGCGAAGTCCTTCGCGAGCTGGTCGTCGGAGAGCCCAAAGGTCTCCGCGGTGTAGTCGTGCTTGCCATGTCGCTCTGCGCGGTTCTGCGCGAGGTACGCCTCCCAGGCGGCGTCGTCGGCCGCACCCGGCGTCATGTCCAGAGCCGTCATCACCCGGCGTACCTCTTGCAGCGGTTCAGCCAACATGGCCTTGAAGTGCACGTCGACGAACCGGTCCGGGCGAGACTCGCGCACCGACGCGAACGACAGCAGCGTCTCCTGGAACCGCTCCGACCAGTACCGCCCGATCGCGACCGGGTCGGCGGCGTCGCTGAACTGGCTCGTCATCGACATGACCATCGAGGCGTACGACGGAACCGCCTGGACGGGGGAGCGGTGCGTCATGACGATCCGGCAGTCCGGAAAGGTGTCGAGCACCGTGTTGGCCGCCGTCAGGTGGTGCGGCGACTTCAGCACCCAGCGACGGCCGGCCCGCGACGCGTCCTGCCACTGCAGGACCTGCAGCCACTCGCGCAGCTCGCCGTACGCCTTGCTCTGGTCGAAGCTGCGCAGCCAGATGCCGTACGACGGCACCCAGTAGAAGCTGTCGAAGCTCATCGACGTGAAGCTGCGGTCGACCAGGAGCACGTCCTCCTCCGCACCGTCCCAGGTCACCGTGTGGATCTGCGCGAACTCCGGCGACAGGGCGAGGAACGCCTCCATCCGCTCCCGCGCCCGGCGCTTGCGCTCGGAGGCGTCCGGACCCTCACCGGGGAAGGGAAGGGGGTAGGAGCACTCCCACGACGCGGTCGAGGTCAGCTGCGGTGATGCCGCCAGCAACCGGTGCAGCAGCGTGCTGCCGGTGCGGGGGAGGCCGCAGATCTCCGCGGCCAGGCGCACGTCCTCGTCGAGGATCTCGGGGTGCTCGCGCTGCAGCGCGCGCAGTCGAAGCCGGTCGACGAGGAGGGCGGTGAGGCGACGCGCGGTCATCTGCTCGCCGATCTCGGACAGCCGCCCCTCGTCGTTCAGCGACTGGACGAGCACTGCGAGTGGCTCGAGGAACCACTCGTCACCGAAGTCGGCGGTGCCCCCCTTGTCGACGGCGGCCTTCACCAGCTCGTCGACGGCCAGCGTCATGAGAGCTGCTCCACGCGGCAGGTCGGGAGCGGGTGGTCGGCAGCGCCGACCCAACGCAGCAGCGCGGTGCCGCTCGTGTGACCGGTGGTGTCCAGCCAGTTGCCCCAGCCCGGGTCGGCGGCGGCGACGACGAAAGTCGCTGTGCCGTCGTCGTTGAGCTTCGCCGTGTGCTTGTTGAAGGTGACCTGGTGGTGCCGGTAGTCCATGGACTCCATCCACCAGTTGTCGACTTGGACGTTCCAGTAGGGGCACTCCGGGACCGCGGTCTCGATCACCCACGCCTGGCCGGGCTCGAGCTGCCAGTAGCCGTGCAGGTAGAAGATCTCCGGGTCACCCCCGGCCCGCTGGAACATGTCCTGGCCCCAGTCCGGCAGCTCGTTGGGCCGGGTCATGAACAGCTCGGTCCACTGCGCGAACGTCGCCGCCGTACCGATCACGCCGAGGGACGTGCGCTGCAGGGCCTTGACCAGCGACGTCGCGTCGAACGGTCCCGGTGGCGGTGTCGGCTCGCCCAGCCTCTCGATCCGGTAGTCGCCGGCGACCTCCGTCGAGCGGTCGAGGAAGGACTGCCGGATCACGATCATCGTGGAGTCCTCGGCCAGCGGCAGCCAGTTGCCGTCGTGCTTGTCCGCACTGACGAGGATCTCGACCGAGCCGTCGTCGCCGACCGCGATGTCGTCGTTGCGCAGCTCACCGGTCGACGCCATCGTGCCGTCCTTGGCGTAGCGGTTGGCCTTCGAGCCGATGCTGACGTAGGAGATCGAGCCGCGGGTGCCGGTGATGCGGTAGGTGTTGCTGCCGCGGACCGGTGCCGAGAGGTAGACGTTGTCGGGGTTGTCGGCCCCGATCTTCACCAGGTCCAGTCCCTGGAGCGCCGGCCGCTCCGGGTCGCTGTTCTCGATCGTCGCGTAGAGGCTGTTGCGCAGCAGCCGGGTGAGGTAGCGGAACCCCTCGGCGCGGTCGAGGGGAGTGGCCGGCGCGGACTCGCGGAGGACGACCTGGCCGGCCTGCTCGAGCGCCGTGCAGAACTCCGTCCAGGCGCGGCCGCTCAGCACCGCGTCCCGCGCGTCGCTCGTCATGTGCCCTCCTAGAACTGGAACACGTTCTACCAGAGAGATCAGCGCAGTGGAGCCCCGCCCCAGGCGACGAAGGCCCCGTTCCGGAACCCCTCGGCGGCCTTGCCGTAGCGGAACGTCGCGCCCGCGGCGTCGGCGACAGTCCCGCCGGCCGCCCGGAGGACGGCGTCGCCGGCCGCGGTGTCCCACTCCATCGTCGGGCCGAAGCGTGGGTAGACGTCGGCGCTGCCCCCCGCGACGAGGCAGAACTTCAAGGAGGACCCCGCGCTGCGGGTCGATGCCACGCCGAGTTCCGCCAGGAACTCCGCGGTCTGCGCGTCGGCATGAGACCGGCTCGCCACAGCCACGAGCTCGGCGGGGTAGGGCCGGGTCCGCATCGGCCGCAGTCCGGTCACCTCGCCGCCCGGACGCACCGTCCCGCGCGCCGCCGTCGTACCGCCGACGTAGATCTGGTCCAGGGCCGGCGCGTAGACGCAGCCGGCGACCGGCACGCCCGCGCGGATGAGCGCGATGTTGACCGTGAACTCCCCGTTGCGGGACACGAACTCCTTGGTCCCGTCGAGCGGGTCGATGAGGACGAACTCGCTGCCGACGTCGAGCAGGCCGTCGCGCGACACCGCCTCCTCGGCGAGGATCGGCACGCCGGGCAGCAGCGTCGCCACACCCGGCACGAGCAGGGCCTCGGCCGCCTCGTCCGCCTCGCTGACGGGGGAGGAGTCTGCCTTGCGCCGTACGGCGAAGTCGGTCGCGTAGACGTCCATCACGACGCGACCGGCGGCACTGGCGAGCGCCGCGAACGCGACGGCGAGGTCGTCGAGCTCGGTCACGGCGAGGAGATCGTCGCCATCATCCGGTCGACCTCCCAGAACGCGCGGAGGCTGACCAGCTTTCCGTCATCACGCACCCGGTAGACGAAAACGCCCTCGCAGCGGCTCGTCGCGCCGCCGGTCAGCGTCATGTGGATGGTCGCGACGTTGGCGACCTCGTCACCGGCGGCGAACGAGTCGTGCAGGTCGAAGCGAATCGCCTCGACGGGTGCGATGTTGCTGTCGAAGAACGCGCCGATCGCGTCGTGCCCCCGGTGGCCGAGACCTGTCTCGTCGAGGAAGGACACCCCGACGGGATCCTCGACAACCGCGTCGTCCGCGAACAGCGCGAGCCAGGCCGACTTGTCCTTGGCCTGTACGGCGGCGATCGACCGCTGCGACGCCAGCCGCGCGGGATGTTCGGCTACCACTGCTCGATCACGTTCTTCGCGAAGCGCTTGATGCCGTCGACCTTCGCGTCCAGCGGGCCGTTGATCGGCACGCCGTAGAAGAGCCAGGGGATCGTCACGATGTCGGTCACGCCGATGGAGGCGAGGTCGCGGTAGCCGTCCAGGCCGAAGCGGTCCGACGACGCAACCTGGAAGGTGAAGCCCTCGGTCTCACGACCGGCGACCCGCAGCATCTCGTTGACCGTCGGGATGAGCTCGCGCAGCTCGTCGTACGTGATCATCGCGCTCGTCCAGCCGTCACCGAACCGGACCGTACGACGCAGCGCGACGTCGGTGTGGCCGCCGATGTAGATCGGCACCCGCGAGGGGGGAGCCGGCGGCATCTTGATGCGGCCGAAGCGGACCTGCTCGCCGGCCATCTCGGCCCAGTCACCGGTCAGGATCTGCTGGATCGCCGCCAGCTCCTCGTCGACTCGCGCACCGCGCTTGTCGAACTGCTGGCCGCACCACTCGAACTCCTCGCGGAGCCAGCCGACCCCGGCGCCGAAGGTGAAGCGCCCGCGAGTGAGGACGGCCGCCGACTGGACCTGCTTCGCGAGCAGCACCGCGTCGCGGACGCCGACCTTGACGACGTGCGTGCAGAAGCGGATCCGGGTGGTCACCGAGCCCATCGCGGCGACCGCCAGGAACGGGTCGACGAACGGGGTCTTCTCGGTCCACATCCGGGCGCCGTCACCGGTGTAGGGGTACTGCGAGGAGACCTGCTCCGACCAGAAGATCGAGTCAGGCACGGCGATCTGGTCGAACCCGGCGTCCTCGGCCGCCCGCGCCAGGTCGGCGTAGTCCTCGGGTTGGCTCATCGCCACCGACATCGTGAACTGCACGCGCCACCACCTTCGGTCCCGGTAGAACACGTTCTAGCACGGCGCGTCGTGCTCTGCTCAGCCCGCCTTCGTCGCGCTGAGCAGCTCGTCGAGCGCCGGTGCGACCGCCGCGGCCAGGGCGGCGAGGTCAGGCATCCGCTCCCTGCAGGCGATCAGCCCGAAGCCGACGCGGTCGCGGTAGCTGACCACCGTGATGTTCAGGCCGGGGCCGTCCAGGACCGGTCCGAGGGGGAAGACCCGTTCCACCTTGGCGCCGGCGAAGTAGATCTGGATCGGCGGTCCGGCGACGTTGGAGATGACGGCGTTGTGGACGACAGGGTGAAGATCCGCGAGCCGTGCGGTCGAGTACAGCCGGGCGATCAGCGATGTGACGTTGGGAGAGGCGAGCTCCGCTGCCTGCACGATCAGCTCGTCGCCGAGTGCCTTCTGGTCGGCCTTGCCGACGTGGTTGGCAGCACGCACGGAGTCGAGGCGCTCGAGGGGGTCGGCGATGTCGGTGCCGAGCGAGGTGAACATCGCCGACGTCCGGTTGGCAGCGTCGCTGTCGTCGTCGCTGCGCACCGACACCGGTACGACGGCGATCAGGCTGCTGTCGGGGAGTTCGCCGCGGGCCTCCAGGTAACGCCGGAAGGCGCCGCCGCAGATCGCGATGACGACGTCGTTGAAGGTGCCGCCCGCGGCGTTCTTCACCGCCTTGATGTCGTCGAGCGCGACGTCGACGAGCGACACGACCCGGTCGGCGCTGATGGTGCCGTTGAACGGCGCGCGCGGCGCGGTGAAGGGGATCGCCCCCGACGTGCCGCTGCCGCCGGCCCGTCGCGACAGCACCAGGTTGACCGCCGACCTCGCGACCTGCGGGACGAGCTTGACGACGCCGAGCGGACGCATCGCCAGGCCGACTGCCTCGTGCAGGACGAGTCCCGCGAGGCCGGGGTCGGGCGCCGAAGCGGTCGCCGCGACGAGGGCGCGGGCGTCGTCGAGCTGCTCCGGCGTGCGGCCCTCAGGCACGAGGTCGAACAGGTTGCCGAGGATGCGCGCTGCACCGACGCCGTCGACGGCGCAGTGGTGGACCTTGATGACCACCGCGACCCGCCCGCCCGCGAGACCCTCGATGACGAGGATGTGGAACAGCGGGCGGTCCCGAGGCAGCTTCTCCGCGGCGAAGCTGCCGATGAGCTCCTCGAGCTGCGCCTCGCTGCCGGGCTGCGCGCAGGTCACCGTCGTGATGTGGTCGTGCAGGTCGACGTCGTCGACGTCGGCCCATACCGGGTGGTGCAGCCGCAGCGTGGGCTGCAGCAGCCGTCGCCGGAAGGGCGGAATCAGGTCCAGGCGTTCTCGCAGCAGCTTGTGCACGCGGTCGCGGCGCCAGCCGCCGGGGATGTCCGACGGGTCGAGGACGAGTGTCCCGAGCACGTGCATGTGCATGCTCGGCGTCTCGAAGTAGAGAAAGCTCGCGTCCATCCCGCTCATCGCCTGCACGGGACGAACAGTAGGGCTTCTCTGCAGAGGGCAGACTGATCCCGTGCCCACCCTCTACCTCGTCGTCGCCGCGGCCGGCCTCGTGGCAGTCCTCAACGCGGTGCGGCCGCTCCGCGCGACCCTGGTCCTGCTGCCGGCCTTCTTCTCGGCGTGGCTGACCGCGGAGCTCGCGCCGCAGCTCGTCGTGGCGACCATCCTCGAGACCGTCGTCTTCGTCCTGCTGGGAGCCGTCAACGGGACCCGCGGCCTGCTCGCGCTGCTGCTGTCGGCGCTCACGCTCGCCGGTCTCGCGCGGCTCATCCGGTCGAGCGAGTCCGCCGCCGACGTGGCGGATCGCGCGCTCGGCGAGCTCCCGGATGGTCCCGAGCCGGACTCCGACGTCGAGGCGACCAGCCGGCTGCGCCGGTTCTTCGTGCCGATGTCCTTCACACACCCCGACGTCGAGCGCATCGTCGACGTGCCCTACTCCGACGTGTCGAAGCGGCATCGGCTCGACGTCTACCGGCACCACGACCACCCCACCGGCTGCCCGACCCTGCTGCAGGTGCACGGTGGCGGCTGGGTCATCGGCGACAAGAAGGAGCAGGGTCGCCCCCTGATGCTCCACCTGGCCTCGCGCGGCTGGGTCTGCTTCGCGCCCAACTACCGGCTGAGCCCGCGTGCGACGTGGCCCGACCACCTCGTCGACGTGAAGCGGGCGCTGGCCTGGGTGCGTGAGCACGGGAGCGAGTACGGCGCAGATCCTGGCTTCGTCGTACTGACCGGTGGTTCCGCCGGCGGCCACCTGGTCGCCCTCGCGGCGCTGACGGCCAACGACCCGCGCTACCAGCCCGGGTTCGAGGACGTCGACACCAGCGTCTCCGGCTGCGTGCCCTACTACGGCGTCTACGACCTGGTGGGGGAGACGGGGACCAAGGCGGCGAAGGTACGACGGCGCCACCTGCTGGACCGGATCGTCATGAAGACGACCGATGACCAGGTCTACCGGGACGCGTCACCGATCGAGGCCGTGCGGCCCGATGCGCCGCCGTTCCTCGTCATCCACGGCCGCAACGACACACTCGTGCCGGTCGCCGAGGCGCGGTTGTTCGTGGAGCGCCTCCGGGCGGTGTCGACCTCGCCGGTCGTCTACGTCGAGCTGCCCGGCACCCAGCATGCCTTTGACGTGTTCCCGTCCATCCGCTCGGCCCACGTCGTGCGCGCCGTCGGCCGCTTCGTCGAGCTCCTGCGCCTTCGCGCCCGCGTCAGCGAGTGACGAGGCCCTTGCCGGTGATGAGGGGGAGGTCGAGCGCGGTGAGCAGGCCGGGCTTCGCGGCCACCACGGCCGGGACCGCGTTGACGAGGCGCATCGCGGTCGCCTTCAGGCCCGCGGTGTTGTGGTCGCCGTCGGTGCCGAGCAGCTGCAGGTCGAGCGTGTAGTTCGGCTCGCCGCTCACGACGACGCGGTAGCAGCCCTGCCCGGCCGGCTGCGGCCAGTCCGGGCCGATGTCGTCGCGCAGGCGCGTCACGTGCTCGAGGACGACGACCGCGCGGCCGTTGCGGATGCCCCTGACCTCGAAGTGCAGTCCGGCGACGGTGTCCTTCTCGATCACACCCGATGAGATGTCGAACGTCTCCGGAGCCGGCAGCTGCTCGTACCACTCGGTGACCTCGTCGAGCTCGACGTCGAGGCCCTTCGCGATCTGGTGGACGACGCTGCCCCAGGCCATCGTCAGGATGCCCGGCTGCAGCAGCATCGGCTTCTCGGCGTCGAGCGGCCGGCCGAAGCCCATGACGTCGAACACGATCATCGCCTGGTTGTAGGTCGCGTAGTTGAGGACCTCCATGCAGCGGACCTCGTCGATCCGCTCGCTCACGCTCGTCAGGACGAGGGGCATCCAGTCGTTGGCGAACCCCGGGTCGACGCCGTTGACCCAGATCGACGCGCCGCCCTCGAGGGCCGCCTCGATGACCGGCTTGGCCATGTCGTCGGCGGTCCCGTAGGGGTACTGCAGGAAGACCGGGCCGCTGGAGACGACGTTGATGCCGGCGCGCAGGAACTTCGCCAGGTCGTCGATCGCCTCGAACAGCCGGTGGTCGGCCATCGCCGTGTGCAGGATGCAGTCGGGCTCGAGCGCGAGCAGCGCGTCGGCGTCGTTCGTGGCCAGTACGCCGAGGTCACGGTCGAGTCCCGCGAGGCGCCCCGCGTCCTGCCCGACCTTGTCGGGGCTGGAGACCCACAGCCCGACCAGCTCGAGATCCGGCCGCGCGTCGATCCCGGCGAGTGCATGCCGTCCGACGTTCCCCGTGCTCCAGGCGACGACCTTCAGCGTCATGACAGGTCCGGGAGACCGAGCTCGAGCACCGGACGCTCGGTGCCGCCGTCGACCTCGAGCACCTTGCCGGTGACGAAGCCTCCGGCGGCCGATGCGAGGAAGAGCACGGTGGCAGCGATCTCGTCGGGATCGCCGATGCGGTGCAGCGGGGTGTTCTTCTCCGCCTCGCCGCGCAGGTTGTCGTCGTTGACGACGATCTCGAGCGCCGACGTCGCGACGGAGCCGACGGCGATCGCGTTGACGCGGATCAGTGGCGCGAGGTCGATCGCGGCGAGCCGGGTCCAGTGCGCGAGCGCGGCTTTCGCGGTGCCGTAGGCGACGAAGCCGCGGCCGGCCAACCGGCCCATGACCGACGAGATGCCGATCACCGAGCCACCGCCGGCTGACAGCAGGTGCGGTACGGCGGCGCGGGTCAGGGCGTGCGCCGTACTGACGTTGAAGTGGAACGCCTCCTCGAGGAAGCGTGGGGACGTCTCCAGGAACGCCCGCGGCATGGTGCCGCCGACGTTGTTGACGACGATGTCGAGCCGGCCGAGCTCGCTCGCCGCGGCGTCGGCCAGGCCGGCGACGGCGTCGAGGTCGTTGAGGTCGGCCGCGACGACGATCGCGCGCCGCCCGAGCTTCTCGACCTGCGCCGCCACCTCGAGGAGCTGGTCCTCCGTGCGGGCCGACAGCACCACGTCGGCACCGGCCTCCGCCAGCGCGAGCGCCGTCGCCGCGCCGATGCCGCGACCGGCGCCGGTGACGACCGCGACCTTCCCGTCCAACCGGAACCGCTCCAGGACCACGGGACCCCCTCGTTGAGTGGTGGCTTGCGCCCCTGTTCCGACCCCGCTGATGGGGCGTGAGCCACCACTCGACGAAGTCGGGGCACCCTAGCGCGGGAAGTGGAACACGTTCTAGTCTCCTCGCTGTGGCACGAAGAGGGTCGGTAGCTCCTGTTGATGCGGCCGAGATCGGTCCGGGCGACCTGGAGTGCGACGTGCTCGTCGTCGGCTTCGGCTGCGCCGGTGGCTCGGCTGCCTACGAGGCGGCCACGTCCGGCGCCGACGTGCTCGTCCTCGAGCGGGCAAGCGGTCCCGGGGGAGCGAGCGCTCTGTCCGGCGGCGAGGTCTACCTCGGTGGAGGTACGGCGCTGCAGGAGGCCTGCGGCTTCACGGACACGCCGGAGCAGATGAAGGCCTTCCTCATGGAAGCGCTGGGTCCGGACTGCGACGAGGCGAAGGTCACGGCGTACTGCGAGGGCAGCGTCGAGCACTACGACTGGCTGGTCGCGCGCGGCATCCCGTTCACGGCGAGCGTGTGGGACGCGCCGACCTGGGTGCCGCCGACCGAGGACGGGCTGATGTGGCTCGGCGAGGCGGCCTACCCGTTCCCCGACCGCGCGGTGCCCGTGCCCAGGGGTCACCGGCCGACGGTGAAGGACTTCGGCGGCTGGCTGCTGATGGACAAGCTCAAGGAGGCCGCGACCGCAGCCGGTGCGCGCACGCAGACCGACACGGTCGCGGAGCGGCTCATCGTCGATGGCGACCGCGTCGTCGGGGTCGTGGCGCGGCAGTTCGGCGAGCCGGTGACGATCCGGGCGCGCAAGGCGGTCGTGCTGACGACCGGCGGGTTCGTCGACGACGACGAGATGCTGCGGCAGCACGCGCCGCAGCTCGTCGGGCACGAGAAGGTCAGCTGCGGCGGCGAGGACGGCAGCGGGATCCGGATGGCGCAGGCCGTCGGCGCCGCCGTACGGCACATGTCCGCCGGTCAGGTCGCCATCACGCTGATCCCCGGCATGGCCGCGCGCGGCATGGTTGTCAACGGGCAAGGCCAGCGGTTCATCAACGAGGACTGCTACCCGGGTCGCATCGGGCAGGCCGCGCTCTTCCGGCAGGGGCTCGACTGTTGGGTGGTGCTCGACGAGAAGGGCTACGAGGAGGTCCCGGAGAACGAGCGCTGGGGCGTCCGGCCGCACTTCGTCGCGGGCACCGTTGAGGAGCTCGAGGCCGAGATCGGCATCCCGACCGGAGCGCTGCAGAAGACCGTCGAGCTCTACAACGCGCACGCCGCGAACGGCGAGGACCCGCTCTTCCACAAGCGGACCCGGTTCCTGCGCCCGCTCGAGGCGCCGTACGCCGCCATCGACCCCAAGCGCTGCTTCCGCGGCCCCACCGACCCGCCCGGCAGCGGCGCCGCCGTCTTCACGCTCGGCGGGCTGCAGACGGACCTCGACGGTCACGTGCTCGACCTCGACGGCCGGCCGATCCCGGGCCTCTACGCCGCGGGCCGGTCGACGAGCGGGCTCGCGTCCTGGGGCTACGTCAGCGGCACGTCCCTCGGCGACGGCACCTACTTCGGTCGCCGGGCCGGGCGGGCCGCCGCCGGCAGTCCCATCGAGTGGGACGCTCGGTCATCGAGCGCGGCCCCAGGTGCCTAGCGTTCGCACGACGACAACCGGAGGGGCTTCCATGCCGAGCAAGGTCTACGAGGCGGTCCAGGACCTGCTGCCCGCGATCCGCGAGCGGGCGATCGCCGCGGAGCAGGCGCGCCGGGTACCGGCGGAGTCGATCGCCGAGCTGACCGCGGCGGGCGTGTTCCGGATGCTCCAGCCGAAGCGGTACGGCGGCGACGAGGCCGACCCGTGCGACTTCTACGAGGTCATAAAGGCGATCGCCGCGGCCGACGGCTCGACCGGCTGGGTGTCCAGCGTCATCGGCATCCACCCGTGGCAGATCGGGCTGTTCCCGGACGACGCGCAGAAGGAGGTCTGGGGCGAGGACTCGGACACGCTGGTGTCGTCGTCGTACGCCCCGATGGGCAAGCTGACCCCGGTCGACGGCGGCTACGAGCTCACCGGCCGGTGGAGCTTCTCGTCCGGGTCCGATCACTGCCAGTGGGTGCTGCTCGGGGCCCTCGTCGTCGGTCCGGAGGGCAAGCCGGTCGACTTCCTCACCGTGCTGATCCCGCGCCGCGACTACACGATCGCCGACGTGTGGGACGTCATGGGCCTGTGCGCCACCGGCAGCAACGACATCGTCATCGAGAAGGCGTTCGTGCCATCGCATCGCGGCCTGAGCTTCAACGACGTCAGCGCGCTGAAGTGCCCGGGCCAGGAGGTCAACACGTCCGGGCTCTACAAGCTGCCGTTCGGCACGATCTTCAGCAACACGATCACCGCGCCCATCATCGGCATGGCACAGGGCGCGTACGACGCGCATGTGGAGACGATGCGCGAGCGCGTTCGCGTCTCGTACGGTGGCCAGAAGGTCGCGCAGGACCCCTTCGCCCATGTGCGGGTCGCCCGCGCGGCGTCCGACATCGACGCGGCCTGGTTGCAGCTCGTCGGCAACACCCGCGAGGAGATGCGCTACGTCGAGGCCGGCGAGGAGATCCCGAAGGAGCTGCGCCTGCGGGCCCGTCGCGACCAGGTGCGCGGCACCGAGCGCGCGGTCGACGCCGTCGACCTGCTGTTCAAGAACTCGGGCGGACGCTCACTGAAGTCCGGTAACCCGATCGAGCGGGCCTGGCGCGACGCCCATGCGGGCAGCGTGCATGCGGCCAACGACACCGAGCGCTGGCTGGCGATGTACGGCAAGGGCGCGTTCGGGCTCGAGATCGAGGACGCGATGATCTGATGAGCTCTTCTCCGATCCACTCCCTCGGCTACCTCACCCTCGAGACGGCCGACCTCGACCGCTGGCGCGAGCTCGCCGTCGACGTGCTCGGCCTGGTGGTCGGCGAGGGACCCGACCCGGACGCGCTCTACCTCCGGTGCGACGACCGCGCCGCGCGGCTGGTGCTGCACCCGGCCGACACCGACCGGCTGGTCAACGTCGGCTGGGAAGTCCGCGACGCGCAGGCCCTGCAGGACGTCGTACGCCGGCTCGAGGACGCGGGTTCGCCGGTGAAGTGGGGGAGCGGCGCCGAGGCGGACACCCGCCGCGTGCAGGAGTTCGTCACCACCGCCGACCCCGCCGGGACGGTGCTCGAGATCTTCCACGGCGC